>CAJUPQ010000101.1 GCA_910588505.1 uncultured Hungatella sp. | reverse complement strand
AATATTCTGGAGGGTGGACAGATTGTACTCCTCATACTTCACCCTCTTGCCGTGAATGCTCTGGTGGGTATCATATACCCACTGGAAATCCACCGGGTCAATAAACTCATACAGATACATATCCAGCGCCTCGGCCCTGGTCTTGCCAAAATACTTCTCACCCACCGCGGAATACTCCATAACCTTCATATCCTTATCCACGATCAGCACAATATTCGGCGAGGTCTCCATAACCAGGTTGGCAAAGGACTCTGACTTGGCGTGCATAAACGGAATGCACATGTTTAGCTCCGCCTTCTTCTGGAACACGGCAATGGCCTTTTCCCGACAGGTGGGATACCCGCAGGCGCCGCAGTTTAACTCATCCTCCGGACGATTCTTTCCGGTCTCCTTAAGGATCGCCCGGATCTCCTCCTCCGTAGGCATAGGCTCCCTGGCAGAGCGGTCCATAAAGGTCTTCCCCATATCCACATCCACCAGCATCTGGGCCACAGTCTTAGAATCCACCGGGTCTTTTTTAATGGCGTCCTCCATATCCATCTTCACCTTAAACTGGGAAACTGTCCCCGGCTCCACGGTTGGCCCCTGGATACACCCGCCGTCACAGTTGTTCATCTCAATAAAGCAGCCCTTGATCTCTCCCCTGCACATGCTCTCGAACAGATCAATGCAGCTTTTTATCCCATGAACATAGAACTTCCTGTAAGAATCCACCCGCCCCTCTGTGGCCATGACGGAATTGATAACCCCGTTGGTTACCGGGTAGAGCCGGTTCACCTTAGGATTGACCCGCTCAAAGGGATCGTCCTCACAGTTCTCAATGCAGATATCCTCATCCTTCAGCCAGTTTTCGATCTCGCCAAAATTCAGTACCGCGTCAATGCAGTTCTCATGGCGCGGATCCTGGGACTCCTTCTTCTTGGCAATACATGGCCCCAAAAATACCACCTTGGTCTCCTGCCCGTACTCCTTCTTAAGAAACCTGCCGTGGGCGATCATCGGGGACACCACCGGGGCCAGATAAGGAACCAGCTGAGGATAGTAGATCTCGATCAGATCATTGACGCTGGGACAGCAGGTGGTGATGATATTCTCCATCTTCCCCTCCTGCAGAAGCCTGGTATACTCCTCCGTCACCAGCACAGCCCCCTCGGAGGTCTCCCGCACGTCGGTGAATCCCAGTTTCTTTAAGGCCGCCTTCACCTGCCCTAATGTCTTGTACTTCAAAAGCCCCATATAGGACGGGGCAATGGACACAACCACTTTCTGCCCGCTTAATATGTACCCCTTTACCTTGCTAAGATCGCTGACCAGCTTCTTGGCTGACTGGGGACAGATCTGTAAACAGGTTCCGCAGAGAACGCACTTCTCAGGCATGATCTCCGCCCGGCCGTCTTTAATCATGATCGCCTTGACTTCACAGTTGCGGACGCATTTGTAACAATGCTTGCACTTGGTAGCATTGAAATCAATGATTGCCATGATTACAGCCTCCCTGCGATTTCCTTCTCAAAGAACTGGCTGCAATCCTCAGGCTTTACGGAGAACAGAGTCCCGTCAACGGTTACGCATACCCCTTCCTTCACGCAGTTCCCGCTGCAGAACGCGCCGTTTAAATCCACCTTATCCTTTAACCCCCTGGCAGCTACCAGATCCTGCATCTCCTTGATGATCTCCCTGGACCCCTTCAAATGGCACGCGCTTCCGATACAAATGGTTACTTTCATAACTTATCCCTCCGCATATTAAGATTTTAGTTGAAAACTTCACAGCTTATTCTATTATCGCATATTGTGATATTTTTATCAATTACTTTCGTCAATTTTTTTCTTAAATTTTTTCCAGCCCTTCCAATGAATTACCCCGCTGCAAGCAGCGGGGAGTTGAATCCGGACAGATTTAAAAAGCCAGAGGCGTCCCCTCTGGCTTAGATCATGCCATATCATAGGTCATATGAAATACTTCTCAATGAAACAGGCATGTCCCTTTTTTTTGTCATAACTAATACCAACCAGTAGAATTTCGCTGGTATATTCCCGAATCCAGTCTGCATACTGCTTGTCTTTAATCTGGGCGATGGCCCCACCGACCTGGCAGTCCATACTGGTCAGGAGTAAAAAAAACGCCATATTCAGACTCCAGATCCCGGGGCACCAGCTCCTGAATCACAGCCCCTGCCATAGTAGGCAACAAGCATATCTGCCGCCATGGATTTTCCAAAACGCCGCGGGCGGCTTACACAGACATGCTTGATCCTGGATTTATTCAGCCTTTGGTTCATAAGCGCGATCATATCAGTCTTATCGATGTAGATATCATCGGTTACTGCCTGGAGAAAAGCTCTGTTTCCCGGATTCAAATAAATTCCCATAAGATTTCCCAGCTCCTTTCAAACACACCCTGCCCCGGATAAACCGGAACTTGCAGCGCGACACTTAGCCATCTTACAGGTTATTATATTAAAAAAACTCCTGTTTACAATAAAATCTCCATTAAAATGTTACTATTCATGAACTCCGCCGAACAAAAAACATATCATAGATCATCATAAGTAACCAGCTCAACCCCATTCTCCTCCAGCCACCGTCTCACATCCGGGTCCGTGGCCATAGCCACTTCCCGCGCCCTGGGAATCGTCAGGGAAGAAGATCGTAAGATCTCATCGTCCAGATAACCGGGATGACACACAAACATACAGCACCCTTCAGGCCCGTAATCCTTCAGAGCGGCAGCCTTCAGACTTTCCACAGGGTCATAATCCGGCCTCATGCTGTCCATACTTGTATACAGCAAAGTACCGCGAAACCGCACCGGCCTGTCCATGGCCATGGGCAGGTATGAAAGCCCATGTCTGTCCGCCACGATCTCCAGCCCCTTAAAAAAATTATCACTTGCCACCGCATGACCCTCAAAATATCCCGGCTGTCTTCCTGTCAGCTCCACAAACCTCTGGTACTGGGCCTCAATCTCCAGCACCACCTCATCCAAAACCACAAAATCCTCCTTGGCTGCCCGGTAAACCCTGCTGGGCTTAAACAGTCCGTTATCCTGACACAGGCTGGGAATCCTCTTTGGGTCTGTAACAGGCCTGCCCACACAGATGTTGGTGTGCTGTCCCACGCACACCTTCTCCCATGCCAGCAGCTCCATCCCATGCCCCGCCGCCGGCATGTTGGGCATAAGACCCACAGAACCGATGATCCCCTCTTTCACCGCCTTCGCGATCCCGTAATTAATCGCCTCCGTCCATCCCAGGTCATCCGCCCGGACCAACATACGCTTTGCCATAAAAAACTCCTTTCCTTCCTATATATTCGTCTCAATTTTTGACAGCGCTTGCTTCCACCATTCTCTGCGGGAAGATTTATCATCCCGCCGTCTCCAGCTCCTGTCCGGAGAACCCAAACAAATAGGTCAGCACTGCCGACACAATCAAGGACAGTCCACAGGCAATACAGCCATTGACCATATTGGAGGTTCCTCCGGCAATAAAACCCATAACCGTAAGTATATTGGTACTACCCAGCAGATACATGGCAACATGGGTAATCCCCCCATAGATCCCGCCTGCAAAAGCCCCTGCCATCAGTGTGGCAAAAGTCCTTTTATGGCTGAAACAAAGGCCGTACAGGGTCGGTTCCGTGACGCCTCCAAGAATCCCTGAGACAAAAAATCCCAGACTCATAGATTTCTCCTTCTTATCTTTCAGCCGCAAAAACGCCCCCAGGGCAACTCCAAAGGTTGCAAAGGTCGCGAAAGCTCCTGAAACGCAAACCCCATCCATGTACCCTATGGTAAACAAATTGTTCAGCATCATCAGCATCAGGACATGATGCATCCCCGTCATAACAAGGAGCTGCCACAGCGCCGCAACCAGGCCTACAGCCACAAAACCTCCCACACCGCCGAAAACGATCAGTCCGTTTGACACATACTCCCCTATAAACGCTCCGGCAGGAGCCAGAACGCACAGGGAAACCGGCGTCGTACAGAAAATCCAGCAGAATATACATATGACTTTCCGCGGAGATCACCTTCAGAAAATCCGGCCCCAGAATCGCCATCATAGTCTTAAACATACCGGCAGCCATGAGAACGGGAATCATGGGGGTAATACTGCCTGACACATAATTTAGCGCATTACTCCCGACAGCCTTTAATGTCAGCTTCTCAGGAGCCGTCTCTGTCTGTCCTTCCTCTGCAGCTTCCCTGCCAAACCCTCCGATCTTTCGCACCTCCTCATATACTTTCGACACATTCTGCCCAATGATAATCTGGTACTGTCCCCCGGACCTGGCCACCCCCAGCACGCCGTCGATCCCTTTCACCTCCTCATCCTTTGGCAGGCTCTGGTCCTTCAAGTTAAAGCGCAGCCTTGTCATGCAGTGAGCCACCTGGATCACATTTTCTTTTCCTCCCACAGCCTCCAATGTCCTTTGGGCAATCTGCTTGTTGTCCGCCATCTCACATTCTCCTTTTCTTAATTTTTCATTGCATTTGAAACAAAAAGGCCTTCCCCGAAGGCAAATGACATATCCACGGGCATATGTCATTTGTCTCCAGGGAAGGTCAAGCTCCCGTCCTGCCGGGATAACAACCCTTTTCCCTTTGATTTCCCTATGACTCCGATTCCTTGCTGCACACCCGATTAATGTGCAGGATCAGATAGAGCTTTTCCTCTTCATTTAACTCGGCCGACGTAACTGACTCATAATACTCGCCGATCTTGTCCACACAGTCTGCCACAGCTTTGTATTCCTGCCGCATAGTCTCATACATCTGCAGATTGCTGCTGTCCAGACACAGGGACACATTGTTATTGATATTCTTCACCACAATCATTTTCTGTACCTATCCTTCAAAAAGGCAATAAAAAAGCCGAAGCGCCCTGCGAAAAACACAAAATAACTTGTATTTTTACGGAAAAGCCTCCGGAGAGTAACAAACGTTTGTAACTGTAACTATTATAAAAAAGTCTTTGTCAAATTTCAATTAGTTATTTTGCTCAAATCTTCCTCTCCAATCCATACAATATTACCAAAATTATGATTTCTGATTTTTTCAGCTTGCATACTCACTGTCAATGTGCTATATTAACATTACAAGATTGGTAACGTTACCGATATCGTTACCGGGTTCGGTTCCAAACAGTGTCCCAACTCAAAACCATGATCGCTGATTTCGGTTTTGACTTAAACCGCAGACGCCGCTCGCCGAATCCTGCTTGCGCAACCAGTATTAGCAAATTTTAAGAAGGGAAGGAATTATTATGAAGAAAACGAAGAAAATGATGGCATTATGGCTGACAGCAGCCATGGCATTGGGTTCTCTGGCCGGATGCGGCGGCGGTTCCGCGGACCAGGGCGCAGAACCCACTACAACGGCCCCGGCGGCAGACTCCGGCGCGGACACAACTACCGCCGCGGCAGGCGGCAGCGACGCTCCGGCCCCGGCAGCTTCCGGTGAAGGAGCTGTTTACTATCTGAACTTTAAGCCGGAGCAGGCAGACCAGTGGGTAGCTCTGGCAGAGACTTACACCAAGGAGACCGGCGTTCCTGTAACCGTGGTAACCGCAGCCTCCGGCACTTACGAGCAGACGCTGAAATCCGAGATGGCCAAGTCCGAAGCTCCCACCCTGTTCCAGGTAAACGGACCGGTAGGCTTAGCTTCCTGGAAAGATTACTGCTACGATTTAAAAGACTCTGCTGTCTACAAAGACCTGTCCAGCGATGACTTTGCCCTCATAGGCGACGACGGATCCGTAAAAGGCATTGCTTATGTTATCGAGACCTACGGCCTGATCTACAACAAGAAGCTGTTAAACGACTATATTAACATGGACGGCGCAGTCATCACCTCCGCGGACGACATCAAAGATTTCGCCACCTTAAAGAAAGTTGCCGACGACATCCAGGCTAAGAAAGACGACCTGGGGATTGCCGGGGCATTTACCTCCGCAGGCTTTGACGCCTCCTCCGACTGGAGATTCAAGACTCACCTTGCTAACCTGCCTCTGTACTATGAGTACCTGGCAGACGGCATCACCTCCACAGACGCGGTGAAGGGAACCTACCTTGACAACTTCAAGCAGATCTTTGATCTGTATATCACTGACTCCACCTGCGCTCCCACCCTTCTGTCCGGCAAGACCGGGGAGGACTCTGCCTCTGAGTTTGCTCTCGGCGAGGCTGTCTTCTATCAGAACGGAACCTGGGCTTACAATGACATCAAGGACAACGAGGTAGCGGACGAGGATCTTGGCATGCTTCCCATCTTCATCGGAGCTGACAAGGAGGCGAATCAGGGGCTGTGTACCGGTTCCGAGAACTACTGGTGCGTCAACAGCAAGGCCTCCGAAGCCAACATCCAGGCTACCCTTGATTTCCTTCAGTGGGTTGTGGAGAGCGATGCCGGAAAGAACGGACTTGCCAAGGAGATGGGCTTTGTGACTCCATTCTCCACCTTCACCGAAGAGTATCTGCCGGCCAACCCGCTGGTAGCCATTGCTGACGAATATGTAAAGAAAGGCACGGTTTCCGTATCATGGAACTTTACCACCATGCCCTCTGAGGAGTGGAAGAATCAGCTTGGAAGCGCTATGCTTGAGTATGCTCAGGGTACTGGCAGCTGGGATGCCGTAGTGACCGCGTTTGTGGACGGCTGGGCCACAGAGTACCAGGCAGCCAACAACTAAAAGCGGAATCATCTCCTTATAACAACTCATGGGGCAGAAGCTTAGGTCTGCCCCATTTCCATTATCCCCGGAAAGGAAGAAAAATCTATGGACAAAGCAATCAAACGGTACTTTCCAATTTTCGTCCTGCCTACCCTTCTGGCATTTACCATGGGGTTTATCGCTCCGTTTCTGGTAGGCGTGTGGCTGTCCTTCTGCAAGTTCACCACCATCAATGACGCCACCTTTATCGGCTTTAGCAATTACACCAAGATTCTCACCGACGGCACGTTTGTCCACGCGCTGTGGTACACCTCCCTGTTTACCATTGTCACCGTGGTGTTCATCAACTTTTTCGCCTTTGCCATCGCCCTTCTGCTGACCAGAAAGATCAAAGGCACCAACCTGTTCAGAACCGTGTTTTTCATGCCCAACTTAATCGGAGGCATCATCCTTGGATACGTGTGGAGTCTGCTTTTAAACGGTATCCTTCTGCAGGTGGAGCGTACTCTGACCTACTCCTCGGTGTATGGCTTCTGGGGGCTGGTGATCCTTATGTGCTGGCAGCAGATCGGGTACATGATGATCATCTACATCGCCGGAATACAGAATGTTCCCGGCGATCTGGTGGAGGCGGCCAAGATCGACGGGGCCACCAACTGGCAGATCCTGAAAAATGTAACTCTGCCCATGGTCATGCCCTCCATCACCATCTGCACCTTTTTGACCCTGACCAACAGCTTCAAACTGTTTGACCAGAACCTGGCCCTGACCAACGGAGAACCTTCCAACATGTCGGAGCTTTTGGCCTTAAACATCTTTTCCACCTTCTACGGCCGGGCCGGCTGGGAGGGCGTGGGCCAGGCCAAAGCCGTGGTATTTTTCATCCTTGTGGGCATTATCGCCGTGACGCAGAATGTCCTCACCAGAAGAAAGGAGATTGAACAGTAATGGGTAAAAAGAACGCAGCGCAAAATACAGCTATGACCATATTTTTCTCCCTGCTTTCCGTGTTGTGGCTCTGCCCCATCGCCCTGGTGGTCCTTAATTCTTTTAAGAAAAAAGCGTACATCAGCCGCAGGCCCTTTGCCATCCCCACGGATAAGATGTTTGTAGGTCTGGAGAACTATATTAACGGCATCGAAAAAACCGGGTTCTTTGAGGCTTTTGGGTGGACCCTGTTTATCACCGTAGGCTCAGTGGCCGTGATCCTTCTGTGTACCTCCATGTGCGCCTGGTACATCGTGCGGGTGAAGAACACGTTTACAAGCATCTTTTACTATCTTTGCCTGTTTTCCATGATCGTACCCTTCCAGATGGTCATGTTCCCCCTGTCAAAGATCGTGAACATGTTAAAGCTGAACACGCCGTGGGGGCTTATCATCGTGTATCTGGGATTCGGGGCCGGACTTTCGGTGTTTATGTTTACGGGCTTTGTAAAGTCCATTCCCCTGGAGATCGAGGAGGCTGCCATGATCGACGGCTGTACGCCTATCCACACCTTTTTTGACGTGGTGCTTCCCATCATGAAGCCTACCTGTGTCACTGTGGCCATTCTCCAGACCATGTGGATCTGGAACGATTACCTGCTGCCCTACTTAAACCTGGACATGAAGCAGTTTAAAACCGTATCTATCGCCATCCAGTATCTGCGGGGCGGCTACGGCTCCATTGACATGGGCGCCATGATGGGCGTGCTGGTTCTTGCCATTATCCCCATCATCATATTTTACCTTTTCTGCCAGAAGTACATCATCGAAGGCGTGGTTGCCGGAGCAGTAAAAGGCTGAAAGGACTTATTACATGGATAGTATTACCATCAAAGATGTGGCCAGGATCTGCGGTGTAGGCGTCAGCACCGTGTCCAGGGCCATCAACAATCACCCGGATATCAATGAGGAGACAAAAAATATGATCCTTCAGATTATCCGGGAACACAATTACATCCCCAACAACAGCGCGAGAAACCTGAAACGGTCGGTTTCCAGAACCATTGTGGTCTTTATCAAAGGCATTGACAATCCATTTTTCAGCACTATGATAAAAATTTTCGGCGAGGAGATCCAGAACCGACGGTATTCCTTCCTTCTGCACCGGGTTGACAGCGGGGAAAATGAGGTGGACGCGGCCATGGAAGTGATAAAGGAGAAAAAACCCAAGGGCATTATCTTCCTGGGAGGATGTTTTTCCCACAGCCAGGAAAAGTTAAAGCAGCTGGATATCCCTTTTGTCCTGTCTACCATCGCCTCCACAGAGCAGATGGACCAGGATCAATTCTCCAGTATATCTGTGGACGACATGGCGGAGAGCTATAAGATGGTCAGCTATCTCTGCGTCCAAGGTCATAAGAAGATCGGCATCCTGGCCGCCACCCCCGATGATGAGAGCATCGGAAGGCTCAGGCTCTTAGGATACCGCAAGGCCCTTTTAGACCACAACATCCCCCCTGACCCCAGGTGGATCTTTTACAGCGACGAGGACATTGAGTGCTACACCATGGGCAACGGATACCGCCAAATGCAGAGGGTGATGGATTCGGACCTGGATCTTACCGCTCTCTTTGCCGTGTCGGACAGCGTGGCCATCGGCGCCTGCAAGGCAGTGTTCGACGCCGGAAGATCCGTGCCGGAGGATTACTCCATCGCCGGTTTTGACGGTTTAGACATTGCCCGCTACTATAACCCGACCATCACTACCATACGTCAGCCGGTAGAGGAGATGGCTCTGGCTACCACAAACCTTCTCTTTGACATGATCCACAGTAAAGCCCCAAACCGACAGAATGTATTTCGGGGAGAGCTTATGGTGGGACAATCTACCAGACCGATATAACCGTTCAAGAGGCTTCGCAACGGTTATATCGGTTATGGGAGCTGAACTGGCAACCTGTTGATCTGTTCATCTGCCAATTATGCTTATGACCCGTGTACTTATCACCGATGACGCAGGTTCTGTATTGACAAATACAAACGCCTTTGATACAATATTCAGTAGTTTCAAATCTGCGGATATGGCGGAATTGGCAGACGCGCCAGATTTAGGTTCTGGTGGGAGACCGTGCAGGTTCGATTCCTGTTATCCGCATGAAAAGTGCTTGATTCAAGCACTTTTTTTAATGCCACAACCTTTTCATAATAAAGGGGAATCACCTGGTGCCTCAGGGACAAAACACATTCCGCTTCTTAATCTCCCCACCCTTTCCTGACCTGAACCCGTTCCTGTCCACCTGTTCCCGGAGAATCTGAAGGATGATTTCCTCATCGTTTCCATAAAACATCCGATGGAGATTAAACACCATATAGCAGCTATATAGTCAAGGGTTTTTTAAGGAAAATGTATTATTGAGTGAGCAAGGGGGCGAGGGCAGTCGTGATGCCAGACAGAGAAGGGAAGGATGGTCCAGTCCGGCTTTCCATATGGAATTTTAAAAACAGGCCACCCGGAGAAAAATATGTACTCTCGGAGTCTCTTTGTGCCTGATTTTGTGAGATGATTTTTGTCGGATATGCATAAATTTATGAGGCGTACGTGGA
>CAJUPQ010000100.1 GCA_910588505.1 uncultured Hungatella sp. | reverse complement strand
AAACCCTGTCTGGCGCATGGTCTAGTAAACTGCGCCCTTTTTCTCAAAATTTATTTACGAATTTATTTCAGCAACTCTATTTTGGACAATATTTACTTTTCAATGTTCGGACAGCCACTGATCTTTGGTCGGCAGGCTCAAGATTCCGAGAGCCTATCTATGTCAATATTCCTTTATATTTTGCTCTTGACATCATAATCCAGGTTTAAAAATATTGATCGCAGAGTGATCTCCGTATTTCTTGATCGGCAGAATCCCTGTCATGTAAGCCGGTTCCACGTACTCTGCCCCTTTAAAAAGACCTCTGAGAAAATCCAGATACTCTCTCTGTGTCTTTTCATGATTTCGCGCGAGCCGGAATACACAATCCCACTCATCAATAATAAACAGAAATCCATTCCCTGTCTGAAAAAATATCTGATCAAGGGCTGTCTTCAGCTTTCCGTCAATTTCTATATTCTTACACTGGGAAAATTCGGCTTTGAGTTCCATGATTACCTTAAACTCAATATCAGCGATAAATGTAGTAAGATCCCTCTCCGTCTCTAAAAAGCGCTGGATATCTAATCGAATGACATTGTGCCGATTGAGATGTATATCAAAATCCTCTGCTTTTTTGGCCTCTCTGCCGTTAAATAATTCTGCTGAATCACACCCCTTGCTGTAGTAGGCGACAAGCATATCTGCTGCCATGGATTTTCCAAAGCACCGGGGGCGGCTGACGCACAGATTTTTCTGTTTTGTATTCAGAACTCTGTTTATATGGGAAATCAGTCATGTCTTATCCGCATAGATCATGGAATTTACTGCTTCTTTAAATAATGTGTTTCCAGGATTAACATAAATGCCCATAAAGATTTCAATCCCTTCTATATTGCACATCCGTTTTTTGTATTCTCCATACCCATTATATTATGGGTTAAAGTATACTGCAAATGTAAGCTTTCAGCCTGTAACTCACAGATTCTTCCGATACTCCGTAGGCGATATCCCGGTCTGTTTTTTAAACAGCCGGCTGAAATACAGCGGATTGTCATACCCGACAATGGAGGCCACCTCAGTCACATTGTAGTCCGGGGTCCCAAGGAGTCTCTGGGCGTTGGCGATGCGGACGGAAATGATGTACTGCATGGGGGTCATGCCGGTATACTGTTTAAAGCTGCGGATGAACCAGGCGGTGCTCCGGTGCATGCTTTGGGCGTACTCATCGATGACAATGTCCGTGTTGTAGTTCTCGCTGAAATGGCGGATGGCGGCTTCCATTTCATTTTGTACATAGTCCGCCGTCTTGTGTCCGCCCTGAAGCTGGCGGCTGATGAGGATCAGGAGCTGGCGCAGGTGGAGGGACAGGACCTCCTCGTAGTGGGGCCTGCACATCTGAAGTTCCTGGATCATCTTCTGGAACAGGTTCTGGTATTCCGGAAACTGGCCTGTGTAAAAGACGTGGCCGGTCAGGGGGATACCGTACTTTTTCAAAATATTCTTCACGTCGCTTCCTGTGAAATGGACCCAAAACACTTCGGTCTGGTCAACTCCATAGTATACATATCTCTGCATTTCCTTGGGCAGATACAAAACCATGTGTCCCGCTGTGACGGTCACATCCTCATCATCGAAAAAAAAGTGGGCCTTCCCCGCCGCCACGTAGAGCAGCTGAAAGTCAATGCGGCCTCTGGGGCGGTAGGTGGGCAGCTTGGGCCTGGTGTAGAGGCGGTAGGTGCCGCAGCTTCCCACCACCAGAGGTTTTGTCTTGTCCTTAAAATCCATCAGGGAGTTGTGCAGATATCCTGCGTTCATGTACATGGGGATCCCTCCGTTTACGCGCGTCCGAAAAGTGATCGACAAGAACATTATATCATTTTGTGCATGGTTTGTCCAATCTTGTTCATGGACGGATTTCCTGAAATTCACTATAATCAGATTATCATAAAAAGTAAGGGGAAGGAAGCCGTGATCGTAGAAAAATATTATGAGGATCTGAAAAAACTCCATGTAAACACTATGCCGCCAAGGGCTTACTATATGCCCAGGGACAAGGACGGGTTAGGCAGGCAGCAGATGTTAAACGGGACATGGGAATTTAGGTACTATGACAGTATTTATGAACTGGAGGAGAGATTTTGGGAAGAAGGTTTCTGCGGGGAGGCATTTTCTGAGGTCACTGTCCCAGGGGTGTGGCAGAACTACGGGTATGACCGGCATCAGTACACCAACATCCGGTATCCCTTTCCCCTGGACCCGCCCTATGTGCCCTGTGACAATCCCTGCGGAGCTTATGTGTACCGTTTTTCCTATAAGAAGGAAAAAGACGCGCCCAGGGCGTACTTAAACTTTGAGGGCGTGGACTCCTGTTTCTATGTGTGGCTCAACGGCACGTTTGTGGGCTACAGCCAGGTCTCCCACTCCACCAGCGAATTTGACGTGACAGACCATGTGCGGGAGGGAGAGAACCGGCTGGCGGTGCTGGTGCTGAAATGGTGCGACGGAAGCTATCTGGAGGATCAGGATAAGTTCCGCATGAGCGGCATTTTCCGGGATGTATACCTGTTAAAGCGGGCCGGACAGGGGATCTTTGACTACTTTATCACCACGGACTTAAAAGGCGGGCAGGCGTGGGTGGAGGTGCGCATTCGGTTCTTTGACCAGGTAGTTCCGGTAAAGGTCTCTCTGACCAATATGGCCGGAAGAAGGCTGGATACAGAGATGGACTGGGAGGAACTGCCGGAAGCAGAAAAGGGAAAGGGATACCAGAAGAGGCTTCGCCTGAACATCAAAGATCCTAAGCTGTGGGATCCGGAGCGGCCTTGTCTGTACACCCTGACCTTTGAGACGGACCATGAGATCATCCAGGAGAAGGTTGGCATCCGCAAGATCGAGGTCCGTGACAGCGTGGTGTATCTCAACGGAAGCCCCATAAAATTCCGGGGGGTGAACCGCCACGATTCCAACCCGGTCACCGGATTTGTGGTCACAAAAGAGCAGATGGAGCAGGATCTGCTGCTGATGAAGCAGCACAATTTCAACGCCGTCCGCACCAGTCATTACCCCAACGCGCCCTATTTTTACCAGCTGTGCGACCGGTACGGGTTTCTGGTCATCGACGAGGCGGACAATGAGAGCCATGGGACTCAGTACCAGTTCCTTAAGGACTTGTCCTGGGAGAACCGGGCCGCAAGGTGGAACGAGCGGATCGCGGACAACCCGGAGTACATAGAGGCCACCCTGGACCGGGTGCGGCTCTGCGTCCACAGGGACAAGAATCGGCCCTGCGTGGTGGTCTGGTCCATGGGAAATGAGTGCGCCTACGGCTGCACCTTTGAGGAGTCCCTCAAGTGGACCAAAGAGTTTGACCCCGGGCGGCTGACCCATTTTGAAAGCGCGTTTTACAGGAGCAAAAAGAGAAAGTACGATTTTTCCAATATAGACCTGCACAGCAGGATGTATCCCTCCTTTGAGGAGATCCGGGAGTATCTGGATAACAGCCCGGATAAACCTTACCTGATGTGCGAATACTGCCATGCCATGGGCAACGGCCCCGGGGATCTGGAAGACTATTTTCAGGTGATGGACAGCCATGACAACATGTGCGGCGGCTTTGTGTGGGAGTGGTGCGACCACGCCGTGTACAAAGGTCAGGCTGAAAACGGAAAAGCCATGTATTTTTACGGTGGCGACCACGGAGAGAGGCTCCACGACGGCAATTTCTGTATGGACGGCCTGGTGTACCCGGACAGAACCCCTCACACAGGGCTTTTGGAGTACAAAAACGTCCACCGCCCGGCCAGAGTCACAGCCTATGACCAGGAGACGGGGGTTTTGGAGCTGAAAAATCATATGGATTTTGTGGATCTGAAGGACTACCTGATTTTGGTGTACGAGACCCTGTGCGACGGCAATGTGGTATCCATGGGAAAGATCCATGAGCTTCCCTCCATAAAACCTCACGAAAAAGGGCAGATCTCTCTGGGGGTCCATATCCCCAAAAAGGGCAGATGTTTCCTGAAAGTGTGCTATTGTCTCAAACAGGAAAGCGAGCTTCTCACAGAGGGGTATCTGCTGGGATTTGACGAGATCCCCTTGACCAGTGAGGACAACCAGAATCAGACCGCAAAAAGGCTTTTGGATCAATGGCCGGTTAGCGGGCGGGACGGCGGGGAAAGCCTGAAAGAAAGAGAGGCGGAAGGCCCGCAGGCCCAAGGCAGGGAGACCAAATATCCAGGTTTTGATGTGGAGGAGACAGACAAATATCTGACCATAAAAGGCGGCGGTTTTTCCTGTATCTTTGACAAGCGCGCAGGGATGTTTACCTCCTGGAATGTGGGAGGGGAGCTTCTCCTGAAACCTATGGAGGTCAATATCTGGAGAGCTCCCACGGACAATGACCGGAAGCTTAAACTGGAGTGGGAGCGGGCTTTCTATGACCAGGCTTTTACCAGGGCCTATGAAACCTGCTGTATCCGGGAGGAAGACGGGCTCCACATCCGCTGCCAGATGTCCCTTGTGGCGGACTCCATCCAGAGAATCCTGGATATTGAGGCGGACTGGATGGTAGGGCCGGCAGGGGAGCTGGCAGTGTCCATGAAGGTGAAGCGGGACATGGAATTTCCCCAGCTTCCCAGGTTCGGTCTGCGTCTGTTTTTGCCAAAGGAATTTGACCGGGTAACCTACTGCGGCTTAGGCCCCCAGGAAAGCTATGTGGATAAATGCCGGGGAGCCAGCCACGGCCTGTACAAAAGCAGGGTAAAAGATCTTCATGAGGACTATATCCGTCCCCAGGAAAACGGCAGCCACTTTGACTGCGACTATGTCATGATAGAAAAGATAGAAAAGACAGAAAACGGCCGGATGAAGCTGGCCGCCGTAAGCACAAAACCCTTCAGCTTTAACGCCTCCGTATACACCCAGGAGGAGCTGACGAAAAAGGGTCACAATTATGAGTTAGAAGAGTGCGGGTGTATGGTGCTGTGCCTGGATTACAGGCAAAACGGTATTGGATCAAACAGCTGCGGACCAGAGCTTTTAGGCAGGTACAAGCTGGCAGAGGAAGGATTTCAGTTTGACATGAAGCTGATCCCGAACATGTAAGGATCATCCGGCGACAGGGCGCTGCGGGCATGCAGATTCCGGACCAGCGGCGTCCTGTGGCCGGGTACTGAATATAGAATATAAGGCCTTTTCGGTGTCCGGCCAGACATCAAAAGGGCCATAAACAAAGAAGTACGCCCGGGCGTATGGACATAAACTTGTAGCAGACGACAATCAGTATCAAAAAGAAAGGAAGGATACAATGGGGAAAACGAGACACACAGGAAACGGAAACCTGAAAAAAGAGCTGAAAAAATATCTGCCTTTTTACATGTTTCTGCTTCCGGCGATCATCCTTGTGGTCCTGTTCTGCTATATGCCCATGGAGGGCCTTGTCATAGCGTTTAAGGATTACAAGATGGCCAGAGGCATCGAGGGCAGCGAGTGGGTGGGGCTTAAGCATTTTCAGGCGCTGTTTTCAGACCCTAACTTTTACAGGGTGCTGGGAAATACCCTGAAGATCAGTATTTTAACCCTTCTGACCACATTTCCGGTGACCATCATCTTTACGCTTTTGGTAAATGAGATCGTAAACACCAAGTTTAAGAGCGTGGTGCAGACCATTACATACATGCCTCATTTTCTCTCCTGGGTCGTGGTGGGCACCTTTGTGTATCAGCTTCTCTCCCCCACAGGCGGCGTGGTCAACGCCATCCTGATCAAGCTGGGAGTTTTGGATAAGCCGCTGTATTTTATGGCCCAGAAGGATATGTTTGTGCCGATCTATCTCATTGCCAACCTGTGGAAGACCACCGGGTACAGCATTGTGATCTATCTGGCCACCATATCAGGCATTGACACTACCATGTACGACGCGGCGTCTATTGACGGGGCAAACCGGTTCCATCGGGTGTTATATATCACCCTGCCGGCCATGTTCCCTACCATGTGTACCATGCTGATCTTAAACATCGGCAGCCTGGTAAGCGTGGGATTTGACCCGGTGTTTAACTTGTACAATGACGCAACCTACCAGACGGCGGACGTGATCTCCACCTATGTGTACAGGAAAGGAATGGTTGAGAGCCGGTACGACTTCTCCACAGCCATCGGCCTGTTCCAGAACGTGGTCAGCCTTGCCCTGGTGATGATCGCCAACTGGTTTGCCAGAAAGGCCAATCCGGAATACAAGATCATTTGATCCCGGGGAAAGGAGAGATAATATGGCACGTGAAGAAGTAAAGAGAGTAAAGATGAAGCAATCCGCCGCAAGCCGGACGTTTGACATCCTAAACGCGGTGTTTATGGTCACATTCTGCATTACGATCCTGCTGCCGTTCTGGGACGTGGTGGTGCGGTCCTTTTCCAGGGCCCAGGATATTTCCTATATGCACATCAACCTGTTCCCAAAGGTGTGGACTCTGGACGCGTACAAATATTGTTTCCAGGACAATGAGATCATCACGGCGTTTCTCATATCCGTGCTCAGGACCGTCATAGGGACCATGGTTCACGCTGTGGTGTGCTGCATGGCAGCCTACTCCCTGACCAGGACGGACATGCCGTTTCGAAAGTTTATTACGGCAGTGCTTTTGATCCCCATGTTCTTTTCCGCAGGCATGATCCCGGCGTATCTGAACATGAAGCGGCTGGGACTTTTAAACAATTTTATGGTGTACGTGCTGCCTACCGGGTTCTCGATCTACAATACCATCATTATCCGGAACTATTTCTTCTCCATTGACAAGGGCATGGAGGAGGCGGCTTCCATCGACGGGGCGTCCCAGGTGAGGATCTTTACGTCCATCATCATGCCTCTGTCCAAGCCGGTTATCGCCACAGTGGCCCTGTGGCAGATGGTGGGGCAGTGGAACGCCTGGTTTGACAACATGGTCTACTGCCGCAGGTCCGCGAGCCTGACCACCCTGCAGTATCTGCTCCGGAGAATGCTGGACAGCCTGACAGCGTCCACGTCCACAGGGGCGTCAGGAGTGGAGGCCATCGGGGCCCTGGTGGACACCAACCCGGACACCATCAAAGCGGCCACCACCATCCTGGTGGTGCTGCCCATTGTGGCAGTGTACCCGTTTTTGCAGAAATATTTTGTCCAGGGGATCATGGTGGGCGCTGTGAAAGGCTGACAGACCGTCCGGTGATTTTGAAAAGAGTTGGAAAAATGAAAGGGTTGGAAAAGAGGTAAAAAGAGCAGAGATGGAATACAGAGAGCTGGGAAAGGTTGTAGCTGAGTTTATCCCGTCAAAGGAGAAGAAAAATCCGCGCAACAGCGAGGGGGCCTTTTTAAGCCTGAAAAACGGGCAGGTGCTGTTTGTGTACAGCCGGTTTAAGGGGGACGGGTGCGAGGACTGGGGCGTGTCGGATATCTGCGCCGCGACGTCCTCGGACGGGGGCAGAAGCTTTGGACAGGAGCGGACCCTTCTGACCTGCGAGGGGGAGAAGTCGGTAAACATCATGTCTTTGTCCCTTATGGAGATGGCAGACGGGGATATCGGCTTGTTCTACCTGGCGCGCCACACTCACACCATGATGCAGATGTATCTGCGGCGGTCCGCGGACAACGGGCAGACCTGGTCAGAGCGGGTTTTGTGTACGCCCCAGGAAGGATTTTTCGTGGTGAACAATGACCGGGTCGTAAGGCTTTCAAGCGGCAGGATCCTGATCCCGGCGGCCTGCCACAGGGCAGGGCGGCTGGGGGAGAAGAAGAGCCGTTATCCGGCCAGGACGGATGGAGAGGCGAGGGAGAGCGGTTACCAGGCCAGGGCGGATATAGAGGCGAAGGAGAGCTGTTATCCGGATGTGGCGGACACAGAGGTGAAGGAGAACTGCTGCCAGGCCAGGACGGATGGAGAGGCGGAGGAGAGTCGTTATCTGGACAGCCGGTCCGAGGCAGTGTTCTTTTATTCTGACGACGACGGAGCCACCTGGCGGGCCGCGGATGGAAAGTGCTGTATGCCCGCCATGAGAAACTGTCTGTCAGGGCTTCAGGAACCGGGGGTGCTGGAGCTCTCCCCGGGCATCCTTTGGGGATTTGCCAGGACGGACCTGGGAAGGCAGTATGAGATGTACTCCCTGGACAATGGAAACACCTGGACCGGGGCAGAGCCGTCCCGGTTCACGGCTCCCAACAGCCCCTTAAGTATGAAACGGGACAGAAACGGGGACATCTGGGCTGTGTGGAACCCGATCCCGGAGTACAACGGGCGGGGAAAGACAGAAGTGTTTACAGGAGGGCGGACGCCTTATGTGATCGCGGTCAGCAGGGATAACGGGAAAACCTTCTCGGAGGGAACGGCCTTTGAGCGGGAGGAGGACCATGGATACTGCTACTGCGCCATGCACTTTCTGGATGACGCCCTGCTTCTGGGATACAACGCGGGAGGCCCGGAGGACGGAAGCTGTCTGGCAAGGACCAGGATCCGGCGGATCGGAAGGGAGCAGCTGGAGGCTCTGGGATAAGCGGGGAAAGGCTTTGGGCCTTACAAGGTTCGGCTGGTTTGGGACAAACCGCCGGACCGGAAATGATGTTGCCATAGGATTGCCGCCGGAAGAGAAACCGGCGGCAGGAGATAAAGGAGAGGTTTAACATGATGAAAAAAACGATGAAACGAGTGCTGCCATTGACCTTGTGCGGAATTGTGGCTATATCAGGCTGTTCCGGTTCTTCTAAAAGCGTTTCCGGAAGCGGGGACGGGAGTGTGGAACCGGATCCCAACAAGACCTACGACATTACCTACACAGGACAGTGGTGCTTTTCTGACTATGAGGACGGTTCTTTTGCGGAAAAGATGATCGAGGACGCCTTAAATATCAATATAACCGTGGAGAAGGCGGAGACAGCCGACACCATTGACCTGCTCCTGGCTTCCGGGGAGATGCCGGACTGTATGTGGACAGAGCGGAAGACTCCCAGCTGGATGCAGGAGCAGGAGCTGATCCGCACCATCCCCAGATCTATGGTGGAGAAATACTGCCCCCAGATCCTGGAGTATTATGAGGCCAACCCGCTGATCTATAAGATGGTGCTGAATCCGGAAAATGAGGACGAGTTTATCTGCCTGGCAGGCCTGACCTTCCAGTTTGTGGACTACTATCTCCCCGGAGATTTCTACCGGTATGACTGGATCGAGAACCTGGGGATCGACCTGGGGGTGGATGTGGAGCAGGTCTCCGACCGGCTTTACGTGGCCTCTGACGGCATTGAGCTTAGCAAGTTTATCGAGATCATGGACGCGTTTGTCAACAAGGACCCTGACGGAAACGGACAGAACGACACCTTGGGCGCCGCGGCTCCTGACTGGGGCATCAGCCAGATCGGTCAGTTTTACTCTGCCTACGGGTTTACCAGAGATATTAATGACGTAGACGGCAGGGCGGAGCAGAGCTACGCCATGGAGGAGTACAAGGAGTTTTTGAAAGGATTCCAGGATCTGTACGCCAGAAACCTTTTGGACCCGGAGATCATCAGCAATGACAGGACCCTGGCATGGGACAAGGTGAACACCGGCGCCGCAGGCTACTGGCTCAGCTCCACCAACACCCTGAACAGCTGGGCCATGGACAGACCGCCTCTGACCCTTCTTGACAGGGACCCGGACGCCAAGATCCTGGCAACTCCCGGCCTTAAGCCTGACGGCGGCCAGGTGCAGGCTGTGGTGAACCCCACCCCGGCTTACGGGAAGTTCTATGTCAACGCCAATGTGGACGACGAGAAACTGGCAAAGATCCTGGAGTTTTTCAACTACACCATTTTCGGCGCGGGGGATCAGGAGACCATGGCAAAGCTCATGTTCGGGGAAAAGGATGTGGACTGGAAGTGGGACGAGAGCGGCAAAATCCCTGTGAAGATCAACAAGTTAAATTCCGGCGACAAAGGAACCTGGAGCTTCAGCCAGTTCGGCCAGACGGAGCTGGTGACCAAATGGGTCGGCGAGGAGGAGCTGTTCCAGGCAGGCGGAAAATACTGGTCCAAGGGCCAGGACGGCACATGGCTGAAATGGCAGCACAGGCCCTACAAGGCGGACCTGGCCAATGAGACGGGATATGAGAAGATCTTCCAGGAGATCAGCGGCGATCTGGACGCCTACGTGGCCAGCTACCGCACCCAGGCTATCTTAGGGCAGGTGGATGTGGACGCCACCTGGGGGGATTACTTAAAAGAGCTGGACCGTCTGGGGTATAACCGGATGATGGATGAGCTGGAGAAGATCCCGTCTTTGGAGGAGATGATTGAGGAGTATGAGAAGTAGGAGATCGTTTTGAGTATGCGGAATATGAGTTTTTGCAGCCGTTATACTTTATGGGGACATCTATCCTTCTCTGACTGGTTCCACAACCACCTTCGTCCCTTTGTTCACTTAACAATACAGCAATGTGACGAAATTAAAGTTTTGGTTTATCCGGATTAGGCCACTTATCAATGATTTTTGACGCAAAATGGCAAAATTTTTGCGTAAGAA
>CAJUPQ010000099.1 GCA_910588505.1 uncultured Hungatella sp. | reverse complement strand
AACCCGTCCCGTCGCCGTTCTCGCCGTTACCGCCCAAACCCGTCCCGTCGCCGTTTCCGCCGCCGGATGCGCCCTGACCGCTGCCCCCTGGGCCGCTTCCATTTCCGCCGCTGCCGTCAAAGAGACCGGACCCCAAGCTTCCCATCCCCGGAATCCCCGAAGAACCGCTCTGCCCCGACTCCTGGGCGGCTAAACTGGACCAGTCCACCTGGTAGCCCAGCCCCGAGCCGTCCTGGCCCGGCCCCAGACCTTCCCCGTCCTCCTGGGGCGGCTTTTCCTGGATGCGGAACCGGAAAATAGCCCGGTACTCCTCCTGCTCCGAAAAAGGCAGGCCAGGGTCCTCAATGGCCGTCAATTTCGCCACGTAAGTTCCGTACCCGCTGACCGCCTTCCCCGGGGTGTAGTCGATAAACGCCCCGTCCTTCTCCATGGTCACAAACATGTTCTGGGGAATATCCAAAATCACGCTCTTGTCCGTAATCCCCCCGTTGGCCACATTGGTATAGAAAAAGAACCGGTCCTCCATAGACTCCTCGTAAACCTTGTAAGCCTCATGGTACTTCTCTTTCAGCGCCACCTCGGTCACCGACGGAACCCCCAGGGCCAAATCCTCCTCCCCGTCCTCCTCCTGAACCTGGGCCTTAGCCCCCGGCCCCGTGTAATCATCCTGACTCTTGGAGGTCTGAGGGGACAAGGGGGACGAAGGGGACAGCAAACTCCCGCTGCTCTGGCTTCGGTCTGCATTGCCGCTCCAGTCATACAAAGAATCCGATACGTAAACCTCCCCCCGGGCTTTCACGCTCCAGGCCGGAATCTGAACCCAGGCCGCCAGAGCCAGCGCCCCCACAGCCACTTTCCACTTAACCCGCATCCCGGTCCTCTCCTTCGTCCTCTTCTTCCTCCAGAGCCGCCACAATATAATTGCGCTCCTCCAGGTCATAGTACACCTCATCTCCAAAAAACGCGTTCATCCGCACCTCGGTCAAATCCATGGCCCCCATCTGGTAAAGGGGACATTTGTAGCTGGGAGTAAACTTGGTCTTTAACGGGTAATTTCCAAAAGTCACGATAATGGCATTGCCTGTGTCCGTCTTGTTGTTCAGCTTCTGCAGCTCCGACGGGTAGATCAAAGGCCGGGTCTGCAACTGGCTGGACACGTTAATATTGCCCTGCTTATCCCCCATGGAAGAGGAAATGCTGGAGGTGGACACGGTCATATTGCCGCACAGCTTGGAAAACTCCTCGCAGGTCTCAATATCATTGGACCCGATAAACATCTTCATGCCGCAGTTGCTCTTGATGATGTTGGACACCTTATCCCCGTACACATTGTCAAGCTGGGCATAGGACTGCACCACCATGTTAAACCAGATCTTTCTGGAACGGCCAACGGTGATCATCTTGTCAAACTTATCGATCTTGGGCATATTTCCAAACTCATCCAAAATAAAATACACGTTCCTGGGCAGGCTTAAATCCTCCCTGGACGAAGCCACCTTGATCAGGGCCTTGTAAATACACAAGATAAACACCGCCGCCAGGGCATGCCTGGTATCCTTCTCATCCGGTATCTTTAAAAACAGCGCCGTAGGCTCCATGGCAAACTGAACCGGGTCAATATCCGTGGCCGAAGTCAGGGAACAAAGCCCCTCGTCATTAAACATGGACAATTTATCAAAGGCAATGGACATGTAGCTGGCCATGGTAGACTCCGCCGCGGACAGCACCTGCTTGGACAGGCCCACAGCCTTGGACACCGGAGACCGCCCCTTAAAGAAATTCCTCAGGGCCTCATAATCATTATCCGAATTGCCGATGGCCTTATTAATATTGTAGAAACAAAACCGCTCCTTGGTCATCTCCAGCTCCGGAAATTCGCTGTCCTCCATCATGGCAAGGCACACCGCCATAATCAGGGACCTGGCCCCCTTCTCCCACACCGGGTCGTCCTGGGACTCCACCGGACAGATAACGCTGATCAAGTCATTTAAATCCTCATAAACCTCGTCATAAATTTTCTGCCTGGTAATCTTTATGTACGTCAAAAGCTCCCGCCGCACGGCGTAAGCCTTCCCGTCAAACTCATACCACTCCTCCCCGTAGCTGTCAGGAGGATTTATAAGCTCCAGGCCGCTGTCCGCGGCAGAATCGGTGCGCTTGTAAATCTCATTGCCCGTATTCAGGTAAAGCTGATACCGGTCGTACAGCTCCGCCAGAGGATTCCACCGAAAAGAGCTGTAAGGGTCCCTCAAATCCAGAACCATCACCTTGTAGCCCCGCTCCTTTAAAAGGCCGCTGTGAAGCTGAAACAGCTCCCCCTTAGGGTCTGTGCAGATCATGGAAGAGCCGGCCCCGGACCGGGCCAGAATCTGAATCATGGGGTTGATAAACGTGGTGGTCTTGCCGCTTCCCGTGGCGCCGATCACCAGGCCGTGCATGGGAGAAGCCAGGTTCACGTCCAGCTCTTTTCGCTTCTTGTTGAAACAAGCATATACGGGAATTCCATCCTTAGACGACTCAGAAAGTTTCGTGAATTTATGAGGTGCAAAATTTGAGTCCCGCTCCTTCTCCGTCATAAAACGGGAATTTTCCAGATTGCTCTCAAAATTCTCCGCCTTAGACCGCATCAGTCTTTTGGACTTTGCCGTAGAAGGCCTGGCAAATAACAAAAACACCAAAAACAAAAGAACCGTAAGCACGGCGCCGTACAGATAAGTCATGCCGTCCAAAAGCAGACCGAAATCCAACACATTTCCCTCATAGATGCCAAGAAGGGACGGCACCAGCCTTGCCACCAGCACATTGGCCCCAAAGCCCAGCAAAACCGTGCCAAGCACAAACCCCAAAGCCCCCAGGCCAATCTTTTTTATCATATGATTTCCTCCCTTCTGTACCGGCCAAGAGCCAGCACTGCCAAGAAAAGCATAACCCCTCCCAGAAGGGCAATGCGAAAACCGCTTCCGAATACAGCCTCTCTCCACGCCCCGCGGCTGTTGATAAACTGAACCGGGATAACGCTTGCGTTAAAGCCCACATGCAGCGCGATGGAATAGGCGATATTATCCTCCCGTATACACACCCATGCCAGCAAAAGCCCCATGAAACAGGCGTAAACCATCCACAAAAGCGACACATGGCACAAAGCGAATACCACCGCGCAAATCCAGACTGCCTGCTTCTGGGTAAACCACCGCAAAAGACGCCCCAGCATATACCCCCGAAACACCACTTCCTCCGCCACCGGAGCCAGAACCACGGTGGATATCATGGCTAACCCTATATCCGTCCCGTTTCTCAGCCCGTCAGAAGAACTGTGGTAAGAATCCATAAGCCCCCGGGGAAAAGGCACAACCGTGATCACCGATGAGAAAAACACCGCAAATCCCAGGCCCGCGGCCCCCAAAAGCGCCGCCCGCTTTAAGGAAAGCCCCCGATACTCCAGCGTACACTCCTCCCACAGGGTGCTCCCCCGTTTTCTGCTTCTCTTATGGAACATATACATGGTCAGCATAATACCCAGGGTATAGTAAAAATTGCCGCTGTCTCCTATGACCGCCTCCGCGCTTCGCCCTCCAAAGAGAACCATCCCCACGCTCATCAAAAGCGCCGGCAGACACAGATACAGCGCCACAGGCCGAAGGCTCTGCAGCATGGTCTGCCCGCCTTTCCACAGCTTCTGCTCAAAAGAAAGTTCCCCTATGGCCGGCTTTCTGTTTATCTGGTCAGTGATCTGGTCAGGCTGCCGGGCTGCCTTCTGGTCAGCTTTCAATCGTCAGCACCCCTGCAAAACCGGTCACCTCAAAGATCTCCAGGATACAGGGCTTCACATGGGTCAATACCATGGAACCTCCGGTCTTGTTGATCTTTTTCTGGGCGGACACAAAAGCCCGAAGCCCCACGGAGGATATGTAATTGGTCTCATCCATATTGATCACCAGCTCCTGCTCCCCGGATGCCAGAAGCTCCTTCAGCCTCGCGTCCAGCTTCGGAGCCGTGGCCGCGTCAATCTTTTTGTCTGTTATGATCTCTGTCATGATTCTTTCTCACTTTCTGTTTTTTGTACTGCGGACATATCCAGCCCGCCATCCCTTACGAACAGCTCCATAAATCTCTCTGTTACCCGCTCCTGCTCCTCTTCCTTCTGGATGCTTACCAGTTCTATGCCGTCATCCTCCCCCGGCTCCAGCCCCATAAGCTGGACCTGGCTTTGAGGAAGTTCCAGAGCGATATACTCCTTATCACTCTCCAAAAACACCCCTATGACTCTGCACTCTATCTGGGTCTGTTCATCCACTGTCAGCGTAAGCGTCACCGTCCGGCCGCCTTCAAGGTCCTTAGGCGTCTCCCACTCCTCAACCTGCTCCCAGGGGGGATCTTCCTCCTCCGGACCCGCCCCAAACACCTGGTTTTCCAAAAGATCCAGATCATAGAACCTTTTCATAAGCACCTCCCGTCAGACATTTTTCTGACTATCCGGCCATACAGCCCGATCCTCTTACCCGCAAACCGGGGCAAATACTTTGCTCACCGTAGTCACATTCCGCCCCTGCTTATACCGGTACTCCACCCGGTCCATAAACCTTTTGGTCATATAGATCCCAAGGCCTCCCACAGGACGCTCCTCAATGGGCTTTGTCAAATCCGGGTCCTTCCTGGCAAACGGGTCATAGGGAGCGCCCTCATCCTGAAAGCAGAAAACCGCCTCCCTCACAGGCTCCTCCAGATCCCGAATCTCCCACTGAAGCCACACCTGCCCCCTGCTGCCGCCGTAGGCGTAGGAGGCGATATTAGTAAACAGCTCCTCCACGGAGATCTCTATCAGCCGCTTTTCATCCTCCCCGCACCCGGCCTTCATCAAAGCCTCCTCAACCTCTGCCATGACCTTATCCAGGTACTCCATGGAGGCCGGCACTGTCATTGTCCCCATCATACCCCTCCTCACATTTGTTCCATCATACAATTCCCATCTGGTTCTTTCAACCTACTTAGCACCAATTGACGTTTTATCGCACGAACTGTTTTACAACCCTTTTGCTGGTTTGTTATAATGGATATAGAAACATGAGCTGCTTAATTGCCGCCTGACATTTTGGGTATATTACACAAAAAACAGCTTGAGCTAAGGAGAATCTTTGATGAATCTTGCGCTAGTTGACGACATGGAATATGATCTGCGAAATCTGCAGAATCTGATCATAGAATATTTTTCGAACCGTGATACAAAGTTTTGCGTCTCCCTGTTTTCCAGCGGAGAGCAGTTTATAGACGCCTTCGGCCCTCAGACCTTTGACGTCATTTTCCTGGACAATCTCTTAGGCGGCATAAACGGCATGGACGTAGCCCGCCGCGTCCGGACCATGGACAGGGATGTTCCCATTGTGTTTATCACCACAGAGGAAAGTTACGCCCTGGAAGGCTATGAAGTTCAGGCTATGGATTACATCCTGAAACCCGTGAAAAAAAAACGTCTCTACAAGGTCATGGACCGGCTGAACAAAACTGCCGGTCCCAGAAACGTCATCGAAATCAAGGAAAACCGCATGACCCGGCAGCTGTATCTGGACGACATTCTTTACGTCCGCTCCAGCGGCCATTTTCTGGAGATACAGACCTCCATGGGCAGCTTAAAACCATACATGACCATGGAATATTTCCAGTCCATGTTAAGAGGGCTGGGGGAATACGGGGACACGGCCCTGGGACTGCGGTTCCAGAACTGCTGCCGCGGCTATGTAGTATGCCTGGACCACGTCCGCTCTCTGGACGCCTCTGATTTTCTCATGTCCGACGGCAGCAGGATCCCCATAAGCCGCCCCAGATACAAAGAGATGCAGACCGCTTACGCCAACTACCTGTTCCGCCACACCCGGGACATTGTTGAATGAAAGGAGATGTGTCCATGTTTACGCCTGCCAGTCTGCTGGCTGCCTCCAGCTACCTGATCGAACTGCTTCCCTACCATCTTCTCGCCTACTATCCCTTTCAGGACCGCCTTCGCTACCCTGCCTGGTTTGTGACTCTTCTGGTGGGACTGAACATGACAGCCGAATTTCTGGTGTGCTGTTACTGCTACTTTCTGGGAAAAGACATTCGGACCTGGGACTTTTTCATGGCAGTCATCTCCCTGTCCATTTACTTCTGGTGCGTCAATGCCGAGATCTCCAAACTGCTTTTTATCTACATTCTGGTGGTGGATTATGTGATGATCGCCCGGGGTACCGCTATCTTTCTGGACATCCGGTTTTTCAGTCAGCCTGGAACTATCTACCGCTTCCTTGGCGCGCCCGGGGACACTATGGTCCGCGTCATTCCTGTGGCCATAACCGCCCCCTTTATGTTTAAGTTTCTGACTATCACCAAAGAGCGGGTTCTTCACAGCCACGCGCCTCAGCTGTGGCGCACCATCTGGCTCATCCCCGGCCTTACCTCCTTCACCATCCTGGCTCTGACCTGGAACATCAATGTTGCCAGCGTGGCAACCCTGGCGACCCTTCTGGCCCGCCTAAGCCTTCTCATCATGATCTTTGTGATCTACTATGTACTTGTAACTTCCCTGGAGTCCCTCCGGCTCCAGGGCGAAGCGGAGGAGCGGACCCGAAACCAGGAACAGCTGCTGATCTTTCAGAGGATGCAGTATTCCCGGCTCCAGAAGCAGATCGAAAACACCCGCCAGGCCCGCCACGACCTGCGCCAGCACCTGAATCTCATACAGGCCTACTTAGACAGCGGTGATGAACAGATCCTGAAAGAGTACCTGACCAAATACGGCCAGAAGCTTTCGTCCCTGACCCCAAGGACCTACTGCAGCAATTACGCCGTGGACGCTGTGGTCCGTCATTACGCTGAGATGGCCCATGAGAACCATATCCGCTTTGATTCCTGCATCCAACTCCCCGCCAGACTGTGGGTGGACGAGCCGGATATCTGTATCCTGTTCGGCAATCTTCTGGAAAATGCCCTGGAAGCCTGTCTTCTGATGCCGGAAGGATCCCCCTTTATCCGCATCCACGCCAGGGTGGCCGGGGAGAAGGCCATCTCCATCACCGTGGACAACTCCAGCAGACAGGCGCCGTCCACTAAGGACGGAAGCCTCCTCTCCTCCAAACACGGCAGCCCCGGAACCGGAACCGTGTCCATAAAAAATATCGCGGGCCAGTACCACGGGATCGCAGACTTCAAATATGAGGGCGGGGTGTTTTTCGCTTCGGTGTTTTTGAATCCGTAGGGAGAAGAAACGTTGTTGTTTCATGAACCAAATCCAACCTGCCGGCAGGTTTCTGCCAATATATCTCGCGTCTGGCGGCAGCCTCACCCGCCGCCCCGGTGTATATCCGGGCCAGCCTGGGTCTCATTTTTGTACAGATAGAAAATGTCCTGCAGACGAATGATGATCAAAGCATACTCATCCTGACTGATAAAGTCTGAATCACAGAACTCATAAATAATCCTGGGAGCAATCCCCTCCCCAAACTCCACCCTCCGCTCCTGCCCCAGAGCATGAGTCCTGGCCTCCACGTTCAGCTTTGCCTCCTCCTTGCTTAAAGAAAGCCCGTACCCAATACCGGCCTGACCGGCCTCCATCACCTTTGCTATCTGGTTTTTCTGCTGCGTCAAGACCATCCAATTATTCTCCAAATGTATCCCCTCCTCTTTATGGACGATGATTATAGCATCCGAAGGATCCGGTTACAAGTCTTGTATTTTTTGGGGGGATTTTGTGGTATAATAGTAGAAAAAAGGCGCGGAGTCTCCCGGGATTTACCCGGGATTCCGCGCCTTTCCATATGCGCCAAAAAGATCATGGTTATGGCATTTGGCAACCCTACCGGAAACGTTCCCGCTTTAAGGGCTCATCGGAATGTTTGGCATATCTGAACCCGGACAGGACCATCCTTCCCTTCTCTGACTGGCATCACGACTCCCCCGCCCCTTGCTCATTCAACAATACACCAATTTAATTATTTTGCCATCTTATAAAAAGACCATTCTTAAGCCCCTCTAAAAATTCCTCCCGTTCCATCCCCAGTCAGGCACCGGATGATAAGTGACATACACCGACGTCCCCGGAATCCCCAATTCCTCCCACAAAATATCACAGATCTTCCCGGTCATCCGGTCATAATCCTCCGGTGAAGCGCTTCCGTAAAGGCTGACCGCCACATAGGCCCCTTTCTCCAGCTTCTTTCCCGCCATCCACAGATCATAATCGCTCTCAATGCCCACCATCAGATAATTCTCCGTTTTGTGCAGCGCCCCGATGGCCTGCCCCAGCTTTGCCTTGATCTCCTCCTTCTTCTCCCTGCTCACCGGCACAGTGATCCTTGAATCAATAAATGGCATAATCAAAATCCTCCTTTCCTCAGACAACCGCCTCCACGATCGTCTTCTTACCGACCTGGATCACGTTGACCCCAGGCACTTTTTTCTTGTTAAAATTAAAGCTGACCATATACCCCTTATCCAGACGGAAATAATCCAAATAGCCGGTAAGCTGCTCCTCCCCCCGCTCCTTATACTCATTTCCGTGCCAGATCTTTAACTCCACCACAAACTGCTCCCCCAGATAGTCCACAACTACATCCGTCCTCTTGGCATCCCTGGTCTGGGCCTCCAGATAATAATTGCCAACGCCGTTGATAATAGGCTTCAGATACAAAAGGAAAAACTTCCGCCCGTAAGCCTCCACGAACTTCTCGTCATTATCACTGTATACATCCGTAAAATACTCCACGAACTTTACAAGCACCCGCTCCATGTCAAGCCCTGTATCCGTGATAAACTGGTTCCGGTCCCTTTCACCGCGCTCATAGGTTCTGCTGTTAATCGACTCTTCTGTAATGAACATGTTCAATAACCGCATCTCAAAAATACGATTGGCTACAAAGACTTGTCCGCCCCTCTCTTGCAGCAACCCAAACATCATACCAATATTAATCGCTTTGGCGTCCGGGCTGTATAACACCCGCTTCCCCTGATACAAAATCTCCTCGATCATTTCTTTCAGGTCTTTATAAAGATCCAGCTGCTTCACCATGCTGTCGAACAGCGGCGTCGTCTCCTTTAGGAGGATCTTAACCGCCTCCCCGATCCCCTCCCGCGACCACACATCCCCCATGTCCTCAAATCCCTCAGCACCTAAGATCTCCTCATCCAGGCACTTGCAGATATAAGACACCAGATAGGGGTATCCGGAAGTGTACTCATAAATGTATTCGGCAACCCGCTCCACATCCATCCCGGTGCCATTGTCCTCCTCATACTCCCGAAGCATGGAGGAAATATCCCCGACAGAGAAACTCATGTCGATGGGAAACTTGGCCGCAATATTCCAGGGGCTGTTAAATTTGTGTTCTGACTCCGGCCGGATCTTTAACTTCAGATTTTTAATATCATACACCCCTGCCAGGATCACGCTGTAAAATCCAGGCCTGGTCTTCCTCTCCAGATAATACCCCCGAAGCATGGCCAGAAAATCAAGAAACACCTGGTTGTTCGACGCGCTGTCCACCTCGTCGATCATCATCACCACCGGCTTGGGAGACTTCCTGCAGAATCTGCTGATCCGTATGAACATCTCCCCCATATCATAGGGTCTGTCAGACGGCTGATCGATCAACTCCTCCAAAGCCGCCACCTCCGCCTCCGGAAAATCTTCAAAGATTTCTCCCTCCCTGACACAGGCCGTAAGATATCTTGTAAAGGCGGCTACAAAACGCGATTCCTCTTCAAAGTTTGAGGCGCTTAGCAGCTGAAAATCCATGGAGATCACAAAGTAGTCCTCTTTCAGGTATCCTTCCAAAGCCCGCAGAGTGGTAGTCTTCCCATACTGCCTGCCCCGATTGATAACAAAATACTTACCTCTGTCCACTAAAAGCTTTTTTATCTTGTACAGCCTTTCATCAAGTCTCACCATATAGTGAAGATCCGGATCACATAACCCCTCTGTGTTAAAGCTGCGCTCCACAGCCCTCACCTCCTTTTCTGGTTCTTCTACCTCTATTCTACCATTTGCGGCTTTCTGTGTAAAGGACAAAGCCCTATCTCTATTAGCGGCTGTCTATCTTTTTTGCAATAACCACAAACCGTCCGCCTTCCTTAATCCCGGAAAATTCCTCAGGCGCACAACATATAATCGTAAGAATCTGGTCTTTTGGCGTAATCTCCACCCCTGTCTCATACAACCTGTGTGCTTCAATACCTTCAAGGAACTGTTCAAATCCTTCCCTGGAATCCAGTTCCATCATAGAAAAAGTAGCGGCTACTTCTTAAACTCCTTTTCTGTCAGCGTATCAAAGCAGATCTCATCACTCTTAGATCCCTCATATTTATAAGCATAATCCAGAAGCCTTCGAAACAGACGATCACTGTCTGTATAATGTCCGTATAAAATAAGGTTGAAACTGCGCCGTGGAAAAACGCTGCACCGATAATCAATAAAGGGGGTTTCCCCCGAATCCTCTCTGCCGCCAAAATCTCGCCTCAAATAATACTCCGGATCGCCCTTTGTCTGCATTACAGGGCTGTCAATCCTTGCCCTCCCAATTGTCAGCCAACCTGCCATATCCGGATTCTGCTCATACAGTTCCCGATATTGCGGCAGAATATCCCCTGAAATCCACTCCGAGTCAGAGACAAGCCCTTTATCTCTCATGAGCCGTATATTCTCCCAAAATCGGTCTTCCCGAAAGGTTTTGATAACATCAGTCAATACCAGACAGCCGCTCTGCCCCTCTGCTACTACGCCCACCCCATCAGCCATACTTGACGGAATATCCGTCGCGGCCTCGGATACCATATCGCTGGCAACTATCATCCATTGTCAGTATTCGAGCAAATACCTTCCTTTTCTCCATCATTCACCCTATTTAATACCTTACCGCTCCAGCCCCTACTCCCTAATCACATCCTTCAACCGCGTTGTGCTGATCCCCTCCGTATAGGGAAAAAACACCATCTGCGCTCCCCTCTTTTCCAGATACGCCTTTTTCGCCAGCCACTCTGGATCATTTGCGTAATCGCTTCCGGAAAACTGCACATCAAAC
>CAJUPQ010000098.1 GCA_910588505.1 uncultured Hungatella sp. | reverse complement strand
TCCTGGCGTAGAGAGCGAGTACTATTGCTTAGGAATTAATGCAATGATGTACTAGATCCTATCAGGCTTCGATCCCACTGCTGTTCTCCCTGTCATTATCCCCACTATCTCTGAAAATCATACAAAACCACAGGCAGTTACCCACTGCGGTCTCAGCACACCACCTGATAAATATTATAAAACCCGGTGAGCGTCACGATACCCACAAGAATCGGCGTCAGATAACGGATGCACACCACCCACAATCTCTTCACCTTAAACGGTATCCCATCCCGCTCAATCTCCTCCACCAGATACTCTGGGTGCCATTTCCATCCCACATAATAGCACATGGTAAGGCCGCCGAATGGCAAGAGGATATTATCCGTGATCATCCCCACAAAATCAAACACGCTGTAATTTAAGATCCGCACCTGCCCAAGATCCCCGAAAGAAAGCGCGCTGGGGATCCCCAGGACAAAGATCGCTGCCCCGATCACAAGGGTCGCCTTTTTCCTCGGCCATCTCAGCGTGTCGATGGCAAAGGACACCGACACCTCCAAGAGGGCGATGGCGCTGGTCACAGCCGCAAAAAACACAAGGGCAAAAAACAGGCACGCAAAGATCTCTCCCCCTGCGATAGCAGAGAACACCTTTGGAAGCGTCCCGAAAATAAGCCCCGGTCCCTGGCCCGGCTCCAGCCCAAAGGCGAACACCGCAGGAAAAATAGCGATCCCCGCCAAAACCGCAATCAAAGTATCCAGCCCTGCCACAGACACGCAGCTTTTGGGAATATTCTCCTTCTCGCTGAGATAACTTCCGTACGTGATGGTAATCCCCATGCATAAGCTGAGAGAGTAAAACACCTGCCCCAAAGCCCCACTTATGGAGTTCAGGCTGAACGCTGAAAAATCCGGAGCAAACATAAACTTAAAGCCTTCCACAGCGCCGGGAAGCGTCACGCCTCGGCCGATGATCACCAAAAGCAGCATAAACAAAAGAGGCATCATCACCTTGCTGGCCCTCTCGATCCCGCTGACTCCAAAATAACACACCCCGGTCGTAATGGCCATAAACAGAAAATGCCACAGCACCGGCTCCCTGCTGCCAACAAACCCGTCAAAATCCGCCACTGCCTCCATAGTGGTCCCATAACTGAAAATGTACTTCATGATCCAGCCGCCGATAACACTGTAATACGATAAAATGATAAACGCCGCCAGAACCCCGAAAATACCCACGATCCCAGCATGGGGGTCAATATCCCTATAAGCCTGAACCGGGTCATGGCGGGTCTTCCGCCCCAGAGACATCTCCGTGATCATCACCGGCAGTCCCAAAACCACAATAAAAAACAGGTAGGCTATCAAAAACGGAAACCCACCGTTCCTCCCCATAAGATAGGGAAATTTCCAAAGGTTCCCGAGGCCGATAGCCGCCCCTGCCGTAGCCATGATAAATCCCAGTTTGCTTGCCCACTGCACATTTGTCTTCATCTTCTGTTTCCATTCCTTTTTTTCATATTTGACATAACTTTGCGTTATGGTTTCTTATTATATCACATCTTCCGTTCTTTTGCAAAACCTAGTACATCGTTGCATTAATAACTGAGTAATAGTGCTTGATATCTGCGTCAGGTGTGCGTCTGCGAAGCGACGGTGTAGTGGACCCTACATCTAGCTTCGCAGACGTGCTCCTGGCGTAGAGAGCGAGTACTATTGCTTAGGAATTAATGCAATGATGTACCAGGGAAACAGGAGGGCTGATACCCGACTGGCTCCCGCTTTAAGGGCTCATCGGAATGTTTGGCATATCTGAACCCGCCCGGCACACAGCCTCCCTTCCCTCCCTGGCATCACGACTCCCCCGCCCTTTGCTCACTCAACAATACACCAATTAAATAATTTTACCATTTCGCACAAAAAATCGTTCTTAAGCTCCTAAAAACTGCCTCTCCGTCCCTACATCCCCATACCCATATGAAAATACAGCATCGCCCCCAGCATCTTCCCCAGCCCGATGGCCAGGATCACATACTGGAGCCCCACAGACAGATGGATCCTTCTGTTGATCACCGGCAGAGTCTTCAATGTCTCCGCCAGGGACATGACCAGACAGCCCACAAAGATCCCCACCGCCGCGCCGAATATTGCCAATGCCCACGTTCCTCCAACCGGTATGGGAAACTCAAACAGGTCCATCCCATTTCCCGCGATGCCGCCCAGAATGATCACCGTCTCATACAGCATGATATGTCTCTTGGTGCCGGTCTTTCCGATCAGTCTTGGGAACACGCCGATTATGGCCAGAAACGCGAAAACGCCGGCAGCAATGATCCCCCCGGCGCAGAGCCCAAACATAGCCAGAAAGGCCAGCTTAATCCACATCAATACCAGACTCCTTTCTTCCGTCATTCTGAATCACGGTCTTGGAGATATTATCCTCATACAGACGCATTTCCACCTCAAGAGGCGTAGGATCTGTGTTCACCTTCCATGCGCAGAAATGGTTAAAGAACAGGATAACGCCCAGAGCCAGCCCTATAGAATAAGACATTTCCAGCACCGTAACCTTCTCGGCCTCATGGCCCAGAACCATCCGGTAGATCTCCCGAAACACATCCGTCACGCTGGCGTCATTGTTAAACGTCATAATGGCAAATGCCGCACCGCAGAAGCAGATCACGCACACAAAGGCAGTCTTTATCCACTCCCAGCCAAGCCTTGGCGGCCTGGGTTTTTGATAATCGATGATAAAATCCTGTTCCCCCATATTTTCCACCTGGATCGAAGGATCCAGCTTGGAGATCAGCCCGATCACATCCAGTACGCTTCCCACATACCGGTGATCCCGGTCCGACGAGATCTTTTTCACCTTAAGAGCCAGACACTTGGCAAGAATGGCCGGATCGTCGCTGTAAAGCTCTGCCACATCCTTCAGATACACATCCTTTTCATGAACCTCGGAGATCTGGTTCAATTTCAGATACAGGCTTTTGCTCATCTCACACCATCCCCTTTACCATATCCGAAATCCGCACCAGCATTCCCCCGGTATAGTCCCTCGGTCCGCCATAAAACAACAGATACCACACCACGCCGCCCACAATCAGGATCATGGCCACGACAAATAAAAATCCCCACAAATGTTTTAAAAATCCCATACTATCTCACATCCATTCCTCTCTCTTCGATCAAGCCATGCTCTCCATGGCCTGTTAGCGGCTTACATTCCGCAGGCATAGCAGACATAACAAGCTTCCCCTTCATTAAGAAAATTTTCCTGCAGCGCCGTCGTCGAACATAGTATGGCATTTTCCAAAACATCCTATGCGTCAAAAATTAAAATCTCTCCCGCATCTGTTTTAAGATCCGCTTTTCCAGCCTGGACACCTGAACCTGGGAAATATTCAGGGCTTTGGCTATCTCCGTCTGGGTCTGATTTTCAAAATACCGCCGTAAGATGATCTCCCGGTCCTTCTCCTCAAGACCCTGAATCAATTCCTTTAAGACCATATGATTTAACAGTCTCTCCTGATCCTGGTTCTCATCCTCGATCTTGTCCATAAGGCACAGCCCGTTTTCATCATCCCTCTGGATGGTCTTGTACAGGGATTCCACCTCCGCCCCCGCCTCCATGGAAGCCGCCACCTCCTCCTTGCTGGCCCCGATCTGTCTGGCGATCTCCTCCACCGTAGGTTCCCGCCCCAGAGAGCTAATCAGGCTCTCTCTGGCTATTTTCGCCTTCATGGCCATCTCCTTTAAGGAGCGGCTCACCTTGATCATGCCGTCGTCCCGAAGGAACCTCTTCACCTCCCCGGCGATCATAGGCACCGCGTAAGTCGAAAACCGCACCTCATAGGACAGATCAAATTTGTCAATAGCTTTCATCAGGCCGATACTCCCGATCTGAAACAGATCCTCCATATCATACCCGCGCCCCGCAAATCTTCGGACGATGCTCCAGATCAGTCCCATGTTGTCCAGTACCAGCCGATCTCTGGCCTCTTTATCCCCCTGGTGCGCTCTGTCGATCAAGTTCATCGTCTCGTCCATACCGTTTACCTGCCTATACGCTTCTTCATTATCACACAAGTTCCCTGCCCCGGCGCGGAGCGTACCTGCACCTCATCCATAAATGCCTCCATAAAGGAAAATCCCATGCCCGACCGCTCCCCTGTGGTGTCTGTGGTATACATTGGTTCCATGGCTTTCTCCACATCCCTGATCCCCACTCCCAGGTCCCGGATCTCCACAGACAAAAGCTGCCTTTCTATAGCCACCTGTATGTAAATGATCCCGTCCTTTCCCTGATACCCGTGGATCACCGCATTGGTCACAGCCTCCGACACAGCGGTCTTCACATCATCAATCTCCTCCATGGTAGGGTCTAAACGGCTCATGAAAACAGCCACAGCAACCCTGGCAAATTCCTCATTGGATGACCGGCTCTCCACCTCCATCCGCAGAATCTCCCGCTCCATATGATTCTCCACTTCCTCCAACTTCCGTCCGCCTGTCATAGGCTGCCTAGCCTCTCCTGTCATATCCCTTCCCCTTTCCTACTCTGCCATGGCCGCTTCCATGGAATCATACCTGCACACCAGCTTTCCTATACCGCCGATATTCAAAACCCTCTGGACCTGAGGTCCCGCCCCGCAGATGGCCACCTTCCCGCCGCTGCGCTCCATCTGCTTATACCGGTTCAGCAAAACCCCGATTCCCGAAGAATCCATAAACACGGTTTTTGAAAAATCAAATACGATCTTTTTAACATAATTTTCCGCCAGCAGCAAATCTGTCTCAACCTTAAGATCTCTGCAATTATGGTGGTCCAGCTCCTTTGGCAAATGGATCACCAGGGCATGCCCTTTGGCCTCATACCGAAACTCCTGCTCCTTCATATCCTTTTCCTCACTTTCTGTCTCCGCGCAAAATACGCTCCTGTTTTAAAAAAGAAAAAGACACCACAAAAAGTCGTCTTCTGTAGTGTCTTATGTTTACTCCCGCCTTGTGGGACACGCTCTAATAGCCCCTTGCCGCCTTCGCCAAAGCCGCCAGCTCCGTATTGGGAAAGTTCATGATCACCTGGCCAAACAGCTCATTAGCCTGATCCCGCTCTTCCCTGGCCTGGTAGATCATGGCCATATCGTAGATCACCTGGGGGTTGTCCCCTTTTATGTTCAGGCTCTTCTGATAATAGTCCAGAGCCGCCTCCTGGTCTCCCCTGTCCCTGGCTTCATTGCCAAGGCCAGCCAGCACCTGAAACCCTTCTGTCTCCATGTACGTCCGGATCTCCGCCACCGCGGCCATGGACGGCTCATCTGTGATCAGTTCCCCGTTCATATCCGAATACACCAGAGCCACTGTGTTCATATCCTGGGCCTCCATGGCCTTTAAGATCTGCACCAGCCGCTGGTACTGAAGGATAACCCCCTGCTCGTTCTCCTCCATGGACTGCAGACTTGTGACAGCGTCGTCGCGCTCCGCCTCCATGGCGCTTTTCTCCTGTTCCAGGGCGTCGATCTCCTGACTCTTCTGGTTTACCTGCTCTAAAACCTTTGTCATCTCCTCATTGTGCCTGTGGTTCAGCTGCCGCTCCATGGCAGGCATCACCAGAAACCAGATCACCGCCGCACCCAGGGCCAGACCGACCATAATATTGATGATGGTCATCCACCCTGTAGTCTCCTTGTATGTGGGAGGCAGGATAATATCGTCGTCCTGCATCTGCCTGTGGGAAAACGCATTGTTCAGCTTTTTCCGCTCCACCTCCGCCCGGCCTGTGTGAGCCTTGGCAATGGACATGTACCACAGCGCCTTGGGATGGCTTTTGTCGATCTGCAATACCTTGTACAGGGATTTTCCGGCCTTGGTGTAATCTTCCCGCCGCATGTACAAAAGAGCCAGCACCAGATGGGCCTTCACAAAATGGGGATTCACCTCCACCACCCGGTTCAGCTGCAAGATAGCCAGGTCGTCATTGCCTGCCCTTGCAAGTCCCAGGGACTGGTTGTACTTTTTGATGTTCTGGCTCTCCGCGTCCAGTCTCCCCAGCTTTCCCTGTATCCTGCCCATGTACTCTGCCGCCCGGTTATCCCCAGGCTGTAAGTTCAGGCTGATGATCCACTGCACCAGGCTCTCCGCGGTCTCCCCCATCTCATAGTAAATAAGCCCCAGGAGATTTCTGGCGTCTGTCTGATATTTGTGAAAATGGAGACTTTTTTTCAGACATTCCGCTGCCCCTGACAGGTCCCGTATCTTGGCCTTCTCCAGCCCCTGGTTATAATAACCGTTGGCTATCCGCCTGCATCTATTTGCATAATCCATACATTACTCTTTTCTCTCTTTGATCAGTTCCATCATAATATCCGTCATATCTGTAAGATCGCTTTTTACAATCGCATCCTCGATGGCCTCAATCTCCAGGCTTGGTTTATAATAGGTTAATTCCTCGTCAAAATCAATCATAGTCTTTTGGTTTCCTCTTTTGGGTGTGGTTATTAGTTGCCGCGTTACCTCTCGTCCTGCAGCTGATCTTGGGTATGCTCCAGCAGAGCCTCTACTTCTCCTACCAGATAGAGGGACCCCGCGCAGAAAGCCAAGCCGTCTCCTTTTGTCGCGAGGAGGCGCTCCCAGGCTTCTTTTACTGTGTCAAATGCTTCTACCGGACAGGTGAGTTTTTGGGCAAACTCTCTGGCCAGGACATTTGGTGACGCGCTGCGTTTTGTGTCCATGTGGGCCACGATGACGCGGCTGACTGCTATGTGGCTGCAAAGCTCCCCGATCATCTTGTGGTATTCTTTGTCCTCCGCCACGCCGAACATCAGGGATACAGGGCGCCCGTCTTTCTTTTGCATCTCCCTGATGGCGCGGGTCAGGGCCTCCATGCCGCCTGCGTTGTGGGCTCCGTCCAGAAAAACACCCGGAAAGACCTGCTCCATGCGGCCGGGCCAGCAACTTGTCCTTATGCCCTCGGCTATGGCCTCAGGCGAGACGCGAAGCCCGGCCGTATCCCTTATAACCTGGGCAGATCTTATTGCCAGTCCGGCATTTATAACCTGATAGTCTGCCTGGGAGGGGATCGTAAGCCGTATGCTGTCTTTGTCCAGGTTCGCGGTTATATGGGTTCCCACTTTATCCCGGCTTATAACCTTTAGCTGCCCCGGCTCCACCGGGTACATGGTGCAGCAAAGCCTGCGGCCTGTATCCTCGATGACCCGGCGGCTCTCCTGACAGCCCGCGTCGTAAATCACAGGCGTTTTGTATTTTAAAATTCCGGCTTTCTGAGCCGCAATGTCCTGAATCGTATTGCCAAGATACTGCATATGGTCCATGCTGATAGACGTGATCACAGAAAGCAGGGGGCGGTCTACCACATTGGTGGTATCTTTCAGTCCGCCCAGACCTGTCTCCAGGATCACCACATCCGGCTTCCAGCGTTCTCCCATGTCCATAAACATATAAAACAAAAATTCAAAATAGGTGGGCCGGGCATACCCTTCATCCGCCATAACCTGGGCCAATCCCTTCACCCGCTCAAACGCGCCGAGAAACTCCTTTTCCTCTGCCGGCCTGCCATTGTGAAGGAACCGCTCTTTTACACAGATCAGATGGGGGGAGATAAAAGCCGCCGTATGGTACCCTGCCTGTATCAGGATGGAAGAAAGGTAAGAACACACAGAACCTTTCCCATTGGTCCCGGCCACGTGAATGATCTCCATCCCCCTGTCCGGATTTCCCATCCTTCCCAGAAAATCCCTGATATCCTGAAGGCTGTTCTTCTTCGACGCCCACATGGGGATCTCCTCCAGATACTGCCTGGCTTCCTGCCCTGTCATACTCATCCGCCCCCTGTCCGCGCTTATCTTTCTATGGTTCCGGTTTTCCTTTCCTGCCTTTACAGACAGCCTTTCGGTCACAAACCGCTGAAAACCGGCTATGTTTTATTATAATATATGTAAACCAATATGCAACCTTTTTTTTTCGAAGAATAACCACATAAACTGACATCTTGTAATAACCCTTTTGACATCAGAAAAACGGCAGGGATCATACCCAAACGATCCCTGCCGTCACATATTCCAGTCTTTTTGCCGTATGTCCGAAAAGCCCCGGCCTACTGTCCCAGCTGCGCCAGCCGTTCCTTCACCTGCTCCATCATCTGCCGGTACTTGGCCTGTTTCTCCTTCTCATGATCGATCTTGTCCTTAGGCGCCCGGCTGACAAATTTCTCGTTGTTCAGCATCCCGTCTACCCTGGCAAGCTCTTTGGAAAGCCGCTCCTCCTCCTTCTTAAGCCGCCCGATCTCCTTGTCCAGATCCACCAGCTCCGCAAAAGGCATATAGATATTAGCCTGATGGATCACCGCGGATACCGCGTCGTCACCGATTCCCGCTTTGTCCTTCTGAAGCGCCACTTCGCTGGCATACCCCAGCATAGCGAAAAACGCCTTACCTCTCTCAAAGATATCCAGAACCTCCTGCTTCTGGGAGACCACATACACCTTGGCCTTCTTGCTGGGCGGCACGTTCATGGAAGCGCGCACATTGCGGATACTCCTGACCGCCTCTTTCATGGTCTCAACCTCATGCTCCTCCTGTGGAAAATCCCATTCCGGACGGTAAACCGGCCAGGCGGAGATCATGATAGACTCCTCTTCCTCCTGGAGATTGCAGAAGATCTCCTCTGTCACAAAGGGGATGTAGGGGTGGAGAAGCTTTAAGGACTGGATCAGCACCGTCTTAAGGGTCCACACAGCCGCCTCCTTGGTGGTATCCTCGTCGCTCCACAGCCTGGCCTTCACCATCTCAATATACCAGTCGCAGAACTCCTCCCACACAAAATCATACACCTTCTGGAGGGCGATCCCCAGCTCATACCGGTCTATGTTGTCCGTCACCTCTTTTGCCAGGGCATTGGCCTTGGACAGGATCCACTTATCCGCCATGGTAAGGTCCGTAAGTTCAGCCCTGGCGTTTGGCGCCTTCTCCATGTTCATCATAATAAACCGTGAGGCGTTCCAGATCTTGTTGGCAAAGTTCCGGCTGTTCTCTACACGCTCCCAGTAGAACCGCATGTCATTGCCAGGGGCATTTCCCGTAAGCAGGGTCATGCGCAAGGCGTCCGCCCCGTATTTCTCGATAACCTCCAGGGGGTCAATGCCGTTTCCAAGGGATTTGCTCATCTTCCTTCCCTGGGAATCCCTCACAAGACCGTGGATCAGCACTGTGTGGAAGGGGACCTTCCCTGTCTGCTCAATACCGGAAAATACCATGCGGATGACCCAGAAGAAGATAATGTCATACCCGGTCACCAGCACATCTGTGGGATAAAAATATTCCAGGTCTTTCGTATTTTCAGGCCACCCCAGGGTGGAGAAGGGCCAAAGGGCGGAGCTGAACCAGGTGTCCAGAGTGTCCTCATCCTGGGTCAGACGGCTGCAACCGCATTTTGGACAGGCTGCCGGTTTCTCTTCCCCAACCATGATCTCTCCGCACCCGTCGCAGTAGTAGGCAGGGATCCTGTGGCCCCACCACAGCTGCCTGGAGATGCACCAGTCCCTTATTCCCTCCAGCCAGTGGAGATAGGTCTTGCCAAAGCTTTCCGGCACAAATTTTAACTCCCCTGTCTTTAAGGCCTCGATGGCGGGCTTTGCCATCTCTTCCATCTTCACAAACCACTGCGGCTTCACCATAGGCTCCACTGTGGTCTTGCACCTGTCATGGATCCCGACGGCGTGGGCGTGGGGAACTACCTTCACCAAAAGCCCCAGCTCTTTCAGATCCTCCACCATAGCCTTTCTGGCCTCATACCGGTCCATGCCATGGTATTTGCTGCCGGGCAGATTGATGGTGGCGTCGTCGTTCATGATATTAATCTCTGCCAGACCATGCCGTTTTCCCACCTCAAAGTCGTTGGGGTCGTGGGCCGGCGTGATCTTCACGCACCCTGTCCCAAACTCCTTGTCCACGTAAGAGTCCGCAATCACCGGGATCTCTCTGTCTGTGAGCGGCAGCTTTAAGGTCTTCCCCACAAAATCCCGATACCGCTCGTCCTCCGGGTTCACCGCAACCGCCGTATCACCCAGCAATGTCTCCGGTCTGGTGGTGGCGATCTCCACAAACCGCCCCTCTTCCCCGGCAATGGGATAATTGATATGCCAGAAGAACCCGTCCTGGTCTTCATGGAGCACTTCCGCGTCGGAGATGGAGGTCTTACACACAGGACACCAGTTAATGATGCGGGAGCCTTTGTAAATATACCCCTTCTCATACAGCTTGATAAACACCTCCTGGACCGCCCTGGAACAGCCCTCGTCCATGGTAAACCGTTCCCTGTCCCAGTCCGCGCTGGAGCCTAACTTGTGAAGCTGGTTGATGATCTTCCCGCCGTACTCCTTTCTCCAGTCCCAACATTTCTCCAGAAATCCGTCCCGGCCCAGGTCATCTTTCTCGATCCCCTGTTTTTTCAGGCTCTCGATGACCTTCACCTCCGTGGCGATAGCCGCGTGATCTGTCCCCGGCTGCCACAAAGCCTCATACCCCTGCATCCTCTTGTACCGGGTCAGGATATCCTGCATGGCGTTGTCCAGGGCATGGCCCATATGCAGCTGCCCCGTAATGTTTGGCGGCGGCATCACAATGGTAAAAGGCTTCTTGTTCGGGTTGGGCTCCGCATGAAAGTATTTTTTGTCCAGCCATTTTTGATACAGCTTTCCTTCAATGGCAGAAGGATTGTAGGTTTTTTCCAGTTCTTTCATCTTGTCCTCTCTCTTTCTTTTTATTTGTTCTTAAAACTAAGATTGTACCATCGGCATCTCCGACATTATGGTGTACTTTCCCTGGAACGCCGCAATCCGGACCTGCTTCACATCTGATGGCGGACCACCAGATATTCATCCCCTGAGTGGTAATAGGGACAGTCAAATCTGTGATCAAGCAAAAACCTGGCCATCTCATCCTCGTCCAGATCTGCCTCGCACACATAGTAATCATACTCCTCATCATATACATAGTTTGCGCAGCTTTCGCATCCCGACGGTCCTTGTCTGCTCTTTTTGTCCATGTCATCACCTGCCTCTCGTTTTCCCTGACCCGGATAATTGGTATATTGTTGAGTGAGCAAGGGGCGAAGGTTGTCGTGATGCCAGGGAGGGAAGGGAAGGATGGTCCTGGCAGGGTGAATTTATGCCATGGAGATGAGACCAGGG
>CAJUPQ010000097.1 GCA_910588505.1 uncultured Hungatella sp. | reverse complement strand
AAATCATCCACAAAGGCAGGTGCAAGAGAGATTCCGAGAGTACATCCCTGGCAAATACAGGATTCGCTGGCCAGGATTTGCTCACTTAAGGTGGTTCCGACAGGGGACGCTGCCTCAACTTTGCAGCGAAAATCAACAAACTCCCCTCACCCAGCCGCGCCCTCAAAATCAACCCGGTACATATTTTTCCTCCGGATCAGCCCCGCCTCCTCCATGGTCTTCACCATCCGGTAAACCGTGGCCAGCCCCAGAGTGGGATCCTCCTTAATGGCCTGATAGTAGATCTCCTTGCAGGAACAGCACTCGTCCCTTAAGATCACATCGATCAAAACCTGTCTCTGGCTGGTGATCCTGCACCCTCCCTTTTTCAGTTCCCGCAAAATATAGTTCTTCTTATCCTGCAATGACAAACGATCTCCTCCCCTCATCACCTGACCGATCACAACACCATATTGCCTACAACATACACCATCAACGCCACCACATAAGCGGTCGCCATCTGGAACCCGATAGCCCGAAGCGTCCACTTCCAAGAGCCGTACTCCCTCCTCATAGCTCCCACAGCCGCAAAACAAGGCATGCACAGAAGATTGAAAGCCATATAGGAATATGCCGAAGCCCTGGTAAACACCTGGCCGATGGCCGGCAGAGCCGCCTCCCCTGCCATGATAGCTTCCACGGTCTCCTCGCTGACATTTCCAAACACCTGTCCAAAGGTGGCCACGATATTCTCCTTGGCGATCCATCCGGTGACCACACCCACAGACGCCCGCCAGTCTCCAAAGCCAAGGGGCGTGAAGATCCACTTAATTCCGTTGCCGATACTTGCCAGCAGGCTTTCCTCCATATCGCACATGCCGCCAAAATTAAAGCTGGACAAAAACCAGATAAGCACTGTAGATCCAAAGATCACTGTACCGGCCTTCACCGCGAACCCCTTCACCTTCTCCCACCCGTGGATAGCAACGCTCTTTGCCGTGGGTATCCTGTACTGGGGCAGTTCCATGATAAAACCTGAAGCCTCGCTTTTAAAAACAAATTTATTCAGGAGCAGCGCGCTCATAACAGCCACCACAATCCCCAGCATATAGATAGAAAATACGATCACGGTCTGGTTGCTGTCCGCAAACAACGTGGCCGCGAACATGGCGTAAATAGGCAGCTTCGCGCCGCAGGACATAAACGGCGTAATCATCATGGTGATCTTCCGGTCCTTTTCACTCTCCAGAGTCCTGGACGCCATCAGCGCCGGAACCGAGCATCCGAATCCCATAAGCATAGGGATAAAGGACCGTCCGCTTAAGCCAAAATGTCTGAAGATACGGTCCATGACAAAAGCCACTCTCGCCATATATCCGCTGTCCTCCAAAAATGACAAAAGCAAAAACAGCACAAGCACCAGAGGCAGAAATCCGAACACAGCCCCGATACCGTCCAGGCAGCTGGTCACCAGGCCCACTGCCCACGGGGAAGCCCCCAGCCCCTCCACGGCAGCCACAACCGTCTCCGCGGCCAGGCCCCACACCTCCTCCACGATCCCGGCCAAATACACACCCGGGCTTGGAAGGTCTGGTATAAACAGAAAATTCTCGCTAAAGGTACAGGCAAACAGAAGATACATGATCCCCGCAAAGATCGGCAGAGCCAGGATCCGGTTTGTCAGGATCTTATCCAGCTTATCCGACTTTGTCTCCCTGTGGCCTCTCCCGCTTTTGGTCACCCACTGTTTTACCAGCTTTCCTATGTACTGATATCTGCTGTCCGCGATCCCTGCCTCCGCGTCCCCGCCGGATGCCTGATCCGCCGCCTTCACAAGGGTCTCCACCGCCTCCTTTTTCCCGGCGTCTACCTCCCCTGTAATGATCTCGTCATGTTCCGCCAGCTTGATGGCTCTCCAGATATTCTCGTCCGACTCACTGTCTCCCAGCAGGTCGGCTGTTGCTTGGATAGCATCCGCTAACTCCTTGCCAAAAATATCCGGCCTCACAGGCTTTTTGCCTTCCTTGGCCACCTTTACAGCCGCTTCCATCAGCCCGTCCAGCCCTTTTCCCGTCCTGGCAACCACAGGGATCACGGGGATGCCCAGAGCCCCGGACAGTCCGGCACAGTCGATCTTATCCCCCCGAAGTTCCACCTCATCCATCATGTTCATAGCCACTACCATGGGAATCCCCGTCTCCATAAGCTGCACGGTCAGATAAAGATTTCTCTCAATGCTGGTGGCGTCCACAAGATTGACGACCACATTTGGCCTTTCCCTCACAATATAGTCCCTGGCCACTACCTCCTCCGCAGAGTAGGGGGACAGAGAATAGGTTCCCGGAAGATCCAGAACGCGGACGCTCTTATTTTTCCGGTAAACGCCCTCCTTCTTCTCAACCGTAACTCCCGGCCAGTTGCCCACATGCTGCTTAGAGCCTGTGATCTCATTAAACAAAGTCGTCTTTCCGCAGTTTGGATTGCCGGCCAGGGCCATAACAATAGCCGCCTCCACGCCGCGTCCCTCAGGTGAAGCCTTCTTCTCACCATATATTCCACTCATCGCTTCCATCCTCCTGTTAGTTTTGGCTAACCCCTATTCACATCTCCACCTGTACCTGGGCTGCCTCATCCTTTCTCAGACTCAACTCATATCCCCTCACGCGAACTTCCACCGGGTCGCCTAAAGGCGCCGTTTTCACCACCTTTATCTCCACCCCCGGGGTCACTCCCATGTCCATGATCCTTCTCTTCATGGCCCCTGTTGCGCTAACCGCTGTCACAGTCCCCTGCTGCCCGGGACTTAGATCTCTCAATGTCATACTGTCTACCTCCCTTTCAGATATCAAAAGCTTGTCAATCCGCCACCATGATCTTGTGGGCAAGCCCTCTGTTGAGAGCTACCTTTACGCCCTTCACCATAAGGATCATGCCGCCGGCATTCTCTCCCACCACGCGCACCCGCTCTCCCTTCATAAATCCAAGATCTCTTAAATGGCGCTTCATATCCTCCTGTCCTCTGAAATCCGTGATCGTCCTGGTCTCGCCCTCCGCAGCCATGGCTAATGGCATATCCACCGCTTCCTTTCCTGTGATAAATTTGATTTTGATTATCATTTTCTATGTTATCATACGCTAACTTCCTGAAAATGTCAAGACCGCTTACTGATAAAAATTTCTCAATAAGCGGTCTCTGCCTGCCAATCTGCCAATCTGCTAATCTGCCAATCTGCTAATCTGCCATTTTTCTATCTTTCTATTGATTTGGGGATCTGGCGACCATCCGGCCCTTTCTGATACGCCAGTCTCTCCTCCCCGTTTCTTATGTGGATGATCCCGCAGTACTGAAACCCGTTTTTCTTCAGAAGATTCTGCATCACCACATTGTCCCTGTGGGTGTCGATCTTTAGATTTTTGCACTGAAGGAACGCCCACTGAAGACAAAAGGAGCCCGCCCCTTTTACCGACCCGTCAGAGGTAATTCGGTGAACCACCCCATAGGGCTCCTCATTGATCCACTGACCGTCCCGGATATCCTGGTAATCCAGCTCCTGGCCCTGCCGGTAATAAAAGACCGCCCTGATCTGTCCCTCCGCCACGCACACAAACATGTGACCGTCCCGGATATCCTGGAGCACCATCTCTCCGGGCGGATAGGCAGGCGGCCACTGCCGGGGATTGCCGTGGTCAGCCATAAACTGCCTGGCTTTCCGGTAAAGCTCCATGATCGTGTCCATTTCCGCCTCCACTGCCTGACGGATCCGCGGTTCGCGGTTTTGTTCCTTTTCTGCTTCCCTGTGGTTAGTTTCTTTAACTATTTTCCCCATGTTTTCTCCTATGAACATGTTACGGCATCTCAATCCCCCTGATCACCGCCTCCACTGCCTCTCTCCCGCTCTCCTCATAACTGGCTGTCAAAATCGCCACATGATCCCCTGCCCGGATCCCGTAATACTCCTGATACAGAGCCCCGCCCATAAGGCTTGCCGAAAACCCGTCAAAGACCTGGCCTCCGATCTCCCTCTTCTCTATGGGACTGATCTCATACCCCATATCCCCGATGGCGGACAACTCCCCGGCCATCTCCTCCAGACAGTCCGCTGCCGAGATGTCCCTGTCCGGGGCCGCCTTCTTCGTGTTCATATAAGCCAGCTGAACGCTGCTTTTGCCGTCCGGCATGGTCACCATCAGATCATACACATTCAAAGCCTGGGACAGTTCTCCCTCAACATCCCCCTGACCGCCGCCGTTGACGATAATTTCGCTGCTTGTACCCACCAGCGCCCGCATTTTTGCTGCCGAAAACACCTTGGAGCCCTGGGGAAAAGTAATAGACACCTTAAGCCAGGGATTTGTAAACGTAAGCCCGTCCCATGTTCCCACAGTAAAATCCCCCCGCTCTTCGTCCCCGGATCCCGCAGCTTCCGGTCCGCCGTCCTCGTCCCCGCTCCCGGCCATGAAACTTCCGTCTCCGTCCCCGGATCCTCCAGTCTTCCCGCCGTCCCGTTCTCCGTTCCCGGATCCCGCAGTCTTCCCGCCGTCACCCTCTCCGTTCCCGGGTTCCGCAGCCTTCCCGCCGCCTTCTCCGTCACCGGCTCCTGCGTCCCTTCGACTATTTTCTTCTCCGGCTCCCGCTCCATCCAGGTCACCGCCTGCCATTTCCCCGTCCTTATCCCTGCCCGCTGCCTCATCTCCCGCTTCCACCATCTGATTCCCGCCGCCGGCTTCTCCGCCCCCCTTGCAGGCAGCGCATACCGCCGCGATCACCACCACTGCCGCTGCCAATTTCCACGATCTTCTCATCTTTATCCCGATCATATTCCCGGAACCTCCACCTGGCACATCTTCATGGCTTCCAGAGCATTCCTGTGGCTCTTTGGCGTCACCCCGGCACAGCACTCCGCGTCCACCATTACCGGCAGCTCCGGAGCCATGGCTTTTATGACCATGGCGTTTGAAATCACGCAGATATCCGTACACAACCCTGCCAGCTCCACCCTGTCATAGCCGCCCAAAGCCGCGTAACTGCCGCATTCCACAGACCCAAAAGCGCTCTTCTCAAACCGTCTCCCCTCAAATCCCTCCAGCTCCTCACAGAGCCTCCACCCGTTTGTACCCTTGATACAGTGTTTTACCGGGAGATTTCGCCCCTCCTGAGTATCCAGATAATCCTCAAAATGAGTGTCCATGGTAAACACCACCTCCTGTCCGTCAGCCAGATACTCCTCAATCTTTCTCTTCACCTTCGGCACAATAGCCACGGCCTCCCTGGTTCCCAGGCTCCCGTCAATAAAATCCCTCTGCATATCCACAACCACCAGCAATCGCTTCATCCTGTTCTCCTCCGCTTCTCTCTGTTCCTGAAAATATCTGTTATTGCCTTTTTAAATTAGGCAGTACCGGCATTCTCCCCTATTATACTACTGCCCGCCCAAAACCGCCATAAAAATTTCCTGTTGACAAATCCGTTGATCTGTATTATTATACAAACCAACAAAACAAACCGTTGAAAAAGAGGAGTAAGCTTTTCCTGAACATTTCAGAGAGTCGCTGCTGGTGGGAACGCGATATGGGTGGAATTGCCGAATGGACTTTTGAGGGCGGTCCTGAACTATTTTTTATGACAGTAGGGATCGACGGCTTCCGCATCCGTTACCAGCGCGGCATATATGTCAGTATATGAAAAGAGGACCTTTGACAGGTCAATTTGAGTGGCACCGCGGATTTTGTTCGTCTCAAGTATGCATACTATTGCATGCCTGGGACTTTTTTATTTTATCGGCAACGTTTATCTTGCCCATCCGCCCTCCACTGCCTGTCCCCAGGTCCCTAACCCCCAAACAGACATGGCGGAATATTCCGGATCTTTCCGCCCCTCCTCCAGATCAAACGGAATTGTTTGACGTCCCCTGCCGGTCCAAACCAGTCAGAAGGACGGATACCCATTACACCCGGCAATCCATCAACATTTATTATATGAGGAGGAATTCACCATGAAAAAATCCATAAAAACCGCAGCCCTTACCGCTCTTGCCGCCGTTTTGGCCCTTTCCCTTACCGGATGCTCCACGTCTTCGGACTCCGGCGGGTCAAACACCCCATCCTCAGAAAACGCCTCTCCCACCGGCCAGGCTCCCTCCACAACCGGAGCTGAGGACAAAACGTCCTACACCGTGGGCATCGGCCAGTTCGCGGCCCACGGCTCCCTTGACAACTGCCGGGAAGGTTTTCTCTTAGGCCTTGCCGAGGAAGGTATCGTGGAGGGCGAAAATCTCACCATACTCTACGAGAACGCCCAGGCCGACGGCGCCATTGCCAGCCAGATCGTCACCAACTTTGCTTCCCAGAACGTGGACTTAATCTGCGCCGTGGCCACGCCCATGGCCCAGAGCGCCTACAGCGTCGGCAAAAAGAAGGATATCCCGGTAATCTACACCGCTGTCACAGACCCTGTTGCGGCCGAACTGGCAGGCAATGACGGCACCCCGGCAGGCGAGATCACCGGCACCAGCGACAAACTTCCCGTCACTAAACAGCTGCAGATGATACGGGCCATTCTGCCCCAGGCAAAGACCATTGGCATCCTGTTCACCACCAGCGAGGTTAACTCTATATCCGCCATTGAAGAGTACAAAACTTCCGCCCCAGAGTACGGATTTGAGATCGTGGACATGGGTATCTCCACCACCGCCGACGTGCCTTTAGCTGCCGACGCCCTTCTGGAAAAGGTGGACTGCGTCACCAACCTGACAGATAACACCGTGGTGGCCTCCCTGCCTGTGATCCTGGACAAAGCGGCCAAAAAGAACATCCCCGTATTCGGAAGCGAGATCGAGCAGGTTAAGATCGGCTGCCTGGCAGCCATGGGCCTTGACTATATTGACCTTGGAAAGCAGACCGGAAAAATGGCTGCCGTCGTGTTAAAAGGCGGGCAAAAAGCCAGCGAGATGAAGTTTCAGGTCATTGAGGAAGCCGCCTTCTACGGCAACACCAAGGTGGCCGACGACTTAGGGATCACCCTCCCCGAGGAACTGACCTCCACAGCCAAAGAGCTGTTTACAGAGATCACCCAATAAACCCTATAAAATCCGGAGGTTATGATGACACTGCTATTAGGAATCTTTGAAGAAGGACTGATCTACGCCTTGATGGCTCTGGGGGTATACATCACCTACAAGATCTTAGACTTCCCCGATCTGTCCGTGGACAGCACATTTCCCATGGGGGCGGCTCTCACCGCCTCCGCCATCCTGGCTGGACAAAATCCTGTCGTCACCCTGTTTTTGTCCTTTCTGGCAGGCGCGGCGGCAGGGTGCGTCACAGGGCTGATCCATGTAAAGCTGAAAGTTCGGGATCTGCTGTCCGGCATCATTGTCATGACAGGACTCTACTCCCTGAACCTGCGTTTTGCCGGCGGGCGGGCCAATGTACCCATCTTTACCCAGGAGACGATTTTTGAAAATCCTTATCTGGACCGTCTCGTCCCTCCAAAAGCCCGCCCCTTTACGGTTGTGGTGATCCTGCTTTTCCTTGTGCTGGCCTGCAAAATACTGCTGGATCTGTACTTAAACACCAGGTCCGGCCGCCTGCTTCGGGCTGTGGGGGACAATGAAACCCTGGTCACCTCCCTGGCTAAAGACAAAGGCATTGTAAAGATCACAGGCCTGGCCATTGCCAACGGCTTCGCGTCCCTGGCCGGCTCCGTCTACTGCCAGCACAAAGGATTCTTCGAGATCTCCGTCGGCACCGGAACCATTGTCATGGGCCTGGCAAGCGTGATCATCGGGATCCAGGTGTTCTGCCCGGATCACCGGCCATACCTGTTTAAGCTCTTGGGCAGGACCTTCTCCCTTAAGCCCACCACGGCTGTTGTGGCCGGATCCGTGATCTACAAGGCCTGCATCTCCCTGGCCATCTCCTTTGGCCTGGAAGCCAATGATCTGAAACTGATCACATCCGCGCTGTTTTTGGCCATCCTGGTCTTAAGCTCCCAGCGAAGAAAGAAGGTGAAAGTCCATGCTTAAGCTGAACCATATCTGTAAATATTACCACCCGGGAACTGTCAACCAGATGTGCCTGTTTCAGGACTTTAACCTGTCCGTGAAAAAAGGCCAGTTCCTGTCCGTGGTAGGCTCAAACGGCTCCGGCAAGACCTCCATGCTGAACATTATCTGCGGCAGCATCCCCGTGGATTCCGGCGCTATATATATAGGAAAGGAAAATATCACCCACATGCCTGAATTCAAGCGTCAACGCCGCATAGGGCGGGTGTACCAAAATCCGGCTATGGGCACCTGCCCCCACATGACCATCCTGGAAAATATGGCCCTGGCGGACAACAAGGGCAAGCCCTTTAACCTGCGCCCCGGCACTAACCGCCGCCGGATAGACTACTACCGCCACCAGCTTAAGACCCTGGGCCTTGGCCTTGAGGACAAACTTCAGATCAGGGCAGGCGTCCTCTCCGGCGGCCAGCGCCAGGCCATGGCCCTACTGATGGCCGCCATGACCCCCATTGACTTTCTGATTCTGGATGAGCACACCGCGGCCCTGGACCCTAAGACCGCGGAGACCATCATGGTTTTAACCGGAAAGATCGTCAAGGAAAAAGGCCTTACCACCATCATGGTGACCCACAACCTAAGATACGCTGCAGAGTACGGCGACCGCCTTCTGATGATGCATCAGGGCAAAGCCGTCCTGGACCTGGCCGGTCAGGAAAAACAGGCGGTAGGGATCCAGGATCTGCTGGAAAAATTTAACGCCATCAGCGTAGAGTGCGGCAATTAATCGGTATACCTGGCAAAATAAACGGGAAAAATAAATAGGAAAAAACAGCGCGGGCAGATGTCTGGGATCCTCTCACATGGATCTCCAAACATCTGCCCGCGCTGCTTTCATTTTTGTTGCCATACCGCCCGCTTGGCACATACAGCCGCGAAAGCATTACTTTCATTCTTTGTTACTATTCCACTACGCAGCACATACGGCCATAAAAGTATAACTTTCATACTTACATTCATAAACGCAACGTCTTAAATGTTACCCGCAGGGCTACGCCAGCAAAGCCCCAAACCTTCACTCCACGGAAAATGATGCCATATATGTCACATTTGCTGTTATTTGGGTAACTTTTTATAAACGTTTCTGATCTGGGGTTTTAACTGCCGGTAGATATCCATCCCCGGCCCCGCCCCAAATTCCTTCTGTAGCGCAAAATACAGCTCTTGCAGCTGCTTGATGCTGTAATTGCGCAGCGTCTCGCAGATCTTATCCAAATCCTCTTCCGTGTAACTTTCTTCTGTCAGTAACTGTTTCAGCAGGACTTTGACGTCCCCGTCACCGGCCTGCTTGTCCTTTGGAGCCGTCAGCTCCGATTTGCTCCTTCGGCACACCTCGATCTCCCTGTCCCGCCAGAACTTGACTGCGGCGTCGTACCCCGTGTCATTGGATATGATCACGTACTCGGTCTTAGGCGCTGTCTTGATCAGATATCCCAAGTAGGAGATCATCTGAAAGTCCAGCCCGTTCTTGCCCGGGTAACACAGTATCATATCAAAGGATGAGGGGTATTGCCGTATCACGTTCAGATCCACATAGGAGATGCCCGGGGAATTTTCCGTGTAGAACAGGATAATCATATCCTTTACGCCTCTTTCGGGCAGTAATTCCTTCCACGCCGTTCCCACATTCTCGGTGTCCACCAGGTAAACTTTTCTGGCCATCCGCATCCTTTCACCATATATGGCATCAGAAAGATCATATCATATTTTGCGGATGTTGAAAAGGGGGTACTATTCATCCCAGTTGTGGTAAACTGCCTGCACGTCGTCGTCCTCGTCCAAAAGATCCAGGATCTTGTTCATCTTCTTCACCGCGTCCTCGTCTGTAAGCTGAGTCCAGGTCTGGGGGATCATGGTCACCTCCGCTTCCATCATGGGAATCCCCTGCTTCTCTAAGGCCTCCCGCACCGCGCTGAAATCATCCGGCCCGGTATAAACCTCAAAGCTGTCCTCCTCCTCGGCAAAGTCCTCCGCCCCCGCGTCCAGGGCAAGCATCATCAGCTCGTCCCCGTCCATGTCGCACTCTTCCTTGTCAATGATAATCTGGCCCTTCTTGTCAAACATGTAGGACACGCTGCCCGGCGTCCCCACATTGCCGCCGCCCTTGGTGAATGCGCTGCGTACATTGGCTGCCGTCCTGTTTTTATTGTCCGTAAGGGTATCCACAATGATGGCAACGCCGTTTGGCCCATACCCCTCATAGGTGAGCACCTCGTAATTGACGGAGTTTGCGTCCCCCGCCGCCTTCTTAATCCCCCTGTCAATGGTGTCGTTGGGCATGTTGTTGGCCTTGGCCTTGGCGATCACGTCCCGAAGCTTGCTGTTGTTGGCAGGGTCCGGCCCGCCCTCCTTCACCGCCACCGCGATCTCCCGCCCGATGACCGTAAAGATCTTGCCCTTGGCAGCGTCGTTTCTCTCCTTCTTATGCTTAATGTTAGCAAACTTTGAATGTCCTGACATAACTATACTCTCCTTTTTTGCTCTTCCTTTCGTCCTCTATGGCGCGCCCTTGCGCATATCCCAACCATTCTATCATTATTTTGCCTATCTGACAAGTAGATCTTTTCACTTTACGGCGATGGCCCCTTCCAATAGCAACCTTCCATATGTAAACCTGCCCGCGCGCCGCCTTCGCAACATACTCCATCTGCACAGGTCCGTGTATAAAAAATCCCCTGTCAGCCTACCCAAAGCAGCCTGACAGGGGACTCCCATCTCAATCAATCTCTACAGATCCAGATTATTCATTTCCATACAGAGCGATCAGCTTGGACAGATACTCATACCTCTCCTTAGCCTCAGCCTCGTTCTTGGCAAACAGCTTCGCCGCTCTCTCAGGATTCTTCATGGCCAGAGAAGCGTAGCGAACCTCGCCCTTCAGGAAGTCCTGATATCCCTCCATCTTGGGAGCCTTGCTGTCCAGAGTGAACTTGTTCTCTGCAGCCGGGTTGTAGCGGAAGTTGTTCCAGTAGCCGGTCTCAACAGCCAGCTTCTCCTCGGTCTGAGCCTTGCTCATGCCCTTCTTGATGCCATGGTTGATACAGGGAGCGTAAGCCAGGATCAGGGACGGACCCGGATAAGCCTCGGCCTCCGCAATGGCCTTAACGGTCTGAGCCATGTCAGCGCCCATGGAGATCTGAGCTACATATACATAGCCGTAGGACATGGCGATGCTTGCCAGGTCTTTCTTCTTGGTCTCCTTGCCGCCTGCCGCGAACTGGGCGACAGCACCGGTCTTGGTAGCCTTGGAGGACTGTCCGCCGGTGTTGGAATAAACCTCGGTGTCGAATACCATGATGTTAATGTCCTTGCCGCTGGCCAGCACGTGGTCAACGCCGCCGAATCCGATATCGTAAGCCCATCCGTCGCCGCCGAAGATCCACTGGGA
>CAJUPQ010000096.1 GCA_910588505.1 uncultured Hungatella sp. | reverse complement strand
GCCCACGCCATCTGCGGGGAAGGCCAGGGGTATCCGGATGAGGAGCAGCTTTACATCGGCTCTGTGATCTTAAACCGCAGAGCCCACGGCGCGTACCCCAATACCATAAAGGAAGTGGTGTTTCAGAGAGGGCAGTATGCCTGCACCAGGGACGGGAATTATTACCGGGAGCCTACGCCGGCCAACTGGAGAAATGCCAAGTGGCTTTTGGAGAACGGCAGCATCCTTCCGGCAAGCGTGGTGTACCAGGCAGGGTTTCGGCAGGGCAGCGGGCTATACGCCCAGACAAGGTATCACAAATACTGTTATCGCTGAGTGAGTAAGGGGCGGGGGTATTGTGAGAGTATAAAGAATCTGAACGTCTGAGCGGATAGGGATTGCGAATGAAGCGGATGCCTTAGACAATGGGCCATCCGCTTTTGGTGTGGACGGCCCAGGCCGGCAATGGCGGTTGCAAATTCTTTTGTTTTGTGGCATGATAAGGGAGAATCTGTACACTATAATACAGAAACTAAATTGCCTGAAAGAAAAAGGAGATCTGTAACCATGAACCATGCATATGAGGAGTTAAAGCCCTATCTGGAGCGGGTCCTGGCGTTTCAGACTGCCAAGATCCTGTTTGAGTGGGACAATGAGACCCTGGCGCCAAAGGAGGCGGAGAGAAACACCACCAGGGTGGTGGGAATTCTGTCCGGAGAATATTTTTCCGTGATCACGGATGAACGGGTAAAGGAGCTGGTAAGGCGGTGCGAAGAGGAAAGGGACAGCCTTACCCAGGTGGAGCGTGCCGTTGTCCGGGAGCTGAAAGAGGAGATGGAGAGGCTGGAGCGGGTTCCAAAGGAGGAGTACCGGGAGTTTGCGGAGCTGACAGCCCGCTCCACAGGCATCTGGGCCAGGGCAAAGAAGGAAAATGATTTTGACAGCTTTGCCCCGGTGCTGAAAAAGATCGTGGAGTACACGAAAAAGTTTGCCTCCTACCGGGCTAAGGAGGGCCAGAGGCTCTATGATGTGATGCTTTATGACTATGAGAAGGGATTTGACGTGGAGACTTTGGACCGGTTTTTCGGCGTCTTGAAGGAGCAGCTGGTCCCGTTTCTTAAGAAACTGACAGACAGCGGCAAGACTATTGACAATGGCTTTCTCACAGGGGATTACAGGGAGGAGGACCAGGAGGCCGTCGGGCGGTTCTTTGCGGAGTATGTGGGGTTTGATTTTGACCGGGGCGTTATGGCGGTCAGTGCCCACCCATTTACCACCAACCTTCACAACAAGGATGTGCGCATTACCACCAGCTATAATGACCATGTGGATGATTCCCTGTTCTCTGTGATCCATGAGTCGGGCCATGCCATCTACGAGCTTGGGATCCCGGATGAGCTGACCCAGACTTTGGTGGGGCAGGGGACTTCCATGGGCATGCATGAATCCCAGTCCCGCTTTTTTGAGAATATCATCGGCAGGAACGAGAATTTCTGGGTTCCTGTGTACGAAAAACTTCAGGAGAGATTTCCCAAGCAGCTGGGCAGTGTGACCATGGAGCAGTTTGTCCGGGGCATCAACAAGGTGGAGCCAAGCTTGATACGGACTCAGGCGGACGAGCTGACCTACAGCCTTCATGTGCTGATCCGGTATGAGATCGAGAAGATGCTCATTGAGGAAGATCTGGATGTGGAGAAATTGCCGGACATCTGGGCGGATAAGTATGAGGAATACTTAGGGGTGCGGCCTAAACAGGTGTCAGAGGGTGTTTTGCAGGATATCCACTGGTCCCAGGGATCCTTTGGGTATTTTCCTTCCTATGCCCTGGGAAGCGCCTTCGGAGCCCAGCTGTACCACTATATGAAGGGGCAGATGGACTTTGAGGGGCTTTTGCGGAGAGGGGATCTTGGGCCCATAAGGGAATTTCTGCGGGAGCATATCCACAGGTACGGGAAGCTAAAGACCAGCAGACAGATCTTAAAAGACGTGACCGGGGAGGATTTTAACCCTCAGTATTATGTGGACTATCTGACAGAGAAGTACGGGAAATTGTATGGGGTGGAAAGGGACTGACGGATGTGGGGCAGGACGGGCTGCCTGCCCTGTTACTAAAGTTCTGCTTTTGCAAGGCGCAGACTGAAAAAACAGTTGCAATCCTGCTCAAATCATTTTATAATATCACTGACATAAATGCAAAGGGGCATTAGGTTACTTCTAATGCCCTTTTTGTACATCAGGACAGGAGGAAAGTGTGATATCATGAGAAAATATGTATCTTTGCTGCTGGCAGGAGCCATGGTGGTGGGCAGTTTAAGCGGGTGCGGCTCAGCCTTTGAGGAGGAGAGCCAGACCACGGCGGCCGTAACTGCCGGGGAAGGTTCCAGCGATACCCAGGCATCCCAGGAGAGTGTGGGCGGGACGGAGGCTGTAAGCCAGACAGCGCCCGGGGGCAATATGCTCCACATTCCCGCAAAACGTGAATTTCCTACTGTGGATACTCAGAAGGACACGGAGTTTTATGTGGTCCCCTTAAATATTTACGACCGCCTGGTGGAGTGCGAGGTGGTGGACGGGGTGGCCGAGATCGTGCCAAGCCTGGCAGAGAGCTGGACGGTCAGCGACGACGGGCTGGTGTACACCTTCCATCTTCGGGACGATGTGACGTTCCACAACGGGGAGAAGCTGACAGCAGACGATGTGGTGTACACCATTGACCGCATGATGGACCCGGACACAGGAGCCAGGAACACGGATGCCTTCAGCATGATCAAGGGCGCCAAGGCCAGGCTGGACGGCCAGGCCGATGGGGTGGAGGGAGCCGTGGCTCTGGATGAGAACACGGTGGAGCTGACTCTGGAGGCGCCTTTTGGGCCGTTTTTAGCCAATCTGGCCACGCCGGCCTGCTCCATCTACAACCGGAAGGCCACGGAGGCAGCGGGGGATCAGTTTGGGATCGATCCCCAGGTGACCGTGGGGACCGGCCCGTTTAAGATGTCGGACTGGGTGCTCAATGACAAGCTGACCATGGTGCGCAACGACGATTATTTTAAGGGAGCGCCTAAGCTGGACGGCATTGAGGTGATCCAGGTTCCGGACGAGAATACTCAGAAGCTGATGTACGAGAACGGGGAGCTGGATATTGTGGATCTGAGCAGTTCCTCCTCCCAGCTGGGCTATTTCCTGGAAAATGACGCCTACAAGGATAATCTGGTGACAGGCCCTGAGGCGGGAAGTTATTTCTACGTCTTTAACCAGGATATGAAGCCTACGGATGATGTGCGGGTGAGAAAGGCCATCTCCATGGCCATTGACCGTCAGACTATTCTGGATCAGATGTACAGCGGGGCCGGTCATCTGGTGAATTCCATGCTGCCGGACGGAGTGCTGGGCGCTTATGACGCCCAGGAGATCCCCTATGACCCGGAGGGAGCCAGGGCCCTTCTGGCGGAGGCGGGATACAGTGACGGCTGTGAGCTGGAGATCTGTCAGCAGACGGACAATCCGGACGCCCTGGCCATCAACCAGGTGGTTCAGTCCATGTTAAGCCAGGTGGGCATTACCGTGACCATCAAACAGATGGACGACGCGGCTTATTTTGCAGAGCGGAAGGAGGGAAGGCTTGGCATGACCAGGGCTTCCTGGAAGGCGGATTTCAATGACCCGGATAATTTCCTTTACACATTCTTTACGGAGAGGAACGCAAAGATCCGCTCCAACAACCACAAGAACACAGATGTGTACCAGTGGCTGGAGGACGCCAGGGCTATGGTGGACGAGGATGAGCGGATGGCCCTGTATCAGAAGATCGACACGGCAGTGGTTCAGGATGACGCCGCGGTGCTGCCGCTGTTCCAGATGGACCATATTGTGGTGGTTCAGGACTGGGTGAAGGATTTCCATGTGGCGTGGAACGGGTGGACGGATGTTTCCTATTATACGGTGTCCCTGGAAAAGTAGGGATGTTACTATTCACGGTGTGGCTGTGAATAGTAACCTGGGCCGCCATTTTGAATCACCTGCGGTGATGGGGCGGCCCAGATTCCGGCCATTACGTGCATCCTCCTGGTTGTTCAGCGTGGTGAACAACCAGGCCGTGAACAGTAACGTAGGGATACCTATCGGCGGAAATGACAGGCGGCTTGGTCTTTACCTTGGCCGCCTGTTGTGGTACAATAAGGAAACGTATGGCGTTATCTATATTCAGTAAAGAGGGGAATTTCAGATGTTAAAGTATATAACCAAGCGGATAGCGGTCACCGTCCCTGTGCTCATTGGAGTGGTCTTTCTGATCTTTGTGATGCTCAGCGTGGTGCCTGGGGATCCCCTGACCGTGATGATGGGGGAGAAGGTGAAGGTGGATGTGATTGAGCGGTTAAGCGAGTCTATGCACTTGAACGATCCGTGGTATGTGCGGTTTGGGTGGTATTTGTGGGACGCGCTCCACGGGGATTTCGGCACATCCTACAAGCTGTCCCGCAGCGTATCCTCCCTGATCGCCAACGCGTTTCCGAAGACGCTGATGCTGGCCGTGACGGCTGCGGCCCTGTCCTGGGTTATCGGGATCCCGGCGGGGATCGTCTCCGCCATCAGGAAAAATTCTCTGGCGGATCATCTGTTTATGGGGTTTGCCCTGTGCGGCGTTTCCATACCGGCCTTTTCCGTGGGGATGATCTTACAGAACGTGTTCAATGGGATCCTGCCTGTGTCCGGGTTTTCTTCTCCAAAGCATCTGATTCTGCCGGCTGTGGTGCTGGGGTGGAACGCGGCGGGGACCATTGCCAGGCTTACCAGGTCCAGCCTTCTGGAGGTGCTGGAGGACGACTACATCCGCACAGCCAGGGCCAAGGGGCTGGCTCCTGTGTCAGTGATTTTGGGCCACGCCCTGAAGAATTCCCTTCTACCGGTGATCACCATGATGGCCATCCAGGTTTCCAGCCTTCTGTCCGGCGCGGTGATCACAGAGACTTTGTTCAGCATACCGGGGGTGGGGCGTCTGGCAGTGGACGCCATCAACAGCCGGGATATGCCTCTTTTGCAGGGCACGGTGATCTTTACCACAGTGGTGATCATCGGGGGGAATCTGGCTGCCGATCTTTTGTACTCGGTGGTTGATCCGAGGATTCGCGTGGAGGGAGGAAAATAACATGGCTTCATTTGAGCAGGCCGCGTCTCTGGCGGCAAGGGTGGCTGTGGACGGTGTGAAAGAGCAGTTTTCTCCCCAGGAGCGGATGGAGGCCGTCTGGCAGATGGAGGAGGAGGAGCTTTTGTATCTGCCAAAGCCGGACACCATAAGGACAAAGCTGTTACATATGTGCAGGGAGAACAAGGCGGCGGCTGTCAGCGGGTTGGTGCTGGCTGTTATGGCCTTTGCCATTATTTTCGCGGATAAGCTGACGGTCTACGATCCAAACGGGGTGAATCTGATGGAGCGGCTTCTTCCGCCGTCGGCTGCCCACTGGTGCGGCACGGATGAGCTGGGGAGGGATATTTTTACCCGGATCCTCTACGGAGGGCGGGTGTCCCTTCTGGTGGGAGTGATCCCCACTGCCATTTCCATGGCCATCGGCATTGTCCTGGGCATGGTTTCCGGTTATATACGGCAGATGGAGGCGGTGATCATGCGCCTGGCTGACATTGTGCTGGCGTTTCCCTCCATTGTGCTGGCTATGGTGGTGATGTACACCTTAGGGGCCACCACCACCAATATCTTTATCGCCTTGTCCATGATCGGGTGGGCGAAGACAGCCAGGGTGGTCCGGTCCCAGACATTGTCCATCCGGGAGCAGGAGTTTGTGGAGGCGGCAAAAGGCATGGGCGTGGGGAAATGGACCATCATGTTTCGGCACATTTTACCCAACTGTCTGCCGTCTCTGATCGTTTTGTTTACCCTGAACATTCCCGACGCCATTCTGTCGGAGGCCAATTTAAGCTTTCTGGGAGTGGGGACCCAGCCGCCGGATTCCAGCTGGGGGCTTATGGTGTCCCAGGCCAGAACATTTGCCCAGTCAAGCCCTTGGATGCTGATTTTTCCAAGCCTTGCCATCCTGATCATGGTGCTGGCCCTGAACTTTTTGGGGGACGGGCTGAGAGATGTGATGGATCCCCATGGGAGGTAGGCAGGAGATGTGGGAGGAAGACGGGTGGACGGCAGGCCGCGCTGTCGGTGTGTGGTGAAGTTGAGGAGAGGGCAGCGGCGCTTGCCGGTATATAGCGAAAGCCCATGGAAGGCAGATAAAAGGGCCGGACAGGGGAATGTGACAGTCGGGAAGGAATGAAATGCCAGGTTTTGAGCTGGGAAGACAGGATAGGCAGATAAAAAAGAGCCGGACAGGGGAATGTGACAGTCGGGAAGGAATGAAAGGTCAGGTTTTTTGGCTGGGAAAACGGGATAGGCAGATAAAAAGGACCGGACAGGAAAGTCAGGGAAAGGAATACAGATACCATGGGAGACGCATTGTTACAGATCGAGGACCTTCACACCACGTTCTACACCAGGGACGGGCTGGTGCGGGCGGTTGACGGGGTCAGCATAGAGATTGAGGCCGGTGAGAGCGTGGGGATCGTAGGCGAGTCGGGATGCGGCAAGAGCATGACCGCCATGTCGCTGATGGGGCTTTTGAAGAAGCCGGGCAAGGTGGACGGCGGCAGCATCGTGTTTGACGGGCAGGAGCTTCTGGCTATGACGGCAAAAGACAGGAGGAAATTGATGGGAAACCGCATTTCCATGATCTTTCAGGAGCCTATGACAAGCTTAAACCCGGTGATCACCGTGGGAAGGCAGGTGAGGGAGGCGCTTCTGCTCCACAATAAGGGTATGAGCCGTTCCCAGGCAAAGGAGCGGGTCATCCAGATGTTTCAGCTGGTGGGAATTCCGGACGCGCCAAAGCGGTATGGGGAGTATCCCCATCAGCTGTCCGGCGGCCTGCGCCAGAGGGTGATGATCGCCATGGCTATGGTGTGCGACCCTGGCCTTTTGATCGCGGATGAGCCCACCACGGCCCTGGATGTGACCATTGAGGCCCAGATCCTTCGTCTGATGAAGGATCTGCAGGAGGACAAGGGGACAGCGGTGATGATGATCACCCATAATCTGGGGGTGGTGGCCCAATTTTGCACCAGGCTGTACGTAATGTACGCAGGAAAGGTTATGGAGAGCGGGACGGTCCGGGAGATTTTTAAACATGTATGCCACCCCTACACAGACGGGCTTATGCGCTCAGTGCCTGACATGAAGTCAAAGGAGCGGCTGTACAATATCAGAGGCATGGTGCCAAGCATGCTCCATCTGCCAAAGGGGTGCCGGTTCTGTCCAAGGTGCCAGTATTCCATGGCCAGGTGCTTTGAGGAGGAGCCCCAGATCTATGAGGCGTCGCCGGGGCATTTTGCGCGGTGCTTTTTATTTGACCAGGGGAAGGGGGAGAAGCGGCCATGAGCGAAAGAGAGATCCTTTTGGAAACCCGAAACCTGACCAAGGAGTATCCGCTGAAAAATAGTTTCGGCATCCGTGGAAAACAGGTGGTTCATGCGGTTAGCGGCGTGGATCTTCAGATCTTTGCCGGGGAGACCTTAAGCCTTGTGGGGGAGTCCGGGTGCGGGAAAAGCACGCTGGGGCGGATGATGACGCGGCTTATTGAGCCTACAAAAGGCCAGCTCTTTTTTGAGGGTCAGGATATTACAGGGTATTCGGACAGGGAGATGAGCCGGGTCTACCAGAAGATCCAGATGATCTTTCAGGACCCTTATGCCAGCCTGGATCCAAGGATGAAGGCGCGGCGTATCATCGAGGAACCTCTTGTGACCCACAAGGTTTGTAAGAGCAAAGAGGAGCGGGAGAAACGGGTGAGGGAGCTGATGGGCATGGTCGGCATCCGGCCGGAGCTGATCGACCGGTATCCCCACCAATTTAGCGGCGGCCAGAGACAGCGGATCGGCATTGCCAGGGCATTGGCATTGAATCCAAGGCTTATGGTGTGCGATGAGCCGGTGTCGGCTCTGGATGTGTCTATCCAGTCCCAGATCTTAAATCTTCTGAAAGATCTGCAGGAGCAGTTTAAGCTGACCTACCTGTTTATCTCCCACGACCTGGGGGTGGTCCATTATATTTCTGACCGGATCTGCGTCATGTTTCTGGGAAAGGTGTGCGAGATTGGGAAGACGGAGGAGATCTACGGGGATCCTCTGCACCCCTACACCAGGTTTTTGCTTAGGGCAGTGCCAAGCATGGACCCGGAGAAGGGGCATAAAGGACAGGAGATCCTTACAGGCGAGATCCCCAGCGCGGTGAACCCGCCTTCCGGCTGCCGGTTCCGCACCCGCTGTCCCTATGCGAAGGAGGTGTGCGGGCAGAGAGAGCCGGAGCTGAGAAATGTGGGAGAACGGAAGGTGGCGTGTCATATGGCTGGGGAGTGAGGGGGGAAGATCCTGAGGCTGGTGGGCGAGATACAGGGGTAGTTTTTTGAAAGGAGTGGGGAAATTATTAAATTGGTGTATAATTTAGTGAGCAAAGGCGGAGGTTGTCGTGATGCCTCCCTTCCCTCCCTGGCTTCACGACACCCCCCTCGCCCCCATGCTCACTAAACAATACACTAATATGATGAACTTAAAGTTACACTTTATCTGGATTAAGAGATGATGGCCGCTCTTTGATGTGGTTTTGCACAAAGTCGTCCGGGATCCTGGGGGGCATCCGGCTTAAGACGGTGTCTGTGGCCTGGCGGGCGTATGTAAGCGCCTGGTTTAGGATATCCTGGGCCACGAAATGTTCAAAGGAACTGATGGCTATGTAGTCGGGGATGTCCTCTAAAGGGATGGTGGAGAAAAGTCCGCTCTCCCTGCCAAGGATCAGGGTTTTTTCATAGTTGTAGGGCGTGTAGACGCCGTAGAGCAGAAACAGGTCGTCGTCTGCGGGAAAGCGATAGAGATCCGCCAGCTGGTAGAAGATCCGGCCGGGGGTCTTTTCCAATTTGGCAAAGAGGATGTCCTGCTTTAGGGTGTCCAGATAGAACTTCTGATAGCTGCTGCCCATCAGGTAGAGGATGCGGACCCGCAGAGCCAGGACATGGCGGTGCAGGGGATCTGTGCAGGGGTGGCTGACGCTGCAGAACAGGGAGCTGTAGGCTGAGATCATGGACAGGATCTGGCAGGCTAAGGACTCCTTGGAGTGAAAAAAGTGGTTGGTCAGGCCTAAGCTTACACCGGCCTGGTCGGAGACTTGGCGGATGGTAGTGGCCTCGTAGCCCTGAGTCAGAAACAGCTGGTGGGAGATGCAGAAAATGTGTTTGTACTTGTCGTTTTTTTCCATGGAATGTGTCCTCCTGGGTAATGGTTTGTGATGGACCAAAGGACGCCGGGGATGGGAATCCTGGCGGGAATAGGTTTCAGTTTGTTCTATAATTTTAGATTAGCATTGAACATGTTCTATGTCAAGTGGGGATGGCGATGTTTGGGGATTTTGGGTCCCGAGGGACTGGCACGGTGGGAGACGCGGGCGTGACCAGGGAGTATTTTGAATGCGGAAAGTGTTGCTGGAATATAGAATAATCCGGACTCCTCCATAATAGATTGTAGTAAATAAATGATGGAGGTCCATATGAGTTCGAAAACAAGAATCGTAGTGCTGAAAATGAAGGAGCTGATCTACACAGCCGTATTTTTAGGGCTGGCAGTTGTGCTGATTACGCTGTTTCTCATCATGTTCCGCCCAAGGCAGAGTGATCCGGCTCCCACCACCCAGCCTGCTTCCTACATACCCGGAGTCTACAGCGCTTCCATTACCCTGGGAAGTCAGAATCTGAACGTGGAGGTGGCGGTGGACGCTGACAGGATTCAGGCCGTGTCTTTTGTGGCTCTGGATGAGGCGGTTACGACTATGTATCCACTGATGCAGCCGGTGATGGAAGATCTGGAGGATCAGATCTTGAAGAAACAGTCTACTGCGGATCTGTCGTATTCTATGGAGACGCGCTATACGTCCCAGTCCCTGATCAATGCCATTGATACGGCTTTGGAAAAGGCAAAGGTGAAATAGGCGGTTGGCCATGGAGGAGAGCGTACAGAGGAAGGGTAGGGGACGGCAAGGGAACGGAAGATAAAGGCACCGTGAAGCAAGATGCAGAATGATACAAAGAGGAAAGATACAGAGGCGAATGATGTAGGGAGGAGAGATACCAAGATGCCAAGGGATTTTGAGGCAGAGAGGCGTAAGATGGAGAAGGTGGAAGAAGGCGGCGAGGGGAAGAGGAGCGCGCAGATCCAAGAAGAAGGCGGTGGGAAAAGGCGGAGTACACAGAAATCGGAAGAGGGTGAGATGGGGCGCCGGAATGCGGAGATGTCACGGGAGCCCGGAATGGAGGGACGGGGGGGAGAGGGGCAGGGTACAGAGGCGCCGGAACCTGCCGGCTCGGAGAACCAGATCACGGAGGGCGTCATCTGGAAACAGCTGCTGTTGTTTTTCTTTCCCATTTTGTTCGGTACGTTTTTTCAGCAGCTGTACAATACGGTTGACGCCATTGTGGTGGGACAGTTCGTGGGAAAAGAGGCGCTGGCTGCCGTAGGCGGGCCTACCGGGACGTTGATCAATCTGCTGGTAGGCTTTTTCGTCGGCCTTGCCTCCGGAGCCACGGTGATTATTTCCCAGTTTTACGGTGCAAAGAGGGCGGACAAGGTGGGATACGCGGTCCACACGTCGGTGGCGTTTTCCCTGGTGTGCGGACTGGGGATCATGGTAGTGGGAATCCTTGGGGTGCCTTCTGCGCTGTCCATGATGGGGACGCCAAAAGATATTATGGAGTATGCGGTACTCTACATACGGATCTATTTTGTGGGGACGATCCCCAATCTGATCTACAATATGGGGTCCGGGATCCTGCGGGCCGTGGGGGATTCCAAAAGACCGCTGTTTTTCCTGATCACAGGATGCGTCACCAATATTGTGCTGGATGTGATCCTGGTGGTGTTTTGGCGGATGGGAGTGGCGGGAGCCGCCCTGGCCACCATCTTATCCCAGACCGCCAGCGCGCTGTTTGTGGTGGTGGTGTTGACCAGAACCAGGGAGATGTACCGGCTTTCGTTTTCTAAGATACGGCTGGATAAGCGGATGCTTGCAAGGATCATTAGGATCGGACTTCCGGCTGGGCTTCAGTCGGTGATGTATTCCCTGTCAAATGTGATCATTCAGTCAAGTGTTAACAGCCTTGGCACGGACACCATCGCGGCCTGGACGGCTTACGGGAAGATCGACAGCGTGTTCTGGATGATTATCAATGCCTTCGGTATTTCCATCACCACCTTTGTGGGGCAGAATTACGGCGCGGGGAAAATGGACCGGGTCAGGAGAGGGATTCGGGAATGCATGGCTATGACGTTGGTTTCGGCTGTGTGTTTGTCCTGCGTGCTTTATAATTTTGGATTTTATATCTTTGAGATCTTTACCACAGATCCGGCGGTGCTGAAAAAGGGGATGGAGATCCTGCGCTTTTTGGTGCCTGCGTTTTTTACCTATGTTACCATTGAGATCTATTCCGGGGCTTTGAGAGGAATCGGGGATTCCTGGATCCCTATGATCCTGACTATGGTGGGAGTGTGTATCCTGCGGGTGGTGTGGATCGTGGCGGCGGTGCCGTTAAGACGGACGATCACTACGGTGGTGTTTAGCTATCCTTTGACTTGGACTGTGACTACGGTGTTGTTTTTGGTGTATTTTCATGGGTTTAGCCGGTTGGGGAAAGGGAAGAAGGCGAGTA
>CAJUPQ010000095.1 GCA_910588505.1 uncultured Hungatella sp. | reverse complement strand
CGGAATGCTTGGCATATCTGAACCCGGACGGGACATCTCTCCTTCTCTGACTGGCTTCTCACGACAATACCCGCCCTTTGCTCACTCAATTATCAAGCTCCTCCAAAACAGCCGGAATCACCTTATACAAATCCCCAACAATCCCAATATCCGCAATATCAAAAATCGGAGCGTTCTCATTGGTATTAACCGCCACAATCAGCCCGGAATTCTGCATACCGGCCGCATGCTGAATCGCCCCGCTGATTCCGCATGCAAAATAAATCTTAGGTTTCACCGTAGTGCCCGTCTGGCCCACCTGATAGGCATGGTCAATCCATCCCTCGTCCACGGCGGCCCTGGAAGCCGCGATGGTTCCTCCCAGACGGTCCGCCAGCTTCTTCAAAAGCTCAAAGCCCTCCGGCTTTCCAAGTCCCATGCCTCCTGACACGATAATGTCGGCGTCGGTCAGGGAAACCATCTCCTTAACGCTCTTCACCACTTCCACAACCTTAGTCCGGATATCATTCTCCCCAAAGCTTACAGAAAGCTTCACCAGCTCCCCGCTTCTGCCCTCCTGACGCTTGGCCTTCTCCATAACCCCCGGCCTCACCGTAGACATCTGGGGCCTGTGGTTGGGACAAACGATGGTAGCCATCAGATTGCCGCCAAAAGCAGGACGGGTCTGCATGATTCCCTTGGTCTCCCGGTTAATCTCCAGCCTTGTGCAGTCCGCCGTAAGGCCGGTATTGCATCTCACCGCCAGACACGGTCCCAGGTCACGGCCGATATGGGTAGCCCCCAGCAGCACAATCTCCGGTTTGTATGTAGTAATGGCCTCATAGATCGCCTTGGTATAGGCGTCCGTAGTATACTGAGCCAGCTCAGGGGCATCCGCGTAATAAACCTTGTCTGCCCCATACTCAAATAATTCCCCGGACAGATCTTCCACGCCGCTTCCGCACAAAACCGCGCAAAGTTCGCAGCCCACTTCCTCCGCAAGTTTCCTTCCCTCCCCAAGAAGCTCAACCGCCACCTGCATCAGTTTCCCTTCCCTCTGCTCCGCAAATACCCAAACGCCGCGGTACGCGCTTAAATCCGCGGCCTCTTTCCCATCGCCGCTCTTCTCAATGGCGCCGAAAGGACATGCCTCCACACACTGACCGCATCCGGTACATCCGCTTCCAATGACAGCCTTCTTCTCTTCCATGGTAATCGCGGTAAACGGACAGCTCTTCACACACTTTGTACACCCTTTGCACTTCTCTTTCATAACATTAACAGCCATTGTAGTCTCTCCTCCTTATACCAAGTGTTTCTCCGCCAATTTGCCGACTAAAGCCTCTGCCATCTCCTGAACCGTGCCGGACAGCATCTCCCCTTTGCCTTTCTGGGGCGGAGTAAAGGAGCGAAACACCTGGGTGGGGGATGCGTTCAATCCGCAGTCCGCGGGGTCAAGCTCCACGTCCATGTGGTTCCACACCGTAATATCCTTTTGATAAGCGTCCACAATCCCTCCCACAGACATATACCTGGGCTCGTTCAGCTCCTTAACGCAGGTGAGAAGACAGGGCAGCTTTACCTCGACCACCTCGTACCCGTCCTCCATCTGCCTCTGAACCGTCACCTTGTCCTCATCCATCCGGATGCTCTGCACATAGGTAACCACCGGAATCCCCAGACGCTGCGCCACCTGAGGGCCTACCTGGGCCGTATCCCCGTCAATGGCCTGACGGCCTGCGAAAATCACGTCCACCCCCTCAACTTTGCGGATACCCGCCGCAATGGTAGTAGAAGTGGCACAGGTATCCGCGCCTCCAAAGGCCCGGTCGCTTAACAGATAAGCCTCGTCCGCCCCCATGGCCAGACATTCCCGCAGCATGTAACCTGCCTGAGGGGGTCCCATGGTCAGAACCGCGATCTCCACGTCCGGGTCCTTGTCCTTAAGCATAAGAGCCGCCTCCAGGGCATTGGCGTCGTCCGGATTGAGAATGCTGGGAACACCGTCCCGGATTAAGGTTCCCTTTACCGGGTCAATCTTCACTTCATTGGTGTCTGGCACCTGTTTTACGCAAACTAAAATTTTCATGGTCTGTTTTCCTCCTTCTGCTATTTCTTCAACAGCTTGCCGCCGATCACCATCTGCTGTACCTGGCTGGTTCCCTCGTAGATGGTAAATACCCGGCAGTCGCGGAACATTCTCTCAATCTTGTAATCCTTGATAAATCCGTATCCTCCGTGAATCTGCACCGCCTTCTGGGCAATCTCATTGCACACTTCCGAAGCAAAATACTTGGCCATGGAAGCATTTAAAGTGGCGTCCTGTCTCGTATCCATCATATAAGCCGCCTTGTAAACCAACTGTTTGGCCGCCTCCAGCTTGGTCGCCATGTCCGCAATCATAAAGCTGATGGCCTGGAAGCTTCCGATAGGCCGCCCAAACTGCTTCCTCTCCCTGGCGTACTTAACCGCCTCCTCCAGACACCCGGAGGCTACGCCGATAGACTGGGCCGCAACCCCAAGACGCCCGGTATTCAACGTCTGCATGGCAATCTTAAAGCCGTCCCCCTCTTCTCCCAGACGGTCTTCCTGGGGAACAATGGCATTGTCCATAATAATGTCAGACGTGGCGCAGCCGATAACCCCCATCTTATTCTCCGGCTTCCCGCAGGAAACGCCTTCCCCGTGCATATCCAGAACGAAAGCCGACAATCCCCGGTTTCCTTTGGTCACATCCGTCTTGGCAAACACCACCGCGTAATCCGACAAAGGAGCCATGGTGATAAAACATTTGCGCCCGTTAAGAACGTAGTGGTCTCCCTCCTTTTTGGCCGTGGCGGCAACGCTTCCCGCGTCAGACCCGGCTCCCGGCTCCGTCAGCGCGAAAGCCAGCTTCTTCTGCCCCGTAACCACAGGCCGCAGATACTTCTCCTTCTGCTCGTCATTTCCCGCCAGAAGAAGAGGACCGCCGGATAAGGAGTTGGGACTGGACACATAGATGCTTGCCACGCCCGACACCTTGGCAATCTCCTCCATCACCAGCACATAAGAACGGGCGTCCGCTCCCTGTCCCCCCAGTTCCTTTGGAATCTTAATCCCAAAAAATCCGGCTTTTGCCATCTTATTTAAAATCTCCTCCGGAAACGTCTCCGTCTCCTCCACCTTGTCCAGAACTTCCTTTGTCAGTTCCTTCTGCGCAAAGTCATGGGCTAACTTTCGAATCAATTCATGCTGCTCCGTAAAAAACGCTTCTGCCATATTGCTTATATCCTCCTTGATCTATTATCTATTCCGCAAAATCTCCCGGGCCTGCCTCTCCCTTCTTATGCGTTCCACCCTCTGCGCGGCCATTTCCCGAACCACCTTCAGATTAATCTTCCCGCTGGCATTCATAGGAAACTCATCAAACGTCAGCACATAAGACGGGATTTTATAATGAGCCAGCTTAGGCTGCAGATACCTTAAAAGCTCCTCCTCACACACCCTGCACCCCTCTGCCGGGATAATGCACGCCGCAATCTCTTCCTGCAAAACCTCCGCCGGAACGCCCACCACTTTCACCTGCTCCACCCACTTAAGGCCCCGGATGGCCTGCTCAATCTCCTGAGGGGAAATATTTTCTCCTGCCCGGATAATCATCTCCTTGATTCTCCCCGTAATATGCAGTTCCATCTTTTTATCAAACCATCCGATATCCCCGGTTTTCAGCCAACCGTCCCGGGTAAACGCCTTCTCATTGGCCAGAGGCAGGTTGTAGTACCCGCTCATCACATTGTAGCCCTTTACCTGAATCTCTCCAGGTTCTCCCCCCTTTGCCTCCTGACTCCCATCCAGGTCCCAAATCCGCGCCTGCACATGTTTTGTCACCTTGCCCGCAGAAATCACCTTCTCGTCATGGATGCCTTCCCAATCCGCCATGGTGACGCAGGGGGAAGTCTCCGTTTGTCCATAGGAGGTCAAAAGGTGCATATTCACAAACCGTCCGCAGATTTCCCTGTATTCCTCAGACGTAACAGGCGAACCGGCAATAATCCCGGATTTAAGCCCATCCGCCTTTCTGTCCTTGTACTCGGTTTTTCGGATCAAGGCCAAAAACATGCTGGGAACCCCGTTTAATACCGTGCAGCCGTAGGTATTGATGCCGTCCCACACTTTCCCCGTCTTAAAATAGGGGATGAGATGCATGCACATGCCGCTTTGGATGCAGGAAACGATTCCCGCCGTAATGCCGAAGCAGTGAAACAGCGGAACCGTGATGCACATCTTGTCCTCCTTCGTCCAGCCCAGACACTCAATCATGGTCCTGCTGTTGTTCACCACATTGTAATGGGTCAGCACCACCCCCTTTGGCAGGGAAGTGCTTCCGGAAGTGAAAATCATGCACAGCGGGTCAGAAGAAGAAACCAGGTCCTTTTTCCCTTTCGTCTCCTCCAAAGCCCTATCGGAACGCTCTTCGGGGGAAAAATCCCCCTCGCGCATCCAATTTCCTTCCTCCTTCTCGCCGATCGGGATAAAATGCCGCACCTTGGGGGTGTTCTTTTGGATGGAGGCAATCACGTCATCATACAAAATGGTCTTGTACCCATTGCCGTAATACAGTACCTCCACATCCGAGTAATTCAGAAGCCCTTTCATTTCCTCCTGCTTATAGCAAGTATTAATCAGCACCGGCACGGCGCCCACCTTCACCAGAGCCAAAAACGTAAAAATCCAATTGGGACTGTTAACGCTCCAGATTCCCACATGGGTACCCTTTTCTATGTTGTACCGCTTCATCCGGCCGGCCAGAAGATCGGAAACACGGTCAAGCTCCTTAAAAGTACAGCTCCAATCCCCCATTTCCATAGCCGGCCGCTGTCCGTTTATCCTGGCCTGCTCCCACAAACACCGGCCCAAAGGTTTATCTATCAGTTTCATTTATCCTTCCACACAAACAAAGCGCCCTCATCCAGCATCTTCTGAATCTGTTCGTCGTCATAGCCCAGCTCCCTTAAAATCTCCGGTCCGTTCTCGCCGATCAGGGGACCGGCCTTGTACTCCGGCACGCCCATCTCCTGGAATTTCACAGGAAGCCGCACCAGCCTTCTTACATTGCCGTTGGCGTATTTCATATCATAGAAACAGTTGTTGGCCTCCGCCTGCTTGTCATTGCGAATCTCAATCCAGTTCTGGCACAGGGAGAAAGGAATATCCGCCGCCTTCAGAATGGGACGCCACTCCGCCTCCGTCCTGGTGGCAAACTGCTCCATCACGATGTCGTATACCTGGGTGGCAAGCCCCTTGGACTGGCAGGTAAGAATGGGGAAATAGTCCTCATTGTCCACCAGATCCTCACGGCCAATGGCTGCAATAAACTTTTTATAGTATGTATTGTAATCCGGCATGCAGGTCTGGATAAACCGGTCGTCCTTGGTCCTCCAGGCAGCGTTAAAGGGATTGGCAGTCTCCCTTACGTCAATGGGATACTGCTGGGCAATGCCCTCGTAATTAGACGCCTGCACCATCATGCCCATGTTGTAAACCGCGCTCTCAAACAAGGAAGTCTCCACTTTCTCGCCGATTCCCTTGGTTTTGGCCTGGTACAAAGCCGCCAGAATGCCGGCCGCCAGGTTCATGCCCACATTGTGGTCCCCAAGCCCGGGAACCCCGTTAAAAGGAACGGTCCCTCTCTGGCGGAGAGAATCAAAGTACCCGCCTCTGGCAAAAAACGCGGTAAAATCAAACCCCGGAAGATCCTTGTCCGGCCCGTACTCCCCGTACCCGGTACAGATGGCGTAAACCAATTTGGGATATTTTACCTTCAGCGTCTCATAGTCAAGGCCGGCCCTCTCCAAAGCCTGAACCCGCCAGTTGGTAATCAGCACATCCGCCTGGTCCAAAAGCTTAAAAAACGCCTCCTTGCCCGCCGCATCCTTCATATTCAGGGAGATGCATCTCTTGTTGGCATTTTCCAGGTCCCAGGTGGTGTTTTCATACATATCCAGAGGCCGCCCCTCCGACGGAGCCGTATGCCTTAAAGGGTCCCCCTTGGCAGACTCAATTTTCACAACATCCGCTCCCAAATCAGCCATAAACCGTCCTGCGGAAGCCGCCGCAATAAAATTAGCAAGTTCTACAACCTTAATTCCCTCAAGTGGTTTGCTCATAATTGTTGTAACTCCTTTCTTACCTATATAAATTCTGTTTTCCCCGCCAGGATTCATTTTCCGGCAGGTCCGAAATAACCCTCTTTTGCAGGGCAGGGGATAACCTTGATCACTCTGCCGTCCCCTTTGTAGAGATCATGTGCAGCACATAAGGAATCATAACCACCGGAATGGTCAGATACCCAAGGTAAGCATAGCCCACGGACACGATCTTGTTCAGTCCCAACTGGGCGATAAGGAACGCCACCACGGTACAGACAAACGTAACGATAATCACATTCTTTCCCGGTTTTGCCGTGGGGTCAAAGTCCTTATCCAGCGCCGTGCAAACACGGTTGGACATACCCGCGATCATGTTCACCGCCGTGGAAACGGAACCTAAAACAATAAGGATGGAAATAATGGGCCGCAAAAGTCCGGGAGCCACACCCTTATTCACCAGAATCAGCAGAGGAATGCTGGCAGCGGCAAATTCCGGGTCGTCGGTAATGGCCATAAGGCCCAGAACCGCCATAAGGCAGATCACCGTATTCACGCCCAGGCCGTAGAGCATGGAAGTCTTAGCGTCGTCCGGGCTGGCAAATGGCTTGGCGTGCTGAACCAGCAGTCCGATGGAAGCCAACTGGAACGCCGCGTACACGATCCCGGTCCAGAAGGCTTTGCCCACAGGAGCCGGATTGGCAATGCTGGCAGACATATTAGCGGAAATGCTTCCCCACTGGGCAATGATATTGGGAATGTACACGATCAAAAGCCCGGACACGATTAACACCGACAAAGTAGCCGCCACCCTGCGCACCACGTTAGTGCCGTAAACGGCAACAATAAAGATGAAAATGCCCACGAAAACCGTTCCGATCCAGTGATTAATCCCAAACGCGCTCTCCATGGTGCTTACGCCCGTGGCAAACGCGGCTGCCGGAGCCACGCAGATGGTCACCAGATACACCAGCTCGTACAGGTTGGAAAAGATGAACGAGTATTTTCCGTAAAAACTGTCATTAAAACTCTTATAGTCGTAAACCTCATGTTTCTTTGCGTATTTCAGCGCGTACCACTGGTAAAAAGCCCCGATGCACTGTGCTATGACGCAGGTAATAAACGCCCAGACGCCAAACTGCACAAAATACTGCCGAAGCTGGTTTCCCGACGCGAAACCGCCTCCAAACTGGGTAGTAAACCACACAAATGCCACACCTATGGTTACTGGCATTTTATCTTTGTTAATCATACAATAATCTCCTAATCTTATTTAAAATATTCCTCAAAACAGTATTTACCAAACTCCATTAATCCAATCGCGTTCTGCCAGTTAAAACATCTCCTTAAACGCCTGAATCATGGTACCTGCCTGCTGGTAATTCACCATCTGGCGGTCAACCTCAATATTTAAGTGCTTAAGCCCCGCCGCCTCGCAGGCCCGCTTAATGGGCACATAGTCAAACTCCTCCGGATCGCAGAACTTGGTCATCAGAACAATAACGCCGTCGGCGCTGTGAGCCTTTGCCTGTTCAATCATATAATCCACCCGCTTTTTCTCCTTGTCGTACAGCAAAGTGCAGTTGTCCATATCCGCAAATTTCTGAGCCAAAGCGTCCATGGGATTTGCCATATCCGGCACATCAATGCGGTACTGCCTGGACTCATGAGCCACGTCGTCAAATACCACCTTGATTCCGTTGTCGTCCAAAATCTTGAGAAGGCTTGGAGAATCCGCCAGAATTCCGGTCACCAAAACCCGCGCCTTCCCCTCATCCTCCGGCCCTTCCTTCAGCGCCGCGTTCAGTTCCTTCACCACAGCCGTGTGCTCCTCCGGCAGCATAAACCATGCGCTCTTAAACACGTCGTTTCTCTCCGCCGCCGTCAGCCTGGCAGTGGATGCAATCTCGGCAAATTCCCGCATCACCTGATTGTGTTCATTGTATACCTTAATGGACTCTGCCAGGGCAGCCTCGGAAAACTGAGCCCCTGCGGCAATGGTCAAATCGCTGATGACCCGCTGGTATCCGGCCTTGGTAAATTTGATGCCGTAATCCGGCTTCCGGTTCTGGGGATAGGACATGGGAATAAAGGGAATCTCTTTCACCGCATATTTCCAGTTCTGGCCCAGGGTCTTTAAAGAATCGCACAGGGAGGGAATCACAATGGCGGACACGCCGTCATACTCGCCCTTAATGCCCATTTCCAAAATTGTCTGCATAATGGAACAGATAAAGGCCGGATAATATTTCTTGGCTTCCTTAATCTCCACGTCGGCGCCCCACACGCCCATGGGAACCAGGCCCATGGAGTGAATCAGTTCCATGGGGGTGTACACCGGAGCCACAGCCACCACCTTTTTGCCCTGGCTTAAGTAGTGCTCCATCTGCTTTTTAGGACAGGATGCCGCTTCATGAAGCTTTGCCAACCATTCATTCGCTGTCATTATTTGTTCCCTCCTTTATTTGCTTCCATAATTTCCATCAATCCCTGAACCCTGGTGTCATACTGGGCCTCGGAGAAATTCCTGGGGTCTGCCTGGTCGCCGTCAAAAGAAGCCACCGGGATCTTGCAGGCTTCCCCGATCTGGCGGCTCATCTCCGGCATAAATCCGGACCACAGCTTGCAGGAACGGTTGGTGTGAACCAGAAGCCCCTCCACATGGTTGTCCTTGCACAGCTTAATTCTCTTGTCCCTGGAGTGCTCCAGATTCATACAGTTAGGCACATTGGCGTAAGCCCTGCACATCCCGTCAAAATCATCATAGATAAATCCGAACGCGTCGGCGTAAATGGTAGTCACCATATTGATGCCCCTGCTCTTAAGTCCTGTGGAGGTAACCCTAAGCCACGGCCAGCAGGCGATTCCTTCAAACATAATGCGGTATTTCTCTTCCGCCCTGAACGTAGAGACGCCCTTGTCGTGGTTGTCCTTGTACTCCTTAAGCAGAGTCTCCATGGCGTCCCCTGCCTCCTTGGTGCCTCTGGCAGTCACCATAACCGCCATGTGATTCAGCAAATCAAACCCGTTAAAGGGGGAGGGAACATGCCTTGCCTGGGACGTGGCTTCAATCCACATCCGGCTGGCCCGCCCGGAGGATTCCATAACTTCCTTAAACCGCTCATCCGTCCACTTCTTGCCCGTAATCTCCTCCAACTGGCGGATAGCGTCCCAGAACTGCGCCTTTATGTACTCGGTTTCCGCGTCGGACACCTCATAGTCCGGATTAAAGGGAATGTCAATCATAATCATGGGAATTCCCAATTCCTTGGAAATATTCTCGTACCATTTAATCATGCAGTTGCAGATATTGTTGCAGCAAAGCAGAAAATCCGGCATGGGCATATCTTGTTCCGGCGCCTCTTTCAGCTTGGCATAGGCAAGGGAAATCCTGGCGTAGGCGCAGATATCATTGGAATACCCGTCGCCCTCGCTGACGCTGCACAGCCTCTCCCCGCCGCCTCTGGCCGCGATACCTGCCGCCTGGTTCTCCGGGTAGCACACATACAGCCCCAGGGTTGCCGGAATCTCCACCGGGAAATTGCTGGAACACCACCCCACCATCTCTCCCCGCTTCTTTGCTTCCATGGCGTCACTGTAAGCCTTGGCCGCAATCTGCCCCAATTTGTACTTGGCCGAATTGGGGTCCGGCGCCGGCCTGCTTTTCTTCACTTCTTCTGCCATAATGAAAAACCTCCTTATATTTTTTTCCGCAGGTGTCCGCCTGCTGTCACAGGATGTAATGTAATCCTGTAACTTTCTATCGATTGCCCTTTCGCCCTATGGATTTGACGAAAAGGCTAATCTTCTTACGTTCCTCCGTCATCCCAGCCATGGGATACAGCGCCCGAAAAGCGCTGCCCTGAACCATCCTTTCCTGCCCTGGCTTTGTGTCTGTCCGGCAGTCTCTGATTCTCTGGATTTCTCCGGCCGGCAATGACGAAAACTTTACCGGGACTTCTCCCAGCCGTAGATGCATCCGCCCAAAGCTCCCATCAACTGTCCCAAAGGATGCCACCCGATCTCTGTTCCCAATTCCTTCTCCAGAGCGCTTCTGACCCCTCCGTTTTTGGCCACGCCGCCGCTCATAAATACCTTTTCCTTAATCCCGGCCCGCTTTGCCAGCGCAGCCGTTCTTACTGCCACGGACTGGCAGATTCCGGCCACCAAATCCGGGATCGCCGTCCCGGCCGCCAACTGGGAGATCACCTCAGACTCCGCAAAAACCGTACATGTGCTGGAAATGTTGGCCGGTTTTTCCGACCTTGCCGCTTCCACCTCCAACTGGGAAATATCCAGCTTCAAAATATTGGCCATCACGTCCAAAAAACGCCCGGTTCCTGCCGCACACTTATCATTCATCACAAAATTAACCATCCGCCCTTCCTCGCCTAAAGAAAGCACCTTGGCGTCCTGGCCTCCGATATCAATCACCGTCCTGGCCTGGGGACAGACATGACGGACTCCCAGTCCATGACAGGTCAGTTCGCTTACCTGATAATCAGCCTCCCCGTAAGTCTGGCGTCCATACCCTGTGGCTACAATGCAGGCCATGTCCTCCTTCTTAAGGCCGCTCTCCTCCAGAACATGATCCATCACCTGAAACACCCCTAAAGTCCCCACGGTGGCTATCACCATGGAGGAAGCCACGATTTCCCGTCCATCTCTCAAAATCACCGCCTTTGAAGTTGTCGAACCGATATCCATCCCTAATGTGTACATAATCCCAACCTCTTTCTTTGATTGTCTGTTTTTTATCAATCTTGCGCGAAAGAAAAAGACTTATCTGGTATTCTAGTATACAAGTTTGGCTTGAAAAAATATCTTGCTGCTTCCGTTCTCCCACTGTGGGCTTTGCTGGCTCTCGTTCATTTATGCCAGCCCTCGTAGTTCTTGTGTTCTAGTATACAAGTAGTCTTTAAAATTAAATTTACCGTTTCCGGTAAACCGTTATCTCTCTTGATTGACATAATCATAACAAATTCCGACACAAAACTCAATGTCTGTTTTGCATAAAATCGTTTATCTATTTTGCACAAATTTGGAACCTCTTTCGGCACACTTCCTGACAACAAAATAAATAAGACATGCTTCAGGTTTACACAGAAAGAGGTCCGTCAGAACATGGGGAACCAAAGCGGATACCTTAGATATGGAAGCATCCGCTTTGCTCGTAAAATAATGGGCCCTGTCCGCCTTTATGCAATAAAATAGGACGGATACTTTGCCACCGCATAACCGGCAATGGAGGTGATGGTTTCCAAGTGGTTGGCCATGCTCTGCTGGGCCAGGATTAAATCCTCCGCCTTTATAGCATTGACAATCGCCCAGTGTTCCCTGATCAGTTCAGAGATACGGTTGCCGAATGCCACGTCAAAATTTCTCCACCGCTGAACATGGTACATCAGGTCATTGAGCATATTAACCAGGGCATACCGTCCCACGCTGTCTATCATAATTTTGTGGAACGCAGAGTCAATACGGGGAAATCTTCCGGAATAGTCGGTCTCATCCCGGCATTTCTCCTGCTCCGCCATATTCTCCTCCAACTGGCTCACCAACTGGCTGCGCTCCTCATGGCCCAGGGACGTGAACATCTCATAAATGACTTCTTTTTCCACGGCTGTCCTCAAAATCAGCAGATCCTCAATGTGGTGCAGATCGATCCGGCTCACATACGTTCCCCTCTGAGGATACACGTCAAGAAATCCAATCTGCTGCAGCCGGACAAACACGGTCCGGATGACCGAGCGGGACACCCCATACTCTTTGGCCATCTGATTCTCGCTGATCAACTGCCCCGGTTCCAGCTTCAGCTTGATGATGCGCCGTAGTATCTGTCTGTAAACCTGCTCTGCCGTAATAGGCTGATTGTCTCCCTTTTGTGTATACATATATTATCCTTTCTCCTCTGCTTTTCTCTGTTTTTACAGTAATCAATTCTGCTGTTTCCCGTGATTCCTAACCCAAATAAAGCGGAACTCTGATTTCGCCATATTGCTATATAATTGAGTGAGCAATGGGGGCGGGGGTGTCGTGGGGCCAGAC
>CAJUPQ010000094.1 GCA_910588505.1 uncultured Hungatella sp. | reverse complement strand
GAACGGAACGGTTTCCTACTATGTGATCCATGTGGTGCGCCAAAACAGCAGTCAGAGCGGGGGAACCACAGGACCGGCGGCAGGAGGTACTTCGGCTTCGGGCAGCGGGCAGACCTCTGATCCGGGAGTGTCCATCCACATCATAACCGACGGTCCGGAACACAGTTCTAACGGGTCCGGAGGCAGCGGAGGACCCGGCGGAAGCAATGTGACCATAATCCGATAAGGAAGAGACAGGAGACATTATGAGTAGAGTAAAGAAAATCCTCGGAGGGGCCATAGCGGTTTCCCTGATGAGTTTAGCCATATCCTTTCAGGCTTTGGCGGCCAGGATCGCGTTTTCCGATCCTTCGGCGGAAGCCGGAAGCGAAGTAACCGTAAACATGAAGATCACCGCCACAGGCGATGAGACGATTAACAGTTCCAATGTGATGCTGTCCTACGACGCGTCGGCCCTGCAGTTTATAGAGGGAACCGGGGCCACAGGGGACGCGGGATCCATACGGGTAGCCGGGGAGGCGTCAGGGGGCAATTACTCGGAGCTGGCATTTACCCTGAAGTTTAAGGCCCTGAAGCCAGGGACCACCACCATCGCCGTCAGCACTCAGGAGGTGTATAACAGAGACGGGCAGCTGGTGAACATTTCCCAGCAGGGCAGTTCCGCTGTCACCGTCACAGGGGAGGCGGCCCCTGCAGGCGGAGCTCTTTTAGCAGATCTGCAGATTTCCCCGGGCACTCTGTCCCCGGCCTTCTCCCCGGACACGGAGAATTATACCGCTGTGGTAGGCGGGGACGTGGATACAATCACTGTCAGTGCGCCGGCGGCGGACGAGGCTTCCAGCGTGTCCGTATCCGGCAATGAAGGGCTGCAGCTTGGGGAAAATGAGATCGTGTGTACCGTGACATCCGGGGACGGGCAGACCAGGTCCTACCGGATCCGAGTTACAAAGGTTGAAGGGGAGGCGGGGGACGCCGTCCCCATGGCGGACCAGGTGTCCTTAAAAACCTATGAGAGGGATATTACGGTAGTCTCCGCCCAGGAGGGCATGGAGGTTCCGGAAGGGTTTGTCCAGTGCCCCGTCACCATCGACGGACAGGCTGTTCAGGGGTGGATCTGGGGACAGGACGAGAATCCGGAATACTGCATTTTCTACGCGGTCAATGAAAACGGGGAAAGCGGTTTTTACCGCTATGACCTGACAGAAAAGACTTTGCAGAGATATTTTCACGATCCGGCAGGCGGCGGAGAGTTTGAGGAAAAATATAACGCCACAGCTCTTGAGTATAACTCGCTGCTCCATGATTATGAGATCCGGTTTTGGATCATCATGGGACTGCTGGCCGTGGTGATGATCCTGCTGATCGCGATCATTGTGCTAGTGCTGGGAAGGCGGCATCGGGATGATTTTTTGGAGAAGCGGGAGGATGAAGCCGACGGATGGGATTTAGATCCCAGGGAGCGGCGTGCCAGGATGACAAAAGAAGAGCGCTACTTAAGAGGCATTGAGGAAGAGGAAGAGGAGGCAGAGCGGGAGGAGGATTACTCCTTTGCCAGAAGGGTCCAGCCAGATGACAGTTCTGCCGGATATCCGATGAGAGCGGGAACTTATCAGGGAGAGCAGGGGGGATTTGCCAGAGGCCAGCAGCCCTCCGGCGCCAGAGGAGGCGGCTCCCAGAGGACTACGGCCCAGCAGGGTCAGGCTCCCAGAGGAGGCGGCCCGGCCGGAAGGGCGGGGACAGGCAGCAGAACGCCGGAGGGACAGCCATCTCCCAGGGGAAGCAGCCGTCCGGGGGCAGAACGCCGGCCCCAGTCCGCACCGGGCGGGACCCGGGCGGTTCCCGTAAACCAGCTGCGCGAGGCGGCGTCCCAAGGCGGAGGCGTCTCCAGAAACGGCGCTGTGAGAGGCAGCGTGCCAAGGGAGAGAGGGACAGGAAGTGTTCCGAGGCCGGAAAGAAATGATCAGCCTATGACCCAGGCAGATGGGGACGACGATTTTGAGGTGATCGATCTGGAGTGACCTGTATGCAGGGGCGGCCTTAAGCTGCTCCTGCGGCTTTTTACATGGAACTGCGCGGATGAGGGACGCGTTTAAGGCGGATAAAAGGACGGTTGAATTCGGTCAGAAAGCAATTTTCAAACACGCTCCAGGCAGAGAAGGGAAGGATGGTCCTGTCCGGGTGAATTTATGCCATGGAGATGAGACCAGGAAAGCAGGAGGGCTGATACCCGACTGATTTCCGCTTTAAGGGCTCATCGGAGTGTTTGGCATATCTGAACCCGGACAGGACCATCCTTCCCTTCTCTGACTGGCATTACGGCTACCGTCGCCCCTTTGCTCACTCAATTAATTATAACCAGAGATTTCTACTTGACGAATCCTTAAAGATGTTATAAGATGGCTATAACAGATATAACGAAAGATGGTGGATATATGATTCTAAGCATTGATTTTAACAGTGACGAGGCGTTCTATATACAGCTTCGCAATCAGATTATCATCGGGATCGCCACGGGACGGATCCGGGAAGGGGATTCTCTGCCGTCTGTGCGTCAGCTGGCGGATAATATCAGCATTAATATGCATACAGTAAATAAGGCCTACTCCGTGTTAAAGCAGGAGGGGTTTGTAAAGCTTGACCGCAGGAAGGGCGCCATCGTCTCCCTGGACGTGGATAAGCAGAGAGTGTTGGAGGAGATGAAGGAGGAGATCGCCGTGGCCATGGCCAAGGGCATCTGCAAGGGCATCCGGCGGGAGGAAGTCCACCAGCTGGTAGACGAGATCTACGAATTGTTTGCCAACTGGGAGGAGGGCTGAATATAGAAGGAGGATTTGGTATGTTATGTGAAAGGTGTAAGATCCGTGAAGCGAATATTCAATATACGGAAGTGATCAACGGCGTCAAGACAGAGCACAATTTTTGCGCTCAGTGTGCCAAAGAGATGGATTTCGGTCCCTACTCGGCTATTTTTGACGGCGAGTTTCCTCTGGCCCAGCTTTTGTCAGGGCTTTTGGGGGGAGAGATGCCGGTGCAGAAAAAAGACCGGCTGTCCCAGATCACATGCCCTACCTGCGGCACATCCTATGAGGAGTTTGTGAATAACAGCTGCTTCGGATGTGGTGACTGCTATACTATCTTTGACCTGCTGATCCAGGATAATATCAAGCAGCTTCAGGGCAGCGACTGCCATAAAGGGAAGCGCCCGGTCTATCAGGAGAGCAATGGCGGCGCAGCCGGCGCGACGTCGGTTGTCCAGGAGGAGACAGAGCAGACCAGGTGTACACTGGAACAGCAGCTTAGGGCCTGGGACAGGAAGCTAAAGGAGGCTTTAAAGATGGAGGACTATGAGAACGCGGCGGTGTACCGGGATAAGATACGGGCGCTGCGGGAAGGGAAGGAAGCCGATGCTTAAGTGGTTTGAACAGGTACAGGATGGGGGCAATATCGTGTGCAGCAGGATACGCCTGGCCCGCAATCTGTCAGAGTACCCGTTTCCGTCAAAGCTGTCCCAGGAGGACGGGAAGGAGATGCTGGCCCGTTTAAGCGAGGGACTGGGGGATCTGGGTGATATGGACGGCCGGGATTATGAGGCCGCCTATCTGGATGAATTAAACGAGCTGGACCGGAGGGCCTTAAATGAGAGGCAGATCTTAAGCCCTTCCCTTCTGGACCGGAAAGCCCCAATGTCTATTTTGATCACCAAGGAGGAGGATATCAGCCTGATCTTAAACGGATTAGATCACATCCGGATTCAGGTGTGGTCCCCGGGACTGGGCCTTGGGGAGTCTCTAAAGACGGCGGATAAGCTGGACGACTACATTAACGCCAGGTTTTCCTATGCCTTTGACGAGAAATACGGATATCTCACCTCCTTCCCCACCAATGTAGGCACCGGTCTTAAGGCAACGGCTATTGTACATTTGCCCACCTTGTCCATGGGGAAGAAATTTCCGTCCATGCTCAATGACATGGGCAGGATCGGCGTAAGCATCCGGGGCATGTACGGGGAGGGGCGTGAGAATTACGGCTCTCTCTACGAGATCTCTAATCAGAAAACCATGGGCCGGACGGAGAAGGAGCTGACAGACCTGGTGGCAAAGGTGGCTGTCCAGCTGGACGACCAGGAAAGGCAGATCCGGGAGATGAGCCTTGCCAGCCATGGTCCGCAGCTGGAGGACGAGGTGTATAAGTCCTACGGTGTATTAAAATATGCCAGAAGGCTTTCCATGAAAGACGCCATGACCTTTTTATCCCAGATCATGACCGGGATCTGCGATGGGCTCATAAAGCCTGTGGAACCGTGCTCCGTGTTCCGGCTGATGCTGGGCATCCAGACGGCTAATTTACAGAAGCTTTCCGACAGGCCCCTTGATAAGGGGGAGCTGGACGGAGCCAGGGCCGCCTATTTAAGGGGCGAGCTGCCGGAACTTTCACAGCGGTAGCGCGGAATGGAAGAATCGAGGAGGAACTATATATGATAGATCGTTTCACTGCAAAAGCCAGGGAGGCTATCAGCCTGGCAGTAGACGCGGCGAAGACATTGGGTCACAATTATGTAGGCACGGAGCATCTGCTCATCGGCCTTTTACAGGAGGGAACCGGAGTGGCGGGCCGGGTCCTGGACGAGTGCGGGGTCAAGGTGGATAAGGTGATGGAGCTGGTAAGCCAGCTCATTACCCCCAACCAGACGGTGCGCACGGAAGAACAGAACACTTATACGCCCAGCGCCAAGAGGGTGATAGAGAACAGTTACCGGGAGGCGGTGCGATTTAAAGCGCCCCTTATCGGCACGGAACACATTCTCATAGCCATCATCCGGGAGAATGACTGTGTGGCGTCCAGGCTTCTCAACACCATGGGTATCAGTATCCAGCGGCTCTATGTAGATGTGCTGTCCGCCATGGGGGAGGATGCGGCCGCGGGAAAGGACGACATCCCTGCAGGCAAAGGGGCCAAGGGAAAGGCGGCCACGCCTGTGCTGGACCGCTACAGCAGGGATCTGACAGCCCTTGCCAGGGAGGGGAAGCTGGACCCGGTCATTGGCCGGGAGACGGAGATCCAGAGGGTGATCCAGATCTTAAGCCGCCGGACCAAGAATAATCCCTGCCTCATAGGCGAGCCTGGGGTGGGAAAGACCGCCGTGGTGGAAGGCTTAGCCCAGATGATCGCCGCCGGCAATATTCCGGAGACCATCGCGGACAAACGGGTGGTGACCCTTGATCTGTCCGGCATGGTGGCGGGGTCAAAATATCGGGGCGAGTTCGAGGAGCGCATTAAGAGGGTCCTGTCAGAAGTTATGGAGAACGGGGATGTTCTGCTGTTTATTGACGAGATTCATACCATCATCGGCGCCGGAGGGGCCGAGGGAGCCCTGGACGCCTCCAACATCTTAAAGCCGTCTCTGGCCAGAGGGGAGCTGCAGCTGATCGGGGCCACCACCATTGAGGAGTACCGAAAGTATATTGAGAAGGACTCCGCCCTGGAGCGGCGGTTCCAGCCGGTGACAGTGGAGGAGCCGGCCGAGGACGAGACCTATGAGATCTTAAAGGGCCTTCGGGGCCATTATGAGGAGCATCACAACGTAACGATCACGGATGAGGCGCTGAAGGCGGCGGTGAAGCTGTCCGCCCGGTATATCAACGACCGGTTTCTGCCGGATAAGGCCATTGACCTGATCGATGAGGCCTCCTCCAAGCTGCGTCTGACAAACTTCGTTGAGCCGGCCCAGATCAAAGAGCTGGAGCAGGAGATCGCTGCTCTGGAGAGGCAGAAGGAGGCGGCCATCAAGGCGGAGGCATACGAGAAGGCCGGGGAGATAAAAAAGAAGCAGCAGAAGAGACGGGAAAAGATCGAGAAAGCCCGGGACAAATGGCAGAAGGAAAAGGTCAGCCGCAGGCTGGTGGTAGGAGAGAACGAGATCGCCGACGTGGTTTCCGGCTGGACCAGGATCCCGGTAAAGAAGCTGGAGGAGGAGGAGTCGGAGCGGCTTAAAAAGCTGGAGTCGATCCTTCATGAGAGGGTCGTAGGGCAGGACGAGGCTGTCACCGCGGTGGCCAAAGCGATCCGCCGGGGGCGAGTGGGGCTTAAGGACCCCAGGCGGCCTATTGGCTCTTTCCTGTTTTTGGGGCCTACGGGAGTTGGCAAGACGGAGCTGTGCAAGGCCTTGGCGGAGGCCATGTTCGGCACGGAGAGCGCTCTCATACGCGTGGACATGTCGGAGTATATGGAGAAGCACAGCGTCTCCAAGATGATCGGTTCGCCTCCAGGGTACGTGGGGTATGACGAGGGCGGACAGTTAAGCGAGAAGGTCCGCAGGAATCCCTACTCTGTGATCCTGTTTGACGAGATCGAGAAAGCCCACCCGGATGTGTTTAACATCCTTCTCCAGGTTCTGGACGACGGCCATGTGACCGACGCCCAGGGGAGGAAGATTGATTTTAAGAATACCATCCTTATCATGACCTCCAACGCGGGGGCGGAGAACATTATCTCCCCCAAGCGCCTGGGATTTACCTCTGTGGATGATGAACAGGAAAACTACCGGTTTATGAAGGACCGGGTTATGGAGGAAGTCAAGAGGATCTTTAAGCCGGAATTTATCAACCGGATCGACGAGGTGATGGTGTTCCATCCGCTGAACAAGGAGAACATGAAAGAGATCGTGTCCATTATGTTAAAGACTATTAACAGGAGGACAAAACAGCAGATGGGCATCACCCTTCACGTGTCGGAGGAGAGCCGGGAGTACCTGATCGATAAGGGCTATGACGCCAAGTATGGCGCAAGGCCGCTCAGGAGGACCATCCAGAGCATGGTGGAGGATAAGCTTGCCGAGGAGATTCTGGACGGGACGGTGAAGGAAGGCGACGAGGTGGAGGTGGCAAAAGGCGAGGAAGGTCTTTTGTTCGCATCAAGACAGCTGCAAGAGTTACAAGAGCAGGGGTAGCAGTATCACCCTTACAGCCCGGATCCGGGAACCTGATTGTACAGGTTCCGGGATCCGGCAGAAAGATAAGCATCATAAAAATACCAGGAGGAAGAGTTATGTCAGTGATTGAAGAATTGGTTCGCGCAGAGGCAGACGGAAGTATCAGCTTTGGAAACCACAAATTGGGAAAGAAGGCCAAGAAGGACAATTTTGAGTGCCGGGGAGACCTCTACAAGGTAAAGACATTCAGCGAGATCACCAAGCTGGAGCGCAACGGAATGTTTGTGTATGAATCGGTTCCGGGAACGGCTGTCAGCGGGTTTGTGGCTGCGGACTGGGGTGTGGAGTTTCTGGTTGAGGGGGATAAGGATGTGCAGATCACCGTTCAGCTGGAGGATGACGCCCAGTACGGCGTGACAGTGGACGGAGTGTCCGCAGGGGATATGACTACCAATATGGGCGGTAAGCTGAACGTCAGTGTGGAATTAAATGAGGGGACGGCTGTGAAGGTGAGGATTGAGAAAAAGTAGGGGCGTATGCTATAACAGTTCAGGGGTTAACTGAAATTGGTATAGTCAGCTGACCCATATGGAGGAACCATGGAATAGGGCCAGGGAAGGTATTCCGATGGGGGAGGCATGCAGCAGTATCATTACAAAAGAAAGCATAGATACATGATCAGAAGATAGAGATATCTGTTTCTGATTGAGAGAGGATAGAGCAGTATATGGCAAAAGCGAAAACAACCGCGTTCTTCTGCAAAGAATGTGGATACGAGTCCGCGAAGTGGGCAGGGCAGTGTCCGGCCTGCAAGGAGTGGAATACCATGGTGGAGGAGCCTGTGGGAAAGAAGAGCCCCTCGTCCCCGTCAGGGCGGCATCTGCCTCTGATCAAGAGCCGTCCTGCCCGGCTGTCAGAGATCTCCATTGAGGAGAGGGACCGGGTGACAACCGGCTTTGGGGAGTTGGACAGGGTGCTGGGCGGCGGCGTGGTGGCAGGATCTTTGGTGCTGGTAGGAGGCGATCCGGGTATCGGAAAGTCCACGCTGCTTTTACAGGTGTGCGGGAACTTGTCCGCAGTAGGGCAGAAGGTCCTTTACATATCCGGGGAGGAATCCCTAAAGCAGATCAAACTCCGGGCTAACCGGATCGGTTCCATGGCCGGAGATCTGAAATTTTTGTGCGAGACAAGTCTGGATCACATCCAGGATACCATAACAGAGGAAAAGCCGGATATTGTGATCATAGACTCCATTCAGACCATGTATCGGGAGGAGATTGCCTCCGCCCCGGGAAGCGTCAGTCAGGTGCGGGAGTCCACGAATCTGCTGATGCAGATCGCCAAAGGAGAAGGGATCACCATCTTTATCGTAGGCCATGTGACTAAGGAGGGCGTGGTGGCCGGCCCCAGGGTGTTAGAGCACATGGTGGATACGGTCCTCTATTTTGAGGGGGATCGTCATGCCTCCTACCGCATCCTGCGAGGGGTGAAGAACCGATTCGGCTCCACCAATGAGATCGGTGTTTTTGAGATGCGGGAGCAGGGGCTTGTGGAGGTGGAGAATCCTTCGGAGTTTATGCTGGACGGAAGACCGAAAGGCGCGTCGGGTGCTGTGGTGGCCTGTGCCATGGAGGGAACCAGACCTATCCTTTTGGAGGTGCAGGCCCTGGTGACCCAGAGCAATCTGGGGATTCCCAGGCGGACGGCGGCAGGGACGGACTATAACCGGGTCAATCTCCTTATGGCAGTCCTTGAAAAGCGATGCCATTATGAGATGTCCAGATACGACGCCTATGTGAACATCGCAGGCGGCATGAAGATGAACGAACCGGCTCTGGATCTGGCGATCATCCTGGCTCTGGTGTCCAGTTTAAAGGACAGGCCTGTGGATGAGAAGACTATTGTGTTCGGGGAAGTGGGACTTTCCGGCGAGGTCCGGGCAGTGTCCATGGCGGATCAGAGAGTAAGCGAGGCGGCAAAGCTGGGCTTTGAGACATGTATTCTGCCTGGGATCTGTGTGGATAAGATGAAAGATACGGGGAAGATCCGCCTGATCGGGGTAAGAAATGTCAGGGAAGCCATCGGCATTTTGTAGGATGGCGGGCCATAAATATAAAAGAAAAAGCCGGAGGATGGCGATGAGAGCAGCTGATATGCACTGTGATACGATCTGGGAGATCTACAAAGACCATAAGGATGGAGGACATACTTCCCTCCGCTCCAATTCCCTTCACCTGGATTTGGAGAAGATGAGAAAAGGAGGCTACGGCTTTCAGAACTTTGCCATGTTTGTCCACCTGGGCAATACGGAGAGGCCCTTTGAGTGTGCCATGGAGATGATTGACACTTTTTATCAGGAGATGGAGGCCAACAGCGATCTCATAGGCGCGGTGAAAACCTATGAGGATATAGAAAAAAACTGGGAAGAGGGCCGTATGTCCGCCATGCTTACGCTGGAGGAGGGCGGCGTGTGTCAGGGGAATCTGGCCTACCTGCGGGATTTTTACCGTCTGGGAGTAAGGATGATGACCCTGACCTGGAATTTTCCAAATGAACTGGGGTATCCTAACCGGATTGTGACGGAGGGACCGGAAAAGGGATGCTATGCCGAGACGGAGCATGGGCTGACGGAGAGAGGCGTGGAATTTCTGGAGGAGATGGAGCGGCTTGGGATGATCATTGATATCTCCCATTTGGGGGACGCGGGGATCTGGGACGTGTTTTCCCACACCACGAAGCCCTTTGTAGCCAGCCATTCCAACGCAAGGGCTTTGGCCAGCCATCCGAGAAACTTAACCGATGATATGATCCGCTGCCTTGGGGAACGGGGCGGGGTGGCAGGCGTCAATTACTGTCCTGCATTCTTACATGACTGGAAAGACGGAGAGAAAGAGCGCAGTCTTATAGAAGATATGGTTCGCCATATGCGCTACATGGCGAATACAGGAGGGATCGGCTGTGTAGGGCTGGGTTCTGATTTTGACGGGATCGGGGGATGGCTGGAGATCAGTGACGCAGGAAAACTGCCTCTTCTGGAGGCTGGGATGAGACGGCAAGGGTTTACCACTTCCGAGATCGAGGCCATATTTTATGGAAATGTGCTGCGGGTATACAAAGAGATCCTGTAATACAGGTGTTTGGGAAAAGGAACACTTTACCACGTTGAATTTATGTGAATTTAAAGCATCATAGGATTGACGCCCGGAGAATTTTGTAGTATGATATCTCCTGAACTTAAAAATTCAATTTTCAGCAAGGGAGACAAAGTATTATGAAAAAATCAGGTAAAGTACTTTCTATGATTCTCGCCGGAGCCATGGTTCTGTCTATGGCAGGCTGCTCCGGTTCAAACGCAGGCAGTGAGACCACAGCCGCCGGCGGGGACAGCGCGGCTGCGGACACCACGGCTGCGGATACCACGGTTGCGGAAGGCGGCTCATCCGACAGCCAGGCAGAGGACGGCAAGACCTACAAGGTAGGCATCTGCCAGCTGGTTCAGCACGACGCCCTGGACGCGGCCACCAAGGGATTTATGGATACGCTGAAGGAGGAGTTGGGGGACGCGGTCACTTTTGACGAGCAGAACGCTCAGGGCGACTCCAACACCTGCTCCACCATTATCAACAACTTCGTTTCCGGGGACGTGGATCTGATCCTGGCCAACGCCACGCCGGCGCTGCAGGCGGCCCAGGCGGGAACCAATGAGATCCCCATTCTGGGAACCTCTGTCACAGAGTACGGTGTGGCCCTGGGAATCGACGGGTTTGACGGCACCGTAGGCGGCAACATCTCCGGAACCTCCGACTTGGCTCCCCTTGACGAGCAGGCGGCCATGCTCAATGAGCTGTTTCCGGACGCAAAAAAGGTGGGCCTTCTGTACTGTTCCGCCGAGGCCAACTCCCAGTACCAGGTTGACACGGTGAAGGCTGCCCTGGAGGGCATGGGATATACCTGTGAGTACTACTCCTTCTCCGACTCCAACGATCTGTCCACCATCGCCACCAAGGCGTCCTCTGAAAGTGATGTGATCTACATCCCCACGGACAACACGGCGGCGTCGGCTACGGAGATCATCGACAATATCTGCCGTCCTGCGAGAATCCCCATTATCGTCGGCGAGGAGGGCATATGCAAGGGCTGCGGCGTGGCCACCCTGTCCATCAGCTACTATGACCTGGGCGTGGCAACCGGAAGAATGGCTGCCAAGATCTTAAAGGGCGAGGCCAACATCTCCGAGATGCCCATTGAGTATGCGCCCCAGTTTACCAAGAAGTACAACAAGACCATCTGTGAGTCTCTGGGGATAGAGATTCCGGACGGATATGAGGCCATTGAAGAATAAGAGAGATAAACAAAGAGTCCGGATCGCCGGACTCTCGCGCCGCAGCGCGGCTGCGACAGCAGCCATTTTCCTTATGCGCGCAGTGCGCATCATCCGGAGGGGGTGTTTCATAGGACGCAATTCCCTATGAAACGAAAAGCAGCGGGAAGGTCACTTCCTGCTGCCCTTTTGGGAATTGGAAGATGCATCACGGATAACGGACTAGGAGAAAGATTATGGAGATTATGAGTTTGATAAATGCTCTGCCGGGAGCGGCGGCCCAGGGACTGATCTGGGGGATCATGGCCATCGGCGTGTATCTGACGTACCGCATCCTGGACATAGCGGATTTGACGGTGGACGGTTCCGTGTGTACCGGAGGCGCGGTGTGTATCATGATGATGCTTGCCGGTTATAATGTGTGGGTTTCTATGGCGGCTGCTTTGGGGGCCGGCATGGCGGCGGGCCTTGTCACCGGGCTTTTTCACACGTTTATGGGGATTCCGGCTATTCTGTCCGGGATTTTGACCCAGCTGGGGCTGTGGTCTGTGAACTTGAAAATAATGGGAAAGGCCAACCAGGCCATCAATGTGGATAAATTTCCCCTTCTGGTGTCCCTGCGGTTTATTAAGAATGTGCCTTTCTTTAAAAATACAATTTTTATCGTGATCCTGATCACGGTGATCCTCATCGGCCTTCTGTACTGGTTTTTCGGGACGGAGCTGGGATGTTCCCTGCGCGCCACAGGCTGCAACGACAAGATGGCCAGAGCTCAGGGCATTAACACGGATTTCGGCCGGGTGCTGGGGCTGATGCTGTCTAACGGGCTGGTGGCCTTTTCAGGAGCTCTGCTCACCCAGTATCAGGGATTTGCGGACATCAACATGGGCCGGGGCGCCATTGTCATCGGCCTGGCCGCGGTGATCATCGGCGAGGCGGTGTTCGGAAAGATCTTCCGCAATTTCGGGTTTAAGCTTCTGGCCGTGTCCTTTGGCTCCATCATCTACTATCTGGTTCTGCAGGTGGTGATCTGGATGGGCATTGACACGGATCTTCTGAAACTTTTGTCAGCCCTTGTGGTGGCCGTGTTCCTGGCCATTCCGGTCTGGCAGGAGCGGTATTTTTCAGGCGTGGGAAAGAAGAGCGGCGCCGGCAGCGGCCTGCA
>CAJUPQ010000093.1 GCA_910588505.1 uncultured Hungatella sp. | reverse complement strand
CGCATTTCTGCGGTTTGTAGAACTTTTATTCAATTACAAGTGTTGAAAACCCGAAATCATGAGGAAAGAGTGGGGATATCCAGCGGGAAACCGTGAGGAAAGAGTGGGGATGCCATGGGGGAAACCGTGAGGAAAGAGTGGGGATGCCATGGGGGAAACCGTGAGCAATGGGTGAGGATATCATGCAGGAACGTTTGAGAAGAGCTTGTGGAAGGATTATTTTTTGTATATTGCATATTGTTCACATGCCATTCTTTGCCATGAACTATTTGACAATCATTTTTCAAATGATATAATATTCATTAATATAGATAGAAAAGAGGAACATAGGCGTGGAACAAAAGCCGATTTCAAAGGCAGTGATCGTGAGGCTGCCAAGGTACTACAGACATTTGGGTGAACTGATGGAGGAAGGAGTGGAGCGGATCTCATCCAATGATCTGAGCATCAGGATGAAGGTGACGGCTTCTCAGATCCGTCAGGATCTCAATAATTTCGGAGGGTTCGGCCAGCAGGGATATGGGTATAATGTGAAGTATTTGTATTCGGAGATCGCCAAGATCCTGGGGGTTGACCGTCAGCACAATCTGATCATCATTGGGGCCGGAAATCTGGGCCAGGCTATCGCCAATTACGCTAATTTTGAGCGGCGGGGATTTTTGATCAAGGGGATGTTTGATATTAATCCCAGGCTTATCGGGCGGGTGGTGAGAGGCGCCGAGATCATGGGGGTGGAGAACCTGGAGAAGTTTATCGTGGACCATGAGGTGCAGATCGCGGCCCTGACGATTCCGAAGACCAAGGCTCCGGAGATTGCGGACCGGCTGGTGGCGGCAGGGATCAAGGCTATCTGGAATTTTGCCCACACGGACCTGGTGGTGCCGGATGATGTGGTGGTGGAGAATGTCCATCTGTCGGAGAGCCTGATGCGGCTGTCTTACCGGGTCTGCAGCATGCAGGACGAGCAGGAGCGGGCGGAAAGAGAGCACAAGGAGCAGGAAGGCAGTGACAGGGCGTCGGCAAAGGGGAAGGGAGAGAGAAGATAGCTGCCATGATCATTGGAGTGGGAACGGATTTGATCGAGATCGGCCGAGTAAGGAAAGCCTGTGAGAAACAGGCTTTTTTGTCACGGGTCTACACGGAGGAGGAGTGCCGGAAGTTTGGAGGGAATGCTGCCAGGCTTGCCGGCAATTTTGCGGTGAAGGAAGCAGTGGCGAAAGCTCTTGGCACCGGGTTTCGCAGCTTCTGGCCCGGGGATATCGAGGTGCTGCGGGACCACATGGGGAAGCCTTTTGTGAGGCTTATGGGAGGAGCGTTAAAGCGAGCCGGTGAGCTGGGCATCGGACAGATCCATGTGTCCATCACCAACACAAAGGAGTACGCGGCGGCATTTGCGGTGGCGGAATCTGTGGACATGGCAGGGAAGGTTTGTGAAGGCGTTGAAGGATCTGCGGGTTTGCCTGTGGAGAGCTTTATGGGTGGATGGAATAGGGGGCAAGACGAGGAGGAAGGGATATGAGGTATCTTTTGACAGGGGAGCAGATGAAAACAGTTGACAGGTATGCCATTGAGACTATCGGGATTCCATCTCTGGTGCTGATGGAGCGGGCGGCTATGGCAGTGGCCAGAGAGGCCCGGGAGCGGCTTCATGAGGGGGACCAGGTGTGGGCTCTGTGCGGGACGGGAAACAACGGGGCCGACGGGGTGGCCGCTGCCAGAATGTTGACGCTTTTGGGGTACTCGGTGGCAGTTCTGATTGCGGGGGATCCCTGCAGGGGGACAAAGGAGTTTCATGTTCAGATGGAGATCGCCCGGAAGCTGGATATGACTGTGGTGGAGTGGAAGGATTTTCTTCCCGGGCATTGTGATTTGCTGATCGACGCGGTGTTTGGAGTGGGGCTGACCAGAGCGGTGGAGGGGGAGTACCGCCAGATCCTGGAAGCTGTGAGGGAGCTTGGCCCCCGGTCTGTGGTGGCTGTGGATGTGCCGTCGGGGATACACAGCGGTACGGGACAGGTTATGGGGATTGCACTGAAGGCGGATGTGACGGTGACGTTCGGATATGAGAAGCTGGGGTGCGCGCTGTTTCCCGGAAGGGAGTACTGCGGGAATGTGGTGGTGGAGGATATCGGATTTCCGCCGGTGAGCCTGAAAGAGGCCCGTCCTTTTGCGTGGACCTATGGGCGGGAGGATCTGGAGAGGATGCCTGTGAGGGCGGTATACGCCAACAAGGGCAGTTTTGGCAAGGTGCTTTTGATCGCCGGCAGCAGGGGGATGAGCGGGGCGGCGTATCTGGCCGGGCTGGCGGCTTATCGGGTGGGGGCGGGGCTGGTGAAGATCTTGACCGTGGAGGAGAACCGGGAGATCTTACAGCAGCTTTTGCCGGAGGCGATTGTGAGCGTTTACAGGCCAAGGGAGATCTGCGCTGACCGTGGGTCGGAAACTTGCGGAAGTTTGGGGAGCCTGCCGGGGGATGACAGGGAGGAGACCTTTGGCGGGCGCTGGGGCGGAGCCGAAGATGAGGACTGGCAGGCCGGGATACAGGCGGGGGATCACTGCTGTCCCTCATGGGAGGCGAGGATGGAGAAAGAGTGCGCATGGGCGGACGTGATCGTGCTGGGACCGGGGCTGGGGCAGGAGCCCTATGCAAGGCTTTTGGTGCAGTCGGTGCTGACAAGCGCCTATGTGCCTATTGTTCTGGACGCGGACGGTCTTAACGCGGTGGCGGCGTGGCCCAGGCTTGAACAGTACTATACGGAAAATATTGTGATCACTCCTCATTTGGGGGAGATGGCCAGGCTGACGGGAAAGAGCGTGGCCCAGATTCAGGGCGCGGTTGTGGATACGGCCATGGAGTACAGCAGTCTCCACGGGATCGTGTGCGTGTTGAAGGACGCGGCCACGGCGGTGGCTAACCGGGAGGGGCAGTGCTATGTGAATACCAGCGGCAACAGCGCTATGGCCAAGGCCGGGTCAGGGGATGTTCTGGCCGGGACGGTGGCAGGGCTGCTGGCCCAGGGCATGGAGCCATTTGACGGGGCGGCGCTGGGGGTGTATATCCACGGGCTGGCCGGGGATCTGTATAGAGAGAGATGTGGAGCGTATGGCATGGTGGCAAGGGAGCTGGCGGATGAGATCGGGAGAGTTGTAAAATTGTAGAAGTATGGTATAATCAGTGCTGAAAGGAGATGGGCGGGCAAACCGGCCGGGAAGTGATCATATGGAAGAAGACAGAGTGTGGGACGGGCGGGATTACACAAGGGTGTGGGCCGCGGTGGATCTGGACAGGGTCTGGGAGAATGTGAGAGCTATGAGGGCGGGGCTGTCTAAAGGAACTGCCCTTATGGGGGTTGTGAAGGCGGACGGGTACGGGCACGGGGCGGCGCCTGTGGCTAAGGTTATAGAGCCCTATGTGGAGATGTATGGGACAGCTACTGTGGAGGAGGCCCTTAATTTGCAGAGACACGGGGTCACAAAGCCTATTCTGGTTTTGGGGGTGGTCCATGAAAGGCACAATGAGGACTTGGTCCGGTCCGGGATCCGCTCGTCAGTGTTTTTGAGGGACCAGGCGAAAGGGCTGTCGGAGACGGCTGTGAGGCTGGGAAAGACAGCTTATGTCCATCTGGCCCTGGACACGGGGATGAGCCGCATTGGTATGAGCCCTGGTGAGGAGTCGGCGGATCTGGCGGCGGAGATCAGCAGGATGCCGGGGATCTGCGCGGAGGGGCTGTTTACTCATTTTGCCAGGGCGGATGAGGCGGATAAGGGGCCGTCTTTGAGGCAGATGGACGCCTATGGGCGATTTGTCAGGATGCTTGAGGAGCGGGGAGTGACGATACCCATAAAGCATATTTCCAACAGCGCGGGGATCATGGATATGAGGGAGGCTGACTTTGATATGGTCCGGGCAGGGATCTCTCTTTACGGCATGTACGCTTCGGGTGAGGTCAGGCGGGATCAGGCGGCCTTAAGGCCGGTTATGGAGCTGAAAAGCCGCGTTGTCTGTATGAGGGATATCGGGCCCGGGACAGGGGTAAGTTACGGAGGCACATTTGTGGCGGATAAGCCTATGCGCATCGCCACCGTTCCGGCAGGGTATGGGGACGGATATCCGAGAGGCCTGTCGGGAAAGGGCAGCGTGCTCATCAGAGGAAAGAGGGCGTCTATTTTGGGGCGGATCTGTATGGACCAGATGATGGTGGATGTGACGGACATTCCGGAAACCGAGGTGGATGATGAGGTGACGCTGATTGGGAGAGACGGCTGTGAGGAGATCACGGTGGAGGAGTTGGCCGGGCTTTTCGGAGGGTTCCACTATGAGATCGTCTGCAATCTGGGCAAACGGGTTCCCAGGGTGTATTTGAGGGGAGGAGCGACGGTGGGGAAGAAAGATTATTTCTGTGATATATATGAGGGCTTTGCGGCCAGGCACGCCGAAAGATAAAAAAGAATATAATGATCACAGCAGGCATGAATAGCCGGCCGCGAACCGGTCAATACTAGAGGTAAGAATTTGACTTAACGGAGTGTGAAAGTGTGATCATTAGACGAGGGGATATTTACTATGCGGATTTAAGGCCGGTGGTGGGCTCGGAGCAGGGAGGGGTCCGTCCGGTGCTTATTATTCAAAATGATGTGGGGAACAAACACAGTCCTACGGTGATCTGCGCGGCTATCACGTCGAAGATGAACAAGGCCAAACTGCCCACCCACGTGGAGCTGGATACCAGACGGTGCGATATGGTGAAGGATTCGGTGATCCTTCTGGAGCAGCTTAGGACCATTGACAAGCAGAGGTTAAAGGAGAAGATCTGCCATATTGACGAGGAGCTGCAGAGAAGAGTGGACTATGCCCTGATGGTCAGTCTGGAACTGCCTACATAGTCTGCCATTGACGAAACACGCGGAATCTGCTATATTTCTAAGTGTTGGAAAAGAAAAACGTTCACAAAAGAAGGAGTTAGTATAATTTCATGGACGATGGGTATTGGTCGTTTAGTTTTATCTTGTTTTTGGCATTTATTTTGCTGGAGGCCGCTTTTTACGGATTTGGGGCGGCGATCCAGAATCTGAATCAGGGAAACCTGGAAAAGGAGATGGAGCAGGGAAGCAGGAAGGCAAAGAGGCTGTTTCGCATGGCCAGTCAGCCCTCAAAGCTTGTGAACTCCACCCAGATCGTCACTAATGTGATCGGGATGGTCATGGGGGCGTATATGCTGGAGCGGTGGAGTATAAAGCTGGAAGGGCTTGTGGGCAGGGCCGGAGGATCGGAAGGCGCTCTTTTGAGGGCGGTCAGCTTTCTGGTGGTGGGAACTGTGCTTTTGGCGTGTATCACCAGTTTTGGGATCATTATCCCCAGAAGATGCGCGGCCAAAAACGCGGAGAAGTGGGCCTACGGGCTTTTGCCGTTTATTACGGCGGCGGTGACGCCTCTGATCCCCTTTATCTGGATCGTGAGAGGGATCTCCATGGCGGTGCTGAAGATGTTTGGTGTTGACATGAGCGTGAAGGATGACAATGTGACGGAGGAGGAGATCGTCTCCATGGTCAATGAGGGCCATGAGCAGGGAGTTTTGGAGGCTCAGGAGGCGGAGATGATCACCAATATCTTTGAACTCAACGACAAGGCGGCCAGGGATATTATGACCCACAGGACCAGCGTGGTGTCCATTGACGCGTCCATGGCTTTGCGGGATGCCATCCGGTTTATTTTGAAGGAGGGGAAAAATTCCCGTTATCCGGTGTTTGAGAAGGACGCGGATGACATTATCGGGATCTTACATATGAAAGACGCGGTGATCTACGGGGAAAATCCCAGGTGGAAGGATCAGCCTGTGGGGAAGATCCCAGGGCTTTTGCGGAAGGCTCATTTTATTCCGGAGACCAGAAATATTGATTCTCTGTTCCAGGAGATGCAGTCCCAGAAGATCCACATGGAGATCGTGGTGGACGAGTACGGGCAGACTGCGGGTATTGTGACCATGGAGGATATTCTGGAGGAGATCGTGGGGAATATTCTGGATGAGTATGATGCGGAGGAGGAGTTTATCACTGCTGTGGAGGGTGGTTTTGTGCTAAACGGCAGGACGCCTCTGGAGGACGTGGGTAAGGCCCTTGACATAGAGTTTACTCAGGAGGAGCGGGATTCCTATGACACTATGAACGGTTTTCTGATCTCCAGGCTGGATCGGATCCCGGCGGAGGATGAAAAGCCCAAGGTGGAATACGGGGGATACCTGTTCCAGATCGTCCGGGTGGAGAGCAAGATGATCCGGCAGGTGAAGGCTGTGAAGCTTTTGAACCAGGAGCCTGACAGTGAGACGCAGGATGGGGGATGACAGAGCTTTTGAAAAATCCGGCTTGCCGGATTTTTGTTTGGCTTTTTTTAGAAAGGACAGAGCATGACAGGGATCGCGAGAGACACAAAGGAAATGTTTCGGGACAAGAATTTTTTGAGAAAGACGGTGATGATCGCCCTGCCGGTGGCCATGCAGGGTATGCTGAACACGGTGGTGAACCTGGTGGACAATTTGATGATCGGAAGTTTAGGCTCCACGGCTATCGCGTCCGTGGGTTTGGCTAATAAGGTGTTTTTTGTGTTTACGCTGCTGGTGTTCGGCATTAACAGCGGGTCCGGGGTGCTGGCGGCCCAATATTGGGGCAATCAGGATGTGAAGAGCATAAAGAAGGTGCTGGGGCTGGCTTTAAGCCTGGCGGTGACCGGATCGGCCGCGTTTATGATCCCGGCCTGCGCGAATCCCCGGATGCTGATGCGGATCTTTACCACCAGTGAGGCAAGTATCGGCATGGGGGCGGCTTATCTGGCAGTGGCCGCGTTTTCCTACCCCTGTACAGCCGTTACCAACACCTATGTGGGAATGCTGCGGGCGGTGAACCGGGTGAAGGAGCCGGTGGTGATCAGCTGCGCTGCTATTGTGACCAATATTGTCTTTAACTATATTTTGATCTTTGGGAAATTTGGAGCTCCGGCTATGGGCGTGGTGGGGGCGGCTCTGGCTACGCTGATCGCAAGGGTGGTGGAGATGACTCTGATCCTCTGTGTGGTGTATCTGGGAAGGACGCCTCTTGCCGGCGGCGCGAGGGATCTGTTCGGGTGGAGCAGGGCATTTTTGCGGAAGTTTTTTGTGACGGCCCTTCCGGTGATCTGCAATGAGTTTATCTGGGGCCTGGGGACTACCATCTACTCTATGGCTTACGGCAGGATGGGGGACGACGCGGTGGCTGCCATCACCATTGCAACCACCATCCAGGATTTGGTGGTGGTGCTATTCCAGGGATTGAGCGCGGCCACGGCAGTGATTTTGGGCAATGAGATGGGGGCCGGGAATCTGAAGCGGGCGGAGACCTACGGAAAGAATTTTTTTATCCTCCAGTTTCTGGTGACCGTAGTTATGGCAGGGGTGTGCGTGAGCCTGCGTTGGAGCTTTATTAGCCTGTACCAGCCTGGGATCTCGGACGGGGTGGCGCAGTCAGTCAGCCGGTGCATCATCGTGTTTGCCCTGTTTTCGCCTTTCAGGATGTTTAACTATGTCAATGTGGTGGGCGTTCTGCGCAGCGGCGGCGACACGGCCATGTGCCTGTTTATCGACACCAGCGGCGTGTGGTTTATCGGGATTCCTCTGGCGTTTATTGGGGGGCTCTGGTTAAAACAGCCTATCCATATCGTGTACGCTATGGTGACATTGGAGGAGGTTTATAAGGCTGTTGTCGGGTATGTGAGGTATCGGCAGAAGAAGTGGCTTAGGAATCTGGCGGTGGAGTTGTAGGGGGGATTGTTTAGTGAGCAAATCGAAGGTTGTCGCGATGCCAGTCAGAGAAGGAGAGATGTCCCGTCCGGGTGCGGATATGCCAAACATGCCGATTAGCCCTTAAAGCGGGAACCAATCGGGTATCAGCCCTCCTGTTTCCCTGGTCTCATCTTCATGGCATAAATTCACCCGGACGGTACACAGCCTGCCTTCCTTCCTTTGCCCGCAACGAAATCCGCCCTCTTGCTCACTCAATTATAAAGCAAATTCAAATACACTGAGAATAGTAACTTGGGGGCATAAGAACCGCCGTGTCATCTCCAAAAAGGGATTGACAGGGCGTTTTTTCTGTGCTATAACTGTATTAATTTAATTAATACAGTAGAAACACTGCTGTGTGGAAAGGAGGTTCGGATTTTGATCATTTTGGATTACAGGGACAGGAGGCCGATCTATGAGCAGATCGTGGAGCGGTTTCAGGAGCTGATGATGTCAGGCGGCCTGGAGCAGGACGCCCAGCTGCCGTCAGTCAGGAGTCTGGCCATGGATTTGTCCATCAACCCCAATACCATTCAGAGGGCTTACGCGGAGCTGGAGAGGAAGGGATATATTTATTCGGTGAAAGGGAAGGGAAGCTTTGTGGCGGATAACAGCGCTCTAAAGGACAGCAGAAGGCAGGCAGTCCTTCAGAAACAGGAGGAGACGGCTCTGGCGGCGGCGGGGCTGGGGATCGAGAGGGAGACGCTTAAGGACGTCATCGATAAGATTTATGGCAGGGGAGGGAAGAGTGATGATTGAGACGAAAAACCTGACGAAGCGGTTCGGGGATATTGTGGCGGTGGATCACATTGACGCCGTCATAAAGGACGGAAGCGTTTTTGGGCTTATCGGGACTAACGGGGCGGGCAAGAGCACGTTTCTTCGGATGCTTTCCGGCATCTTAAGGCCTGACGAGGGGACGGTGAGCATTGACGGGAAAGAGGTGTATGAGGATGTGCAGGTGAAGGCCCGGTTCTTTTATATTTCCGATGACCAGTATTTTTTTAATAATGCCACGCCTAAGGAGATGATGGGCTTTTACAGCGCCGTGTATCAGGGATTTGACAAAAGCCGGTTCCATCATCTGATGAGCAGTTTTGATCTGGATGAGAACCGGAAAATCAATACCTTTTCCAAGGGCATGAAAAAGCAGGTGTCCGTGATCTGCGGCGTCTGCGCCGGGACAGATTATCTGTTTTGCGACGAGACCTTTGACGGGCTGGACCCGGTGATGCGTCAGACGGTGAAGAGCATTTTTGTGGGGGATATGGAGGAGAGGAACTTGACGCCTATTATCGCCTCCCACAACTTGAGGGAGCTGGAGGACATCTGCGACCATGTGGGGCTTTTGCACAAGGGCGGCATCCTTCTGTCCAGGGATTTGGAGGATATGAAGCTGAACATCCACAAGATCCAGTGTGTGCTCCTTCCGGGGACAGAGCCGGAGGACCTTAAGGGGCTGGATATTATGAAGATTGAGCGCAGGGGAAGTCTTTGCACCCTGACGGTTCGGGGGAGCAGGGAGGAGATCGAGACGGGGATCGGGGCGTATCAGCCTGTGTTCGCGGAGATCATACCCCTTACTCTGGAGGAGATATTCATCAGTGAAACGGAGGTGGCTGGTTATGACATCAAAAAGCTTGTGCTTTAAACTTATGAGGGAGGATCTGAAACGGCGGATGTGGACCATCGCCCTGACGGTCCTTGGCTTTGTGTTTACCCTTTTAGTGCCTGTGGCTTTAAGAAGCAGCGCTTACCTGGACCGGGTCAGGGAGGGGTGGGAACTGCGGGAGAGGGAGTGGATGATCAGGCAGCTTGTGGGCATGGTGGGGATCAACGGGCTGGTGATCGCGGTCTTACTGGCAGTGGCAGTGGTGTGGGCCATGTCGGGATTTCGGTATCTTCACAACAGCAGGCAGGTGGATTTCTATCACAGCGTTCCCGTAAAGCGGCATCAGCTGTTTCTGGCTTCGTATTTGAACGGGATATTGGTTCCCATGGTTATCTATCTTTTGGCCCAGGTTCTGTCCGTGGCCCTGGTCCTTCGGACCGGCATTGGCAGTGAGGTCCTTGGAAATACCTGGTGGAAGATGACGCTTTTAAATGCTGTGTACTACAGCATGATGTATACCACTGTGGTTATCGCCATGATGATGACCGGCAATCTTATCATCGCCCTTCTGGGGACTGTGGTGTTCTGCGGTTATGGTCCCGGGGTGGTATCCCTGGTGATGCTCTACAAGGCGGAGTGGTTTCACACCTATTATGAGACGGCACAGCAGATTATGGCGTGGAAGCAGGCAGTGAACTATTCGTCGCCTTTTGCCAACTACATGTTTGCCGTGGCTGATTTTTCTTATAATTCCCTGGGAGCGTGGAGAGTGACGGGGGCGGTTTTTGTGACAGTGGCTCTGGCCCTTCTGGCCTATGGGCTGTACCGCCTGCGGCCGTCGGAGGCGGCGGGAAAGGCCATGACTTTTAAGCGGACCGAGAGTCCTATCAAGCACTTGATCGCCCTTCCTGTGGGCGTGGTGTTCGGCATGTTCTTCTATGGGCTTAGGAGTACTGTGACCTGGACGGTGTTCGGGGTTTTGTGCGGTGTGGCTTTGACCTGCTGCATCATGGAGATCATCTACCATTTTGATTTTCGAAAGTTATTTGCCAACTGGGTCCATCTGGCGGCCTGTTTTGCCATTTCCCTGCTTCTTGTGCTGGCAGGCATGTACGACTGGTATGGGTATGATTCCTGGCTTCCGGACGCTGGGAGCGTTAAGTCGGCGGCAGTGGTGTTTCGGTATGACGATGGCTGGGTTACCTACGGGGATGTGAGGATTGGGACGGACGCTCTGGGACGGGAGATGGCCAGTTGGGATTATTTAAGCCAGGATGAGTATGGATTGTCCCACATGGAACTGTCAGATATCTATACGGTGATGGAACTGGGAAAAAAGGGAGTGGAGGCGGACAAAAAGAGCCGGAGTGAGGGAGATACCCAGAGATGGACATATGGGGAAAACTGCGTGGTGGAGTATCGCCTTAACAACGGAAAGAGCGCGTACCGTCAGTACCGGATCCCTTATGATGAGCTGAAACCGTTAAAGACTGCCATACATGACAGCCGGGAGTACAAGAAGGGGCTCTACCCTGTTCTGGAACAGACCGGTTCGGATACGGAGCGGGTGTTTATCCAGCAGTATAACCAGAAGAAGGAGGTAGCGCTTAAGGGGGACGATATGGCCCATCTGCTGGCTGTCTACCAGAAGGAGCTGGAGGAGCTTACCATGGCCGCAAGGGAGAAGGAGCTTCCTGTGGGGACCATTCAGTTTCGGACCAGGTCTTTGGAGGAGGGGATTGCCCTCAATGAGGAGAACCGGTACGGCTACAACCTGGAGGATCGGTGTTTTTATCCCATATATCCTTCCTTTGTCAGGACGATCGAGGATCTTGAGAAGGCTGGAGTTACTTTTGTAAAGCTGGATGAGACCACAGTGACGGACGTGAGGATCCGGTATTACTGGGATCCGGAGAAAATCGCGGGAGAGTCCGGGCAGGCGGCAGATGGCAGCGGCGTTTTGGCCGTGACGTGGGATAAGGATTCAGATGAAGGATGTACCGCGATCTATGATGACGAGAAGGAGCTTGCGAGACTGATCCCGGCCCTGGTATTTTTGGATTACCGGGATATGAACTGCTATTATGAGATGGAGATGCCGGCCAACGCGGACACGTATGTGACCGTGAATGTTGATATTTTTTCGGATCATCAGGACAGGGAAAGAAGTTCCGGGAGATTTGGGATCAATATGAAGCTGCTTTCTTCGGAGGATACGGTCAGGTTTAAGCTGGCCGGACAGGAGGAGACTCCGTAGAGAGAAATGGAAATTTGGATTGACATTCCGCTTCGGACAGGATAAGATTAATTTATCAAGAGGAGGGATTGTCCATGGCATTTTTTGACGAGTTGAGCAGAACGTTAAGCGACAAAGGGAAGGAAGCGGCACAGAAGGCAAGGGATGGAGCCAGTGTGCTCCAGATGAAGATGCAGATCGCCTCGGAGAAGGGCAAGCTGAAGGAATTGTATGGGGCGGTAGGCGCGGTTTACTATAAGAAGCACCGGGATGACGAGGACACGGAGTTCGGAGATCTGTTCCGGGAGATCGGCAATGTGCTGACCAATGTTGCGGTTCTGGAGGAGAAGGTCCAGAAGATGGAGGGCGCCCAGGTGTGTCCAAACTGTAAAAAGGTGATGAAGAAGGACGCGCTGTTCTGCAGCTGGTGCGGGGCGGCCCTGAAGACGGAGGATGAGGAATTCTGGGAGGACGATGAGACGGAGGAGGCAGCGGCCATGGCGGCTGTGGCTGACGAGAAGGTGGTCCCCGAGGAGGCGGTTACCGAGGAGGAGATCTCTGTTGCGGTGGACGGAGAGGATGAGGAGTAGGTAAAGAAAAGGCTGCGCCGGAAGTTTCTAAACTTTCGGCGCGGCCTTTTAGTCAGCCGGGTACAGTTTTGGGAATCTGGTACATCCGTGAAGGTTCCGTCTTCCTGTTCCAGGACATCTTTGAAGATCACGCCTTCATCCGTGATCTCCACAGGCGCTTTGTTGTACTCGAATACCACGCCTTCCAAGCGGGCGTAGCTGAACTCGTGGTGGCTGGCCGCCGGTTTTTTGGTGATGGAAAAGCAGGTGAGATACCTGGTGCCTTTGCTCATGTGAGATAAAGAAGTAAAAGAAGTGTAAAAAATTTTGCCGTTCC
>CAJUPQ010000092.1 GCA_910588505.1 uncultured Hungatella sp. | reverse complement strand
AACGATTTCTATTCCTTTATAGTTGCACAGCGTCTGTATGATCTCCCGTACATCACGAGAAGATGGTGGCAGCTGTTCAGGATTTTACGGATCAGGCGTACCAGAAATATATGGGAAAGGGATTTTAAATGATGAGAGATCTGTATCTGGTCCGCCACGGGCAGGTTGATTTTCCGAACAATATCCGCCGATGTATCGGATGGACCGACCTTCCTTTAAGCCCGAAGGGGAAAAGGCAGGGGCAGGAACTGGGGAAGTATTTTCGCCTGGCGACGGCAAAACAGATACCTGTATTTACCAGCCCTCTAAAACGGGCCAGTGAGACGGCAGAGCTTTTGGCAGATGGGAATCCTGTTCTGGTGGAAGAGGGGCTGAAAGAACTGAATATGGGAGAGTGGGAAAATATACCCATGTCTCAGCTGAAGAAAAGTCTGGAGTCCTGGCCGGAGTCTGGGGAACAAAAGAATGACGGTCTCATCAGGATCCGAAACACCCTGGAGAGGATCCTTGCAAAGACCGAGGGCGACATTATCTGCGTGGCCCATGCAGGCTTAAACAGCTGTCTTCTGGCGGAGCTTTTGGGAACATCCCTTGCCGCTTCCAGAGCCCTTCCCCAGCCTTATGGAGGCTTTAACCGCATCCGGGTGGATGAGGAAGGACACATGGAGGTAAAAGAGCTAGGAGTCATGCCAAAAAGGGCGCCGGATGTAGGGGACTGCGTGGATATCTGGGAGCATTACAGGACGCCGAAGCAGGTTCGCAGACATTGTCAGGCAGTGTGCAGGCAGGCAACGGACCCTCAGGCAGCCCTGGCGGCCCATGAAAAGCGATGGAAGCAGGCAAAAGAGATCGAAGAAATCATACTATGCCGCCTGATGGGCGGCGGAACTTAAAAAACGGAGGTGAAAATAAATGAAATTAATTCGTACCATAGACGCAGAAGGAGCGGTGCTGTGCCATGATATTTCACAGATTATCAAGGGTGTCACGAAAGACGCCGTGTTCCGCAAAGGACATATAGTGACAAAGGAGGACATTCCCGTTCTCTTAAGCGTAGGCAAGGATCAGCTGTATGTGTGGGAGCAGGAGGAAGGGATTCTCCATGAAAATGATGCCGCTGAGGTTCTGTGCGGTATGTGTCTGGGCGAGCATATGGCACGGTCCCAGGTTAAGGAAGGAAAGATAGAGATTACGGCAAAGCAGGACGGCCTTTTAAAAGTCCATGACAAAGGGCTTAAGGCGGTCAATGGTTTCGGAGAGATGATGATCGCTTCCCGCCATGGAGATTTTGCCGTGAAGAAAGGGGATAAACTGGCAGGAACCAGGATCATTCCTCTGGTTATCCGGGAGGACAAGATGGAGAGTGCCAGAAGGAAAGCCATGGAAGCGTCGGGAGGAAGGCCGTTTCTGGAACTGAAGCCTTTTGTACATAAAAAAGTGGGCATTGTGACTACGGGAAATGAGGTGTTCTACGGGCGGATTCAGGATACATTTACCCCTGTAATCCAGCAGAAGCTGGCCGAATTTGACACGGAGGTTATAGACCATGTAACCTGGAATGACGATGATAAAAAGGTGACGGCCACCATTCTGAATATGATCGAAAAGGGAGCGGATGTGGTTGTCTGTACCGGCGGCATGAGCGTGGACCCGGACGACAAGACGCCTTTAGCCATTAAGAATACGGGAGCACGGATCGTGTCCTACGGAGCGCCGATGCTGCCGGGAGCCATGTTCCTTTTAGCTTATTATGAGGTGCAGGAGGAAGGACATGAGAGAACCGTAGCAGTTATGGGCCTGCCGGGCTGCGTCATGTATGCAAAGCGTACCATTTTTGACCTGGTGCTTCCCAGAGTTATGGCGGACGATGAGGTGTTTGCGGAAGAGCTGGCGGCTCTGGGACAGGGGGGATTGTGCTTAAATTGTGAAACGTGTACATTCCCTAACTGTGGATTTGGGAAAGGAAGATAATTTTGAAAGATAACTTCGGACGGAAGATCGATTACATGCGGATATCTATCACGGACCGCTGTAATCTGAGATGCTGCTACTGTATGCCCGACGGTGTGGAGTGTGTGCCTATGAGGGAGATTCTGACTCTGGAAGAATATGCGCGCATTGCCGCATGCGGAGCGCTTCTGGGAATCAAAAAGATCAAGGTCACCGGCGGAGAGCCCTTTGTGCGGCTGGGCTGCTGCAGCTTCATACGCATGCTGAAGGAAACTCCGGGGATCGAGAAGGTGACCGTCACCACCAACGGCATCCTCCTGGACCGATATCTGGAGGAATTGGCGGACGCGGGGATTGACGGGATCAATATCAGCCTGGATACGCCGGATCCGGACTTGTATGGCGCCCTGACAGGAGGCGGAGATGTCAAATCCGTGCTGAATGCTTTGGAGCATGCCCTGAAACTGTGTGGGAGCAGGCATATTCCCGTAAAGATCAATGCCGTATCTCTAGATTTAAAAGACGCGGCCAGGCAGCTGGGCGTAAATTACAACGGAAAAGGATGGCAAGACATGCTTGCATTTGCCAGGGATTATCCGGTAGATGTGAGGTTTATCGAGATGATGCCTGTGGGCTATGGGAAGCGGTATCAGTCTCTTAATCACGAAATACTTCTAAAGGAGCTTAAGATAGTCTTTCCTAATCTGGAAAAGGACGACAGGATTCACGGCAACGGACCGGCAGTGTATTATCGGATTCCCGGATTTCAGGGAGGTATTGGTCTGATCAGCGCGATCCACGGCAAATTCTGCCCAAGCTGCAACCGGCTGCGCCTGACCTCTCAGGGATACTTAAAAAGCTGCTTATGTTTCGAGGACGGCGAAGATCTGAAGACAATCCTCAGGGGCAGCGGGGCGAAGGAGGAACAGGACTCCAGGATTGTTGCGGCCATGGAGAGAGCTATAACGGGGAAGCCGGCAGCCCACTGTTTTGAGCATCCAGAGCAGATGACAGAGTATGACAATATGGTGAGTATCGGAGGGTAAGATGGAATTTACACATTTTGACGGACAGGGCAATGCGTGGATGGTAGATGTGGGAGAAAAAGCAGACACCAGAAGAGAGGCGGTGGCCAGAGGAAGCATTTTTATGAGTTCGGAGTGCTTTGAGATGGTGCGTCAGGGGACCATGAAAAAAGGGGATGTGCTGGCCGTAGCCCGGGTGGCCGGGATCATGGGGGCCAAACGGACTTCGGAGCTGATTCCGCTGTGTCATGTGCTGAACCTGACGAAGCTTAACGTGGATTTCCATCTGAATGAGGAGCGCTGTCAGATTCAGGCGGTATGCACGGCGCAGACTATGGGAAAAACCGGTGTGGAGATGGAGGCGCTTACCGGGGTTGCGGTGGCTCTCCTTACGGTGTACGATATGTGTAAGGCCGTGGATAAAGGGATGGAGATCGGAGAGATTTATCTGGAGAAGAAATCCGGAGGAAAAAGCGGGGAGTTTGTGAATACGCTTCATGAGCAAATGCAGGATTCGCTTAAGCATTAACATTGTATGCCGTCTATACGGCGGCGGAACTATAAACGAGCAGAATAAGCAGAGAGGACATACGGGATATGATAACAGGTATCGTGAAAGCTGTCTGTATCAGCGAGAAAAAAGGCACGGAAAAGCATAATGTGAATTCTGTCCACTTAAAGCCTCATCACGGGATAGTGGGGGACGCCCATGCGGGAGACTGGCACCGGCAGGTAAGTCTGCTTTCATATGATAAAGTGAAGGAATTTAATGAAAAAGGCGCCGATGTGGATCACGGCGCGTTTGGCGAGAATCTGGTGGTGGAGGGCATTGATTTTAAGAGCCTTCCGGTGGGAAGTTACTTTTTGGCGGGCACGGCAAAGCTTAAGATGACCCAGATCGGGAAAGAATGCCACAGTCACTGTGCTATTTTCAAGCGCATGGGAGAGTGTATTATGCCACATGAGGGCGTATTTGCCCAGGTAGAACAGGAGGGGGATATCTCTGTGGGGGATGAACTGACAGTGGTATTGCCGGAGCCTGACAGGCCCTTTACGGCGGCTGTGGTTACGCTAAGCGACAAGGGAGCCAAAGGAGAGCGGGTGGATGAAAGCGGTCCGGCGGCGAAAGAGATGCTGGAAGGCGCGGGATATGAAGTGGTGGAGTGTCTGATTTTGCCCGACGAACCGGCGGCGCTTAAGACTCAGTTAAAACGTCTGGCAGACGGGCGGCAGGTGGATCTGGTGGTGACAAGCGGAGGTACGGGATTTTCCATGCGGGATCAGACGCCGGAAGCCACCATGGCGGTGGCGGACCGTAACGCGCCGGGGATCGCGGAGTATATCAGGTATCGTTCCATGGAGAAGACCAGCCGGGCCATGTTAAGCCGCGGGGTGTCCGTGATCCGGGGAAAGACTTTGATCGTAAATCTGCCTGGAAGCCCTAAGGCGGTGCGGGAAAGCCTGGAGTTTATATTGGAGCCTGTGGAGCACGGACTTGAGATTCTGCGGGGTACGGCTTTAGAGTGTGGACGCAAATAAGGATTAACGGAGAAGCTGCAAAGGAGCCGTGGGGCAGACAGAAGACTGAACCTGCGGCAGACTGTTTTGAGTAGTTCGAACGGTTTTTAAAAAACGTTCGATAATATTATATACATTTTTTAGGGAGAATAAAAGATGAAAGAGACATGTGCAATGGTATTAAGTGCGGTGATGGCTATGAGTTTGGCCGGATGCGGAGGCAGCAAAGCTGCGGAAAGTACCGCGGCCGCAACTCAAACTCAGGCCGAGAGCAGTGAGACCACGGCCAAAAAGGAGACAGAGAGTGAGACATCCCAGGAGGCTGCTGCTGAGGAGAAAACGGAGCTGATTGTATTTGCGGCGGCGTCCATGACGGAGACTATGACCAAGATTGCCGAGATGTACAAAGAAGTGAAGCCCATTGTGGAGATTGTGTATACCTTTGATTCCTCGGGCACATTGAAGACCCAGATCGAGGAGGGAGCTGACTGTGATATTTTTATCTCGGCGGCCCAGAAACAGATGAATCAGCTGGATATCTCGGCAGCCCCGTCGGTGAATACGGACGGACTTAATTTTGTGGACGGGGATACACGTTTTAATCTGGTGGAAAATAAGGTGGTTCTGGCGGTTCCGGACGGCAATCCGGCGGGGATTGAATCTTATGAGGATTTGGGAACAGATAAGCTGGAACTGATCTGTCTGGGGAATGATGACGTTCCTGTGGGGGCATATTCTGAGGAAATTCTGACCGGGCTTGGCATCCTTAAGAAGCTGGAAGCAGATTCTAAGATTACTTACGGCTCCAATGTAAAGGAGGTGACGACTCAGGTAAAAGAGGCTTCCGTGGATTGCGGGATTATCTACGCTACAGATGCATTTTCCGCGGGACTGACGGTTGTGGATGAGGCGGACAAGGATCAGTGCAAGCAGGTGATCTATCCGGCGGCAGTGTTGAAGATCACAAAGAATAAGGAGGAAGCTTTGGCGTTTCTGGATTATCTCACCACGGATGACTGCGGGGAGGTATTTGAGAGCGTGGGATTTTCTATGGTGAAATAAGAAGTGATTGCGGGCGTCTGCGCATATACGACGGGAGAAGACATATGGACTGGTATCCGCTTTATAATTCGCTGAGGATTGCTCTAATCTCCAGTGTAATCGTGTTTTTTACAGGTATTTTTGCCGCCTACTATATCGCGAAACTAAATCGTGTGGTAAAGGGGATTCTGGATGTAGTGCTGACCCTTCCCATGGTGCTGCCGCCTACGGTGGTGGGGTACTTTCTGCTGCTTTTACTGGGGACAAAGCGCCCTCTGGGGATCTGGTTTATGGAGAACTTTGGAGTGAAGCTGGTGATGACCTGGTATTCGGGGATTTTTGCGGCGGCGGTGGTGGCATTTCCCCTGATGTACCGCACAGCCAGGGGCGCGTTTGAAAGCTTTGACGAGAACCTGGCTTATTCCGGCCAGACTCTGGGACTGTCCAATACCTATATCTTCTGGCGTATCCGTATGCCTGCCTGCCGTCAGGGGATCCTGGCGGGGGCGGTGCTGACTTTTGCCAGGGCTTTGGGGGAGTACGGGGCCACCAGTATGCTGGCAGGGTATACGCCCGGGAGGACGGCTGCCATATCCACCACAGTCTATCATCTGTGGAGGACGGACAATGAGGGACTGGCCTTTCGGTGGGTCATGGTGAATATGGCTATCTCCACGGTGGTTCTTCTAGCCGTGAATATGCTGGAAAAGAGGAAGGGCGTTTAAAGTAAAGTAAGGTAGAGCAACGAATCAGTTAACCGTTCAAAGCTGGATTCGTCTGTAAGACGCAGTAAGCCTGCGGGCTGTCTGCAAGCGGCAAAAAGCAGAGGCGGAGAATGAGGTCATGGGGATTCTGGGGGCCTCCGGGTGCGGCAAAAGTATGACGTTAAAGTGCATCGCGGGAATCGTGAAGCCGGACCGGGGAAAGATCGCTCTGGATGGGAACACATTATTTGATTCGGAAAAGGGAATTAACCTTCCGCCTCAGAAGCGCCATGTGGGGCTTTTGTTTCAAAACTATGCCCTGTTTCCCAATATGACGGTGGAAAAAAACCTGATGACCGGATTAAAGGCGTCAGAGAAAAATAAGGCGAAGGCGAAAGCGCATGCGGCGGATATGATGGAGCGGTTCTATTTAACGGGACTGGAACATCACAGGCCCCATCAGCTGTCCGGCGGGCAGCAGCAGAGGACGGCGTTAGCAAGGATTTTGCTGACAAAGCCGCGGCTTTTGATGCTGGATGAGCCTTTTTCCGCCCTGGATGGGTATCTCAGATGGAAACTGGAGTTGGAGCTGATGGATATCCTGAAAGAGTTTGGTGGGACGTCGCTGGACTGCGGCCGTCCGGTTCCGGAAAATGCCACTTACATCGGCGTCAGACGCCATTATATCCATCTGATCTTTTCTGGAGAGACATCGAACGGGGATCCGGTCAATGTGATGGAGTGCCGGATTAAGCGGATTGTGGAAGATGTGTTTAATATGGTGATCATGGCAGAGCCTGTTACGGCCAAAGCCGATTCACGAAATGGTCAGCTGCGGCTGGAGATGCCGAAAGAGCAGTGGCTTTCTTATATCCGCAGAGAAAAAGGCGAGGTGGGAGATATGCTCCGGATTCGGATAGACCCCCATGATATTCTGCTGCTTGAGGGCGGGGAGGATGCCTGACTGCCGGGCGGCTGATGGAATAGTGCCGTATGGTTGCCGGTTACGATTATGCCTTCTTTGCGCAGATGCCCGAACATCTTTGCCACCTGGGCACGGGAGACGTTGATAAAGGAGGCCACTTCCTCCTGGGTCAGCGCTATTTTCTGTGTCTTTTTGTAGTCTGGAGTATCGCTGAACTTGGAGTCTATAAAGGAGACATAGCCTGGCAGCTCAACGCCCTGTTCCCTGAGAGGCCTCTTCATCTCTTCGATACCTTTCAAGGCTTTGACGCCCGGGACATCTCCAGGGAATCCAGCCGGAGTCTTTCCCGAGCACAGGAAGGGGTCTTTTCCGACACCAGTATTTCCTGTGTCCTTGAACGTCTTCCCCATCCTGAACAGGCTTTGATTCACAAAGGCTTTTTCCCTGACACTGCAGCCGGACTAAAAGACTGCCGTTTCGCTCTGGTCAGTTTAGATGCCGACCTTTTCGCCCCATACTGGCAGGGTTTGAGTACTTTTATCCTCGCTCAAATTCCGGCGGCATGATTCTGCTTCATGACTATAACAACCGCCGTTTCCGCGGCAGTGCCCAGGCGGTAACCGGTTATGAAAGCATCCATGGCTCTCTTCCTCTCGTCCCCCTGTGTGACCTTCACGGAAGTTGAAGTAATACCATTTACATGATCCTCCTTGTCTATTATGTGGTTGTTTGATAGGGGCTGTGAAAATATAGAGATAAAAGCACTCCATTTTTTCACAGCCCCTTTTATATTTCGCCGATTTAATATGTAAACAGCTGTACCCAGTATTTCACTCCGCTACCGTTCTCATAATACCCTACGCCGATCTTGGTGTAATTGCCGTTAAGGATATTAGCCCTGTGGCCCTGGCTGTTCATCCAGCCGTTCATAACCTCCGCTGCCGTTCTCTGGCCGTAGGCGATATTCTCACCGCTTCCCCGGTACGTCACACCGCCTTCATCCAGCGCAGTATTGTAATACGTACCGTTCGGTCTTGAGTGGGAAAAGTTTGATGTGATCTCCCTGGCGCGGACACTTGCCGCAGCCGCCACATCTGCTGCCTCTGTTACCGGTGACAGACCTGCTTTAGCACGTTCCTCATTGACCAGGTCGATCACCTGCTGAATATAAGCCCGCTCCTGGTCAGTGGGCTGCGTCGGATTCTGGATATCCGGGTTCTGAGTCCCTGGATTCTGAGTTCCCGGATTCTGGGTCCCTGGGTTTTGCGTCCCTGGGTTTTGCGTTCCCGGATTCTGGATCCCTGGATTTTGTGTTCCCGGGTTCTGAGTGCCTGGACAGTTGGTTCCGCCAAAACAGTCCGAACCGGTGGGACAGTCCCAGGAACCGAAGCAATCAGGCAATGTAGGACAATTCCAGGAACCGGAACCATTGCAGTCTGGCGTCATCCCATTTCCCCAATTTCCCGAACCATTTGGCGTCAGAGGATTCTCCAGTGTGCCGGGGAGCGTTGTTCCAAAAGAGCCATTGCCGTTTCCCCAACAGCCAAAGCCCGTATTGCTGGATGTCACCATTTGCAAAATCTCATTCAGAGAATTACCGCCGCCCACAGACATACCGTTTCCGCAATTTCCTCCCATATTTCCGCCTACTACATACGCCTTCACCGCAGCCTGGGAAGTCATGGTTCCCATTCCTGCCATTGTCGTGGCCGCAACTGCAGCATATAATGCAAATTTTCTCATAGTGTCCTCCTATCTGTTACAAATATTTTACATTTCTGTTACAAAACAATAGTAACATACAGAACCTGGGAATTCCATAGGGAATCACTGGCAATCAACTCCCAATCTGCCAATTGACACCAAAATCACACCCCCTTATACTATCAGTAACGTGATTCCATTTTTACCAAAAGGGGGATTTTTTCATGGGAACATCATCAAACACCAACCTCATCAGTGAGTTCCGCCAATGGGTCCTGACTCAGACAAGCCCAAACTACCGCATGTTTGTCAGCGAAAAAGATGAAAATGTAATCGTAATCGAAACCAGCTACTGCCGTGGTGAAGTCACCTTCTTTCCCATGGACATCATCCAGCTTTACGTGCTTAACCTGGTGACCAACCGTCATGTCTTTTACCTCCATTTCCAGATGCACACTCTGGAACACGCCATGAAGCTGTTTGATGAAATGCTGGAGTGCGTCCAGGCGCTGACTGACAAACCGCCTGTGCGGGTCCTTCTGTCCTGCACCAGCGGCCTGACCACCGGTTTTTTTGCCCAGAAGCTTAATGAATCCGCTCAGCTTCTCTCCCTGAACTACGAATTTTCCGCCGTGTCCTACGGCAATCTGTACCAAACGGCCAGCCAGTACGACATCATCCTGCTGGCGCCCCAGATCTCCTACATATATGAGACGGCGCGAAAAATACTCCACAACAAAAAGGTGTGGAAAATACCGCCAAAAACCTTTGCCACATACGACGTGAGGGCCGTATTTGCTGATCTGGATCCCCTTCTTGAACCTGCTGTCCGCCGCGCAAGAGTGCATCCCGGAAAACTGCCGCTAAAGCAGCAGATCAAACCCCATGTAAAGATCCTCACCATTGGACTCCTCAGCGAAGATAACCACTACCTGTTTACCTCCAGGATCTACAATGAGCACAATGACATTATTTATGACGAAGTTTCCATAAAGTCCCGTATCTCCCTGGAAGATATCTGCGACCTCTGCGACATGGCCTTTGCCATCTACCCGGACATCCAGCTTACAGGGCTGTCCGTGCCGGGCATTATTGATGAGGGGCGGCTTACGCTCCTGGCCCAGGGCTTTGATGAAAGCAATGTCCTGGAATGTCTGTCCAAAAAATACGGCCGCAGATTTATCCTCTGCAATGACGCCAACTGCATTGCTGTAGGGTACTATTCTTCCCAGGACCAGTATCACTCGCCGTCTTTTCTCTTCCAGCCCGCCATCGGCTCCCCTGGCGGAGTGGGCAGCATCATAAACGGACAGCTGATTGAGGGGTACAAACACGTAGCCGGAGAGATCCAATACCTGCCTACCAACAGCAAAAGCAACCGTTCCACCCTGTGCCTTACTCCGGAGGGTACGCTGAACTGGGTGGCCCAGTCTGTGGCGTCTTTAATATGTATTCTTGGACCGGACGTGCTTCTGCTGTCCAGCCGCCTTATCGCGCAGACCGATGAGCTGATACGGGAGATCGGAAAATATATCCCCACCAAATATATCCCTGATATCATCCAGCTGGACGAGGTGAAAGACTATATGCTGTTGGGACAGATGATCTTGTGTACGGAGGCGCTGGAAACAGACGGGTCATGACAGCTTCCAAACCCACATAAAAAGCCGGACAGCAGCAAAAAATGTTTTGTTCTCTGCTGCTGTCCGGCTTTTGTTGAACTTCTCCGGAATCTTAATCATTCGGCTTTCCCTGTACCTGCCTTGGAATAAAGCGCTTTTACTCCCACTCCAGGCAGCCTTCCTAACTTTCCTGACAGCGCGCTGATGCTGTCCATAGGCGCGTCCACCACCACGCTTATGATATTCACGCCCTTCTTCTCATAGGGCAGTCCCATACGGCCGATGATATGCTGCCCATACTCATGGAGCAGGCTGTTAACCTCACCCGCCATGTTCTTATCTTCCACAATAATGCCGATTACCGCAATCCTTGTCTCCTGGCCCATTCCCTTCCGCCTTTGTTTTCTTTCATCATAGCATACCGCACTCTCAAATGAAAGTATTTTCTTTGGTTTTTATTGCCAGATATCAAAAGCGCTGACCGTGGCTTTGACTGCCGAAATCAGCGCTCTACCTGCGCCTTCAGGGACTCGAACCCTGGACAAATAGATTAAGAGTCTACTGCTCTACCAACTGAGCTAAAGGCGCTTTTATTAAGTTATCTGTCGGAACGTTTGCTATTATACAGCCAATGGCGGCAAATGTCAAGCGATTAATTTTTTTCTAAAAATCTTTGCCGAAAGCACTTACCGTCCATAGGGCAGCAGATTTCAAGTCCCCTATGAATAATAACAATGACATTGGATCTGAACAGCAACAGAAGCACGGCATACAGCCGCGCTCCCTGCAATCCCCTTTAGAACTGTGCATAACCTTCCGCTGCATTCGCCATAGCCGGATTATACTTTAAGTTCAAAAACTCCTGGAAATTTTTATTATACATCTTTTCCAGCTCACCGCTGTACCCGACCACCATCTGAGGCTGCTGTTCTACATACACTCCCAGGGCTTCCTGAGTACTCTTCTCGGACAGACTGATGGTAAACAGCTTTTTCTCCCTGGTATAAAGCCGCATCTCGCTTACACTGTGACGCCCGGTCCGCTGATAGTAATATCCCCAAACCAGATCTTTGTTGGGAAGGATGCGGGCAGAATTGCCCACCATATACACAGTCCATTTCTTTCCTACCCACACGGTCTTCTGAACCAGATGCGCCTGGCTAAAGTCCTCCTCAATGGCAGCTATGGAAACCGAACTGTCCTTCTGAAGATACTTCTGGATGTTCTTCATATAACCATTGCTAAAGAAACCCACGCCGCTGGCAACAGCAAATACCGCAAGCCCGACGGCGCCGGCCATCAAAAACCAGAACAGAGGCGCGTTCAATCCGCCGATATTCTTTGTATCCAGCTCATAGAAATACATTTTGTCAAACTCGGTCTCCGAGATCTCAAGCCCTGCCAACGCCTCCCGGAAATACCGCTCTGTCTGGGCATCCATGGGATTCCATACTCCCTTGACAGTGACAGGCTCCGGCGGCGCTACCTGGCCCGCCTCGTCATTCCAGAACTCAAACGCCTGGTCGATCTTAGCGGCCATCTCGTCCTCTCTCTTCTTGTCCAGATAAATGCTGTAAAAATACCAGATAGACGCCTCTTTCTCGTAGTCGTCCACAGACTGGAACACAAGATAACTGTACCCGTTGGTGTTAGTCGTGCTCCCGCCGTACTTTCTGGTGGTGGTAGTGGTATGCTCTATGTAGTCATACAGAAAATACTCCGCGTCAATGGTCACATACTTTCCCTCGTATGTAGCCGGATCCTGTGTGATGTCCAGCTTCGTCGGTCCGGTCAGCACGTCAAAGATAGCAAATTTCGTGACAGCCAACAAAATAACCACACCGATCACAGAGAATATGACCCTTAACATATTGGATTTTTTGGCCTTTTTCCTGAGTGTCTCTACCATGATTTTCCCCCCTGCGTGTTATGTTTTTTATGGGCAGTCTTATGAGCCTGCCCTTGTTTCATTATAGGTATTTTTTCCCTGTTCGTCAATATTCTTTTCTGACAACTCAGATAATTTCTTTACTTTCCAAAATTATCTATCATACCTTACTTTTGTTGATTATCTTTCATAACATGTATACCGTTTTGTCATGGCAGCCGCCCCTTCGTAAATATTGTAAAACAAAAAAGCACCGGCCCCAATGCTCCTTGTCATCAAAACCAGTACTTTACCTGCGCCTTCAGGGACTCGA
>CAJUPQ010000091.1 GCA_910588505.1 uncultured Hungatella sp. | reverse complement strand
AAGAAGCTGTATGCGCTGCAGGTTCTTTTACGGAAATAACAGCCAGTGTCTCGCCAGGAAGTTTACGAAACCCTAATGACCAGGGAGGAGGCCTTAAGGGCCGAAGATATGGGAAAATACTTCCGGGTATCGGCGGACAACCGGAACTTAAATTACGACAAATATTTTGTAGAGGGGAAAGTGCAGACAGAGGCCGGCGATTCCTATACCAGCCACAACACAAGGCTCCTTGACATGGAGGGGACCGTGGACAAGCTTCTCACGACGGAGTATGTGAGAGAGGCCCTGGCCAGGCTGAAGGGAACGCTTAAGGAGGTAAGGAACGCAGGATCATGATGAACATACTGGTCACGGGGGCGGGCGGATTTGTGGGAAAGAACCTTGTGGAGAATCTAAAGAACATAAAAGAAGGAAAGAACCGCGCCCGTCCGGGTCTTTTGATCGGGGAGATTTATGGGTACGACAAGGGTTCGGATCTTCTGGAGGAATACTGCCAAAAAGCGGACTTCATCTTCCATCTGGCCGGAGTGAACCGCCCCAGAAACGCCGCGGAGTTTGAACAGGGCAATCTGGGAGCCCTTGCCTGTGTTCTGGAAACATTAAAAAAATGTAAGAACAGATCCCCTGTCATGTTGTCCTCGTCCATTCAGGCGTCCCTTACGGGAAGATACAAAGACTCTCCATATGGCGAGAGCAAGCGCGCCGGGGAGGAGCTTCTCTTTCAGTATTCCCGGGAAACCGGAGCGAAAGTCCTGGCGTACCGGTTTCCCAATCTTTTTGGAAAATGGTGCAGACCAGACTACAACTCCGCGGTGGCCACCTTCTGCCATGCCATAGCCAATGGCCTGGATTACAGGGTAGATAACCGGGATACGAAACTGGAGCTGGTGTATATCGACGACCTGGTGGAGGAGATGCTGGACGCCCTGGAGGGAAAGGAACACCGCTGTGAGTACGAGGATACCCGTCCGGTGGAAAAGGACCGTGGCCGGTTCTGTTTTGTCCCTGTCAGCCACAAGGTCTCTTTGGGAGAGATCGTTGACCTGTTGAACATGTACAATGAGACATGGAAGGGGTCAGTGATCCCGGAGATCCCGTCAGGCTCTTTTGAGAAGAAGCTGTACAGCGCGTATCTTTCTTACCTTCCAAGAGAGGCCATGAGCCGCCCATTGGACATGCGGGTGGACAACAGGGGGATGTTTACGGAGTTGATAAAAACCGAGAGATGCGGCCAGGTAAGCGTGAATGTGGCCAGGCCGGGCAATGTGCGGGGGCAGCACTGGCATAACAGCAAGTGGGAGATCTTCATGGTAGTGTCTGGGCATGGGCTGATCCGGCAGAGGAAGATCGGGAAAGATGAAAAGGGGGATCCTTATCCGGTGATAGAGTTTGAGGTAACCGGGGAACAGATGCAGGCGGTCCGGATCCTGCCCGGCTATGCCCACAGCATAGAAAATCTGTCAGAGACGGAAAACCTGGTAACGGTGATGTGGGCCAATGAGCGGTTTGAGGAGGCGCGTCCGGACACATTTTTTGAAGAGGTTGAGGGAAATTAAAGAGTGCTTGAAAAATGGTTTCCGTCAGATGTGGGCCCCGTTTTGGGACAGAGTTGTCCCTTGCTTCGTTCATGGGGCCGCCGCCCCCATGAGTGGGGAAAAATCTTCTATAAAAAGGAATGGGCATCTGACAGAAAACATTTTTCAAACATCATTTAGCAGCTATGAAAGAACGCGGAGGAAGGCATGAAGGTAGAAATGAAGATAGAAAGGGAGACAGGAACAGAGATTGGGGCAGGAACAGAGCCAGGGATAGAAACAGAGTCAGGGACAGGAACAGAGCTAGGGACAAATCCGAACAGACCGGCTGAACCAGATCAACATTCCGGGAACCAGCCAGCCGGCGATCGCTCTTTCGGGTCAGAAAGACCGTTTCAGGACAGACAGTCAAGGGATCAGGGCCATGGAGGTCAGTGGGCCGGCCCATATGGCGGTGTGAAATGGAAAGAGAACGGCAGGCTGAAGCTTTTGATTATCGCAGGGACCCGCCCGGAGATCATCCGTCTGTCAGAGACCATAAAAAAGTGCCGGTACTATTTTGACTGCCTTTTATGCCACACAGGCCAGAACTATGATTACAATCTGAACGGCATCTTTTTTAAGGACTTGGGGCTGGAAACGCCGGATATCTATCTGGACTGCGGGGGAGGGGATCTGGGGGATGCCATGGGGGCGATCATAGCCCGTTCCTATAAGCTGATGGCGGAGATAAAGCCGGACGCGGCGCTGGTGCTTGGCGACACGAATTCGTGTCTGTCGGTGATCGGAGCGAAACGGCTGCACATCCCGATTTTCCACATGGAGGCGGGGAACCGCTGCAAGGATGAATGCCTTCCGGAGGAGACCAACCGCCGGATCGTGGACGTGATCAGCGATGTGAACCTGGCGTACTCGGAGCATGCCAGAAAGTACCTGTTAGGGGCGGGTCTGCCGGCGGAACGTGTATTTGTTACAGGAAGCCCAATGGCGGAGGTGCTGTCAGCCAACCTGGAAGAGATCCAAAATTCGGACATCCACAGGCGGATCACAGAAGAGACGGGGATCGCCATTGAAAAGGGGCGTTACATCCTGCTGTCAGCCCACCGTGAAGAGAATCTGGATACGGAGAAGAATTTTCTGTCTCTGTTTCAGGCGGTGAACGCCATGGCAAAAACGTACGATATGCCGGTGCTGTACTCCTGCCATCCAAGGAGCCGAAAAAGATTGGAGAAATCAGGATTTATACTGGATGAGAGAGTGATCGCGCATGAACCCTTAGGATTTCATGATTATAACTGCCTTCAGATGAACGCGTTCTGTGTGGTGTCCGATTCGGGAACACTGCCGGAGGAGAGCAGCTTTTTTACATCTGTAGGGCGTCCGTTTCCGGCGGTGTGTATCCGCACGTCCACAGAGAGGCCGGAGGCCATGGACAAAGGGTGTTTTATCCTTTCCGGGATAAGTGCTGCGGGGCTTTTACAGGCAGTGGATATAGCGGTGGCCATGTGTGGGAGAGAGCGGGGAGGCGGCGCCCTTCCTGTGCCTGACTATGTGGATGAAAATGTTTCCGATAAAGTGGTGAAAATCGTACAGTCTTATACAGATGTGATAAATAAAAGAGTATGGCGAAAGGGGGAATAAGATGTACTCTCGGAATCTCTCCTGCACCTGCCTTTGTGGATGATTTTCCGTCAGATGCACATAAATTTAATCAACGTACGTTCCACGTACGCCTCATAAATGTATGCACATCTGACAAAAAATCATCTCACAAAATCAGGCACAAAGAGACTCCGAGAGTACATTAGAAAGGCCATGAAAGGGCATAGTCTGTCCGAAGTGTTCCACAGAAAAAAAGCGTCTTGTCATATCCATGGCAGGGTTTTTCCAAATCTTCGGGGCGGGCGATCAATGTGACAGCATCCCCATTTTCCCACCATTCTTTGATAAAGCTTGTCTTATTGATACAGAAGTAGCGATTTGAAATGATTTGTTCAAAGTTTTGGCTCCCAATGCCAATGATCCTGGTCATCCATGCTCACCTCTGTTATGATCCTATTTTAACATAGACAGATCGTGGAGTAAAGGAGAAAACATGAAGCCTCCCAGGTCTCTTTACATCCCGCCCCACTTGCGATATGATTGAAAGAAAAGAGGCCCACAGCAACATATCACAGGAAGGCGGGAGAAAACATGTCAATCTTAAATCAGTTAAAGGAAGAACAGCTTTTTACCAACGCGGAGCAGGTGGTGGTGCGCTACATCCTTAAGCATCCCAGGGCAGTGATAAACGCCACCATCGGGGAGATCGCGGAGGCGGCTTACTCCTCCCCGTCCACTATCGGGCGGGTCTGCAAGAAAGTGGGGGTGGACGGGTTTGCCCAGTTAAAGATCAAGCTGGCCACGGAGCTGGACCGGCTGATTGAGAATGAGAAGGCGGTGGACGTGATGCTGCCGGTGCATAAGGACGATGATGTGAGGGATTTCCCAAAGATCTTGTTTAACCTTCACCACCAGGCCCTTCTGAACGCGTACCATTCCGTGGATATCCGCGTGGTGCAGAGGGTGGCCGACGTTTTGTACCGGGCGGACTATGTGTATGTGCTGGGGTCCCAGCAGTCGTTTATCCTTGCTCAGGATTTTCTGTGCAAGACCGCCAAGTTAGGGCTGCCGTTTTCCAATCCCTCCATGGTAGGATTCAACAACAATCTGTACCGCCAGCGCAAGGCAAAGAGGCAGGCCGCGCTGATCATCTCCCAGTACGCCGACAGCAGGAAGGTGGGGCGGTGGGTGGACGACTTAAAGCACATCAAGAGCGAGATCTGCCTCCTCACCAGCAATGCCAAAAGTCCCAACATCTGGAAAGCCAATCACGCCATTATCGTTGAAAATGAGGAAGAGAGCGTGGGGAAGATCGGGAATTTTGCCTCCCGCACCGGCATGTCTTATGCCCTTGATATTCTGTATATGATGCTGTTTGTGAAAGATTATGATGAAAATCTGGAGAATATCCGGACGTTTTTAAAAGACAGGGAGAGGCCGGACTGGTGACGCAGGAGGCAAATTCATGCTATGGCTGGATTGCGGGTCTGGTTAACCGTGTTAAATCGGTGTAACAGTTCAGGTAGGTCTGGGTGTTTAACGCGCTGACTGTATGAAAACGTAATGGCAGCAGGTATCCGGCCTGCGCGTAAACGATTTTCATGGCCGGACGCGTAACAGTTCAAGGGTTATCTGAACTGTTATAAATCGGTAATAAATACCGAAAATAGCCGCAAAAATCTGTTGACTTTAGGGAATGATTCCCATTATATCTGTAAATTCTTGCAAAATTGTCAAAATGATTTTATGGTAATAGTACAAAGAATTTACATAAAACCTAAGGAGGCAGGTACAATGGAGAAAAAACCAATCAAAGTCGTTACCATCGGCGGCGGCAGCAGCTACACACCGGAGCTTATGGAGGGTTTTATCAAGCGGTATGATGAGCTTCCCATTAGGGAGATCTGGCTGGTGGACATTGAGGACGGCAAGGAGAAGCTGGAGATCGTAGGCGCTATGGCCCAGAGGATGTGGGATGCCACGCCTTATAATGTGAAGGTGCATCTGACTCTGGACCGGAGAGAGGCTCTTCCGGGCGCTGACTTTGTTACCACCCAGTTCCGGGTCGGCCTGTTGAATGCCAGGATTAAGGACGAGAGGATACCCCTTTCCCACGGCATGCAGGGGCAGGAGACCAACGGAGCAGGCGGCATGTTCAAGGCGTTTCGAACCATTCCGGTGATCCTGGACATTGTAAAGGATATGAAGGAGCTGTGTCCGGATGCCTGGCTGATCAACTTTACCAACCCGTCGGGAATGATCACGGAGACCATTATCAAGCACGGCGGCTGGAAGAAATGCATCGGACTGTGCAATGTGCCTCTGGGATTCCTTCGGAGGGAGCCAGGGCTTATCGACACGCCGGAGGAGGAGCTGTTCCATCAGTTCGCGGGCCTGAACCATTTCCACTGGCATAAAGTCAGCGACAGCCAGGGCAGGGATCGGACGCCTGAGATCATCGCAAAGATGAACTCCGGGGACGACGGTACGCCGGCCAACATTTTCAAGGCTATGTTCCTTCCGGATCAGTTAAACCAGATGAACCTGATCCCATGCGGTTATCACAGATACTACTATCTCCAGGAGGAGATGTTAAAGCACAGCTTAGAGGAGTATGAGGGAATCGGAACCAGAGGCGAGCAGGTAAAGAAGACCGAGGCGGAGTTGTTCGAGCTGTACAAGGATCCTAACTTAAACTACAAGCCGGAGCAGCTGACCAAGAGAGGCGGAACCTACTACAGCGACGCTGCCTGCGAGTGCATTAACTCCATCTACAATGACAAGAGACAGATCATGATCGTCAGCACGGAGAACAAGGGCGCCATCGAGGATCTTCCCTATGACAGCATTGTGGAGGTTTCTTCCATGATCACGGCCAGAGGAGCGGTGCCTATTACCTGGGGCAAGTTTGAGTCCGCGGAGCGTGGCTGGGTTCAGGTGATGAAGGCGATGGAAGAGTGCGTGATCAAGGCTGCTATTACAGGGGATTATGGTCTGGCTCTTCAGGCGTTTCTGCTGAATCCCCTGGTGACCGGCGGCGGGTGCGCCAAGAGCCTGCTGGACGAGATGCTGGTAGCCCACAAGAAGTATCTGCCGCAGTTTGCGGAGAAGATCGCCCAGTTGGAGGCTGCGGGCGTTACGGTAAAGGATAAAGTGGTTTGCGATCTCATTGCGCAGGGATTATAAGCAGGAAGGCCGACAGGGGGTGGAAATATGACAGAAAAAATTATGAATGGGCTTCTTGTGTTCGCGGCAAAGCTTTCCAGCCAGAGACACCTCGCTGCCATCCGAAACGGGTTTAGTTCCTTGCTTCCCGTCGTTGTTACAGGTGCGTTTTGTACCTTGATTTCCAACGTGGTGTGTAATGTGCGGCCTGGATACATATCTCTTGCCAATGTGCCAGGCATGAGCTGGCTTGCCGGTTTGAACCCGGTGTTTACGGCCGCCAACTACGGTACTATGAGCTTTATTACCATTGGAATCGTGATTTTGATTGCCTTAGGGCTTGGGGAGAGCTACGGGGTTAAGGATTATGCTCTGGCTCCGGTGGCCCTGGGAGCTTACATTTCCCTGTGTCTGACTACTGCGGAGGTAGAGTGCGCGGCGGCAGAGGGAGGAATTCATCAGGTGGCCAATGTATTGGCAGCCAGTTTTACCGACGCCAAGGGACTGTTCGTTGGACTGATTACGGCGCTGTGCGCTACGGAGCTGTACTGCCGTCTGGTTCAGAGCGGAAGGCTGGAGATCAAGCTTCCGGAGGGCGTTCCCTCCAATGTGGCCAGGTCCTTTACGGTATTGTTCCCGTCCTGCCTTACCATTTTGGCGGTTTCTTTAGTGGGGTTTGTGTTTAACAAGCTTACGGGAATGACTATTTTTGTGGCGATCACCACATTTATCCAGGCGCCGCTTATGAACATCCTTACAGGTCTGCCGGGATATTTGTTCCTGATCTTTATGAGTACCGTGCTGTGGACTTTTGGCATCCACGGAACTCAGACTTTAAGCGCGATCTATTCTCCCATTCTTCTGGCGGCCTACGCGGAAAATGAGGCGGCTTACGCGGCAGGCACGGCTGTGCCAAATATTATCTGTTCTCCGTTTATGTCCTGTTTCTCCATTATCACGGGAGCCGGGATCACAGGCGGACTGCTGATCGCGATCATGCTGTTTTCCAAGAGGGATGATTATCGGGCAATTGCCAAGATCGCTATTCCCTGTGCGATCTTTAACATCAACGAGCCGGTTACCTTTGGTCTGCCCATTGTGCTGAACCCGCTGCTTGCGATCCCGTTTATGATCGCGCCGGCCGCGTCCGCGACGTTTGCTTACTTTATGACTTCTATCGGTTTCTGTGGGAAAATGGTGGTGAACTCTCCATGGACAACACCGCCGGTGCTTATGGGCTTCCTGTCGTCAGGAGGCTCCATCGGGGCAGCGATCACCCAGCTTCTGTGCATCCTCATCGCGGCAGTTATCTACACGCCCTTTGTGCTGGCGGCAAATCACCAGAAGCCGGTGGAGGAAGAGTAGTAGGAGTAGTGGGATAGAAAGTGAGCAAAAGGCGAGGGTAGTCGTGATGCCAGTCAGAGAAGGGAAGGATGGTCCTGTCCGGGTTCAGAATGCTTGGCATATCTGAACCCGAACGGCACACAGCCTGCCTTCCCTCCCTACTTACGACTAAAGCTGCCCGTTGCTCACTCAATAATACACTAAATATACATAGCTTAGAGATACCGGCCAGGACTTAGAGGATATTGTCCTGGCCGGTATTTTTGTCTGTGGGAGGGACAGGTATAGGCCCACAACGGGGCGGTGGAAAGAATAGGGAAAATTTGTCCGCGACTTTTTTAACATGACATACAGGTGTCGTCTTCTCTGTGATACAATGGGGAAAGCCAGCGGAAAAAGCATAACATTGAAGGAGGATAAGAACATGAAATTAAAGTTGGACGGATTCGGGCTTTTGGTGAAGGATATGGGGGTTATGATCAGGTTTTACCGGGATGTGCTTGGGTTTGAGATCAAGGAGGGCGAGGATACGGCGAACGTGTATCTGGAAAAGGACGGCACCTTGTTTTTGATGTATGGCAGGAAGGATTTTGAGAATATGACAGGGCAAAGCTTTGGGTATGCTTCCGGGGAGTGCGGTCATTTTGAGATCGCCCTGGGGGTGGAAGATTATGATGCCGTTGACAGGGCCTTTGAGGAGGTGACTGCCAAAGGGGGGAAGGCGGTTATGGAGCCGACAACGGAGCCTTGGGGGCAGAGAACCTGCTATATCGCGGACCCGGAGGGCAATCTGGTGGAGATCGGGTCTTTTAATCCCGTTAAATAGAAGCGGGCATCGGCCAGGGAAAGCAGTTCCCTGGCCGATGCTTTTTGCTTCCCAAATCCTCCAAAAGGGTGTATACTGTCTGTATACTACACAGGGAAGGGAGTGTCCGGGCAGGTGAACAAGTATACAAAGCTTTTTGGGGCCAACGCCGCGTTTGCGGCTGCCATGGTGTGCCTTTTTTCCCCGGGGCTTGTGGGGCTGTCGCCTTTTGCCGCCAACGCGGCTGTGGCGGCTGCGTCCATCGCCGTGGGCGTGGTGGCGGTTCCGTCTTTTGTGATGATGAACCGGGCGCTTTTGGCGGAGAAGAAAGAGGAGCTTGTCAGGGTAAATGAGGAGGAGGCCGGCAGGAAGGCCGCGGACCTTTTGAGGCGGTACGCTTCCAGCAAGGTTCTGGGCGGGATCGCCCGGTCGGCCACAGACCAGGGAGAGCGGATGGAGAAGCAGTCTTCGAATTTTGAAGCCCTGGTGGTCCGCAGGTTCGGCCGCGGAACCTTGAGCTATGGGAAGTTTATGGGGGTTATCCGCTGCGCCGGGGAGGCCCTGGAAAAGGGAATCGTCAGGATCGCCAACAAGATGGTGATTTTTGATGAGGGGGAGTATCAGAAGTTAAGTTCCGGGGAGTACAAGCTGGACGACATCCCGGACCGCATCCAGGAGGAAAAGCGGAAGCTTTATGAGGAGAATCTGGAGGATATGCGCTCTGTCCTGGAGAAGAATGAGAAGGTGCTTCTGGAAGTGGATCATTTGATGGCGGAGATGGCGGAGATGGACTGCACGGAGCAGGATATTGACGGCGTGGCGGACCAGATCCGGGAGCTTTTGGGGCAGTTGGAGTATTACACCCAGGACGGATGAAAGAGGGTTGGGAAGCAAAAAGGAGGAGAGACCATGAAAAACAACAAAAAACAGGCAGTTATTATCGCGGTCATAGGACTTGTGGTGTTTGTGATCGCCTTTGGGGGGATCATGCTTACGAGAAACGTGGGAAAATCCGCAAAAACCGTCAGCACGGAGTCCGCGGCGGCTGCCATTGAAAAATATATGAAAAAGATCGCCCCAAACGTGGCGGATCCGGTAAAGTCCCCGGTGGAGCTGGCGGCTGGCGACGTGGACGAACTGCCGGATATTGACACCAACCAGATCACGGTGAAGCCTTCTACGTCCCTGTACGCGGAGATTTTTTCTACATCGGAGAAATGCGGGCCGGGAAAGGACGGGTGGATCAATGAGGTGGCAGAGGCTTTTAATGAGGCCGGTTTTCAGGTAGACGGCAAGCCGGTTTCGGTCATGATCCGGAACGTGGCCTCAGGGCTTGGCATGGATTACATCCGCACCGGCAAATATATCCCGGACGGATACACTCCTTCTAATGATTTCTGGGGCAGGATGCTCCTTGCCGATGGGGTGGCCATGGAGGTGGTGGAGGAGTCTCTGGTGGAGAACACGGCGGGGATTCTGCTTTCTAAGGACACCCAGAAAAAGCTGGTGGAGACTTATGGGGCCATTAATTTAAAGACCATTGTGGACGCAACGGCGGGCGGGGAGTTTGCCATGGGCTACACCAATCCCTACGCCTCGGCCACAGGGCTTAATTTCCTCATCTCCACCCTTCAGACCTACAGCGCCCGCAATCCGTTGGATCAGGAGGCGGTGGAGGGGTTTCAGTCCTTCCAGGCCAATGTGCCTTTTGTGGCCTACACTACCCTGCAGATGCGGGACGCGGCGGAGACAGGGACCTTGGACGGGTTTGTGATGGAGTACCAGACTTACATTAATGACCCGGAGCTGGTGAGAAAGTATGAGTTTACGCCTTTCGGGTTTCTTCACACCAACCCTCTGTACACCACAGCGGCAGTGGAGAAGGACAAGCGCAGGATCCTGGAGCTTTTCGCGGAGTTTGCCAGGGGGGAGGAGAGCCGGGCTTTGGCCCGGGAGTATGGGTTTGACCATGATCTTGGGTATACGGTGGAGCAGGGGGAAGTTGACGGGGAGACTCTTTTAAACGCCCAGGAGCTGTGGAAAAAGGAGAAGGACAGCGGCAAGCCTATTCTGGCGGTGTTTGTGGCCGACGTGTCTGGCTCCATGAACGGGGAGCCCTTAAATTCCTTAAAGACATCGCTGATCAACGGCATGCGCTACATTAACACCGGTAACTATGTAGGGATGGTGTCCTACTCGGACGACGTGGTGATCAATGTGCCGGTGGGGGAGTTTAACTTAAATCACCAGGCTGCCTTTAAGGGGGCCGTGGAGAATCTTACCGCCTCGGGAGGCACAGCTACTTTTGACGGGATTATTGTGGCGGCGGACATGCTGATCAAGGCGTCAAAAGAGTACCCGGAGGCAAAGATGATGATGTTTGTCCTGTCCGACGGGGAGACAAACCGGGGGTATGCCCTAAAGGATATTGAGGAGCCGATAGACGCACTGAACATTCCCATCTACACCATTGGATACAATGCGGACATCCCGGCTCTTGAGAGTATTTCCGCCATCAATGAGGCGGCAAATATCAACGCGGATTCCGATGATGTGGTCTATAAATTGAAGAATCTGTTTAATTCCAGCCTGTAGGATTGGAGACGGGAGTTTTGCGGGGCGGCGTCCCGGACAGGGCCGGATGCAGGAGTTTTGTGTGGCGGCGGCCCTTGGCAGAGCAGGAGATGAGAGTTTTGCGGGGCGGCGTCTGGCCAGGGCAAAGACAGGAGTTTTGCGAGGCAGCACCTGGACAGAGCAGAAGGCCGGTGTCCTGCGCAAAAAATTATGTGAAGAGGAGAGTACGGTATGGCATTTACATTGGAGCTTCCCAAGAAGGAGGAGATCAAAAAGGCCGTGGAGGCCGAGACGGCGGTGGATAGGGAGACTTCCCTGATGATCTCGGACGCGTCAAAGGAAAAGGGGGACGAGATCCTGAACGCGGATATTGACAGTTTTCAGGACAGGAAGGAGCTGACCAAGGCCATCGAGGAGTTTGGGGCCGACGTGGTGAAGAAGTCCGCGGATAAAAATTCCATTATGAAGACCAGGATCGGGGAGTTGTCCAGGGCAGGCGGCGAGAGCGGGGCAGTGGCTAATGGGTTGGAGGCTCTTTCCAGGCAGATGAAGGATCTGGACCCGTCAGGGGTGGATTTTGTAAAGAAAGGGCCTCTGGGCAATCTGTTTAATCCGGTGCGTTCTTATTTTAATAAGTTTAAGGCAGCGGACTCGGTGATCGGGGAGATCGTGGAGTCTCTGGACAAGGGGGCCAGGACTCTTAGGGACGACAACACCACCCTGGAGCTGGAGCAGGCTTCTATGCGGGAGCTGACAAAGCAGCTGAACCAGAAGATTGCGCTGGGCCAGGAGCTGGATGATTACCTGACAGAGCAGATCGGGCGGCAGAGGGATCTTTACGGGGACAGCGAGAAGGTGAAGTTTGTGGAGGAGGAGATTTTATTTCCTCTAAGGCAGCGGATGATCGATTTTAACCAGATGCTGGCTGTGAACCAGAACGGTATCCTTGCCATGGAGGTTATCCGGAAGAATAATTATGAGCTGATCCGCTCTGTGAACCGGGCTCAGACCGTGACCGTGGCGGCTCTCAACGTGGCGGTCACCGTGGCCGGGGCGCTGTACAACCAGAAGATCGTGCTGGAAAAGGTGAAGGTGTTAAACCAGGCTACCAATGACATGATCGCCTCTACGTCCCGGATGCTCAGCACCCAGGGAGCTGAGATCCAGAAGCAGGCCATGGATTCCAATATCCAGGTGGAGACCCTTAAGGAGGCTTTTCGGGAGACCTTAGGGGCTCTGGATTCTATTAACCAGTATAAGCAGAAGGCTCTTCCACAGATGAAGGAGACCATCGCCCAGTTTCGGGATCTGGCCCGGGAGGGGGAGCGGGTGATCCGGAATATGGAGGAGTCCGCGGTTATGAGGAACGGCAGTTAAAGTGAGAGGAGAGGATCACAAGGGGCAGATGAATACAAAGATTTCCATTGGCATCCAGAGTTTTGAGAAAATTCGGGAAGCCCATTCCTTTTATATTGATAAAAATGATCCAGGCGTGGTTTAAAAACCTTCCGCGCGTTATAACGACTTTGTAAAAGCGATGATGGCTGACCATGTGGGATATATGAACCAGTATATGAATCAGATGGCCTCGGCGGTGTTCAGCTTTTTTGATACGGGAAAGCATCCGTCTGATGAGGCGGAGCCGGAACGTTTTTACCACGGTTTTGTCCTGGGGCTTATGGCGGACGCAAAGCTTGACTATGTGATCACATCTAACCGGGAGAGTGGTCTGGGAAGGTATGATGTGGTCATGGAGCCGCGAAACAAGGGCGACTTTGCCTATGTGCTGGAATTTAAAGTAAAGGATCCCCATTCGGAGAAAACCCTGGAAGACACGGTAAAGAGCGCCCTTGACCAGATTCGCGGCAGAGACTATGACAGGGTGCTGACAGAGAGAGGGATTCCAGGAGAAAGGATCCGACATTACGGTTTTGCGTTTGAAGGGAAACGGATCCTTATTGGATAATGTACTCTCGGAGTCTCTTTGTGCCTGATTTTGTGAGATGATTTTTTGTC
>CAJUPQ010000090.1 GCA_910588505.1 uncultured Hungatella sp. | reverse complement strand
TTCTCTGTTTTGTCCAAAAATCAATGTGCCCTTAACAGGGTGCTGAACAGTTACAAGATTTTAAGGAACTACTCGACCCAGAAGAAATATATACGGATCGCACCTATATAGAAGAAGCAACCTATAAACGTAAAGACCTTTCTGCAAAACGCTATTTAAAAGACGCCATTAAACTACTGGCAGAAAACCAATCGATTTATCAGAATATTTTTTCTGTGTTTAACTTATATTCTGATAAACTCAAGAGAAAATATTATGTTTTGGTATGCTTAGAAAAAAATCGATTTGATAAAATCAATAAAGATGTAAGTTTCAGTGCGGCTTTAGAAAATTTAATGCCTATCGAAGTGTTCATTACAGACTATGACTATCTATGCCCACTAGATTGCAACGATAAACAAAGAAAAAGAAACTATAAATTCATAAAATATGAAATTTCAGAATTTTGTAAAAAATTAGATAAGCATATGTTTAAGTCAACAAAGACTCCTTCTATTGAATCCAATAGCCAAGGTAACTATACGCTTAAGTCCTCTAACTAGGTTCTGCTCTAAAAAGGGAAGATACACCCCGACTCTGTTAATTCGGTAGTGTATCTTCCCTTTTGTCATTTTGTCATAAACTTATTATCCGGCTTTTATCAATCTAAACGCCTCAAATCCGCATAAAATCAGGATCGTTCAATCACTCACCCCTGGTTTATAGCCGCCTGTGCCGCCGCCAACCTGGCGATCGGAACTCTAAACGGTGAACAGGACACATAATCCAGCCCAATCTTATGGCAGAACTCCACAGAGGACGGATCCCCGCCGTGCTCGCCGCAGATACCCACATGCAGTTCCGGACGAACCGGCTTGCCCAGCTTAATGGCAGTCTCCATCAGCTTTCCTACGCCGATCTGATCCAGTTTAGCAAATGGATCGTTCTCAAAGATCTTGGTATCATAGTAAGCATTCAGGAACTTTCCGGCATCATCACGGGAGAAGCCGTAGCACATCTGGGTAAGGTCATTCGTACCGAAGCAGAAGAACTCAGCCTCCTTAGCGATCTCGTCAGCCGTCAGAGCAGCTCTCGGGATCTCGATCATGGTGCCAACCTCGTACTTCAGTTCCACGCCTGCAGCCTTGATCTCTGCGTCAGCCGTCTCAACAACCACTTTTTTAACAAACTTCAGCTCCTTGATATCGCAGATAAGCGGGATCATAATCTCCGGGCATACCTTCCAGTCAGCGTGAGCCTTCTGAACGTTGATAGCCGCGCGGATCACAGCCTTGGTCTGCATCTTCGCAATCTCAGGATAGGTAACCGCCAGACGGCATCCACGGTGACCCATCATGGGGTTAAACTCGTGGAGAGAAGCGATAATGGTCTTGATCTGCTCAACGGTCTTGCCCTGAGCGTCAGCCAACTTCTTGATGTCCTCCTCCTCGGTGGGAACAAACTCATGGAGCGGCGGATCCAGGAAACGGATACATACCGGGTTGCCCTCAAGAGCCTCATACAGCTTCTCAAAGTCTCCCTGCTGTACCGGAAGGATCTTCTCCAGAGCAGCTTCTCTCTCCTCAACAGTGTCGGAGCAGATCATCTCGCGGAACGCGTCGATCCTGTCGCCCTCAAAGAACATGTGCTCGGTACGGCAAAGGCCGATTCCCTCAGCACCCAGCTCTCTGGCCTTCTTGGCGTCAGCCGGAGTATCTGCGTTGGTTCTTACTTTCAGTCTTCTGTACTTGTCAGCCCAGCCCATGATCCTGCCGAACTCGCCTGCGATGGCAGCGTCTACCGTAGGAATAATACCATCATAAATATTACCCGTGGAGCCGTCCAGAGACAGCCAGTCGCCCTCATGGTACTCCTTGCCTGCCAGGACAAACTTCTTGTTCTCCTCGTCCATAGCAATGTCAGAACAGCCGGATACACAGCAGGTACCCATGCCGCGGGCAACAACGGCCGCATGGCTTGTCATACCGCCGCGGACAGTCAGGATACCCTGGGCCGCCTTCATACCCTCGATATCTTCCGGAGAAGTCTCAAGACGAACCAGAACTACCTTCTCACCTCTTGCAGCCCACTCTTTTGCGTCTTCCGCAGTAAATACCACCTTGCCGCAGGCAGCGCCCGGTGATGCGGCCAGAGCTCTTGCGGCCGGCTGTGCCTTCTTAAGAGCTTCCTGGTCAAACTGAGGATGAAGAAGGGTATCCAGGTTTCTCGGGTCGATCATGGCAACTGCCTTCTTCTCGTCGATCATGCCCTCGTCAACCAGATCGCAGGCGATCTTTAAAGCCGCCTTTGCGGTTCTCTTGCCGTTACGGGTCTGCAGCATGTAGAGCTTCTTATCCTCGATGGTGAACTCCATATCCTGCATATCTCTGTAATGATCCTCCAGCGTATTGCAGATGCCTACGAACTGCTCGTAAACTTCCGGCATAACCTCCTTCAGCTGGTCAATCTTCTGGGGTGTGCGGACGCCGGCCACAACATCCTCGCCCTGGGCGTTCATCAAAAATTCGCCCATCAGGTGCTTCTCGCCTGTAGCCGGGTCGCGGGTAAATGCAACGCCGGTACCGGAAGTCTCTCCCATGTTGCCGAATGCCATCATCTGTACGTTAACGGCAGTACCCCAGGAATAGGGGATATCGTTGTCACGGCGGTATACATTAGCTCTCGGGTTGTCCCAGGAGCGGAACACGGCCTTGATCGCCTCCATCAGCTGCTCCTTGGGATCGGACGGGAAGTCCTTACCGATCTTCTCCTTGTACTCTGCCTTAAACTGCTCAGCCAGCTCTTTTAAGTCGTCGGCAGTCAAATCAACGTCCTGAGTAACGCCCTTCTTGGCTTTCATCTTGTCAATCAGCTCTTCGAAATATTTCTTGCCTACTTCCATAACTACGTCGGAGAACATCTGGATAAATCTTCTGTAGCAGTCCCATGCCCAGCGGGGATTGCCGGATTTGGCAGCCAGAACTTCCACTACCTCCTCATTAAGACCCAGGTTCAGGATGGTGTCCATCATGCCGGGCATGGAAGCCCGCGCGCCGGAACGAACAGATACCAGAAGGGGATTCTCCTTGTCGCCGAACTTCTTGCCGGTGATCTCCTCCATCTTGCCGATGTGAACCATGATCTGATCCATGATCTCGTCGTTGATCTTCCTGCCGTCCTCATAGTACTGGGTACAAGCCTCTGTGGTAATGGTAAAGCCCTGGGGAACCGGAAGTCCCAGGTTTGTCATCTCTGCCAGGTTGGCGCCCTTGCCGCCCAACAGGTTTCTCATGCCGGCATTACCTTCGCTAAACAAATAGACCCACTTGTTTGCCATGTGTATTTTCCTCCTCAAGTTGTGTAGCGCTTGTCTACATTTTCTCCCCGCCGGCCCTTCGTCCTTTCCCGCGAAAGCCCTGTTCATCCGGCCATCTGCCCGGCCTTTTCACACAAAAGATACCCCTTCATGCAATGCTTTCACGCCAAAGAAGCCCCGCTGGCGGTCTGATAATAGTATAACACAATTCAGAATCTAGTAAAGGAGTTTTTTGGAAAAATTATGATGATTTTTGTGCGAAATCCATAGGTTCTCTTGTGTAAACGGTTACAGTTTTTGTTGATAATCACATATGCGTATGGAATTCGTATATACGTTTCACGCTTTCTGCCTATTCTCCCACAGCCATTCCACGATCTTTTTCTGGGCCTCTTTCCCGTAAACAAACACCTGGTACTCATTTCCGCTCATGCTCATCTTTGTCTCCGCCTGGATCCCAAACTCCTCGCCCTTCTCGTTCAAAAACTTCCTGGGCCTCCCGTTAAATACCTTTATGTCAAAACACCCCGCCCGCGTCAGCCATTCTTCCACGGATTTTATGGTCAGCCGTTTCATGATAAACTCATCCCGAAGATCATTGATTTGCCCCACAAAGTCGCTAAGCGACGTCTGTTCCGAATAATGGATCTGATCCCGCAGCTCCTGGGTCATAAAAAATTCTGTTTTCTGAGGCTTTCCCATGGGTTTGGTGGGCCCAATGAGAATTCCGTCAAAGTTGTCGTCCGCAAAAAACTCTGCTTCCGATCCAAAGGACCGTTCCTCCGGACCGTCTCCACCTTCCAGTTCCCCCACAAACTCCCTGACACAGCCTAAAAATCTCTCCCCGTACTTCTCAAACTTAAACTCCCCCACCCCTGACACAGAAAGCATCTGGGTCTTTGTTCTTGGCTTTATGACGCACATGGAAACCAGGGTCTTATCCGAAAATACGATATAGGGAGGCACGCCCTCGCCTCTGGCAATGTCTGTCCGAAGAGCCCGCAGTTTTCCAAACAGCCGCTCCTCCTTCTCGGAGAGGGAAACCCCTGCCAGACCTCCCCGCTTCATCTTTCTTTCGCCGCTGTCCTTAGGCTGACGCTCCTGTTCCTTTGCCATCTTCATCATCACCCTCTGGCTTCCCCCGGCGATCTCATCGGACTTTCCCGTAAGCTTCACCACAGCGTACTCATCATTGGTCACAGAAAGGTACTCCTTAAGCATCAGATGGTTCACCACCTGCCGCAGCCTAAACACAGAGATCTCTGACAGAGTCCCGTAAAATGGATTCTCATTCATCCGGTACTGACGGATCTTGGCTGTATTGGCCCCGTGGACCGTGTCAACGATCACATTTACCCCGTACCTCTGGCGGCTTTGGGACACACACCCTATAAGTCCACGGGCAATGTCCGTCACGTCCACCTCCTCAAACTGGGTCAGACAGTTCAGACAGTTCCCGCAGTAATTGGAGCCGTACTCCCCAAAATACCGAAGGATATAGTCCCGCAGGCACTCGTTGGTAAAGCAGTAGAACGTCATTTTCCGCAGCCGCTCCCGGTCCCGCTCCTGAACGATCTGACGGGTTAAAGGGTCCAGTTCCTGGTTGTCCTGGTTATTATCTATAAATCTCTGGTTGGTAACCACGTCCTGTCCGCTGTAAAACAAGATGCACTCCCCCGGCTCCTGATCCCTGGAACACCGCCCGATCTCCTGATAAAAGGCCTCGATGCTCTTGGGCATATTGTAGTGGATCACAAACCGCACATTGCTCTTGTCAATCCCCATTCCAAAGGCGTTGGTGGCCACCATTACCTGGCGCCGGTCGTAGATAAAATCGTCCTGGTTCTGGCGCCGCTCCCCGTCAGTAAGGCCTGCGTGGTATCTGGTGACAGAGATCCCCTCCGCCCGCAGCCTGTCGCTGACTTCCTCCACCAATTTTCTCGTAAGACAGTAGACAATGCCGCACTGGCCCTGATGGGCGTCAACAAATTTTTTCAAAGCCCCATACTTGTCCTTGGGAGCCTGAACCTCCAGGTAAAGATTGGGCCGGTCATACCCTGTGGTCACCACCACCGGTTCCCGCAGCATCAGGATGTCAATGATATCTTCCCGCACTTCCCTGGTCGCCGTGGCTGTAAATGCGCTGACAACAGGCCGCCGGGGCAGCTTTTTTATAAACTCCACAATCTTTAAGTAGCTGGGCCTGAAATCCTGGCCCCACTGAGACACGCAGTGGGCCTCGTCCACTGCCACCATGGCGATCTTGGCGTTCAACGCGAAATCCAGAAAGGCCTCTGTCTCCAGCCGTTCCGGTGCCACGTAGATAATGGGATATCTCCCCTGCTTGGCAAAATCCAACGCTTTAAAATACTGGGCTGTCGTCAACGAACTGTTGAGATAGGCGGCGTGGATCCCCGCCTGATTCAGAGTTGCAACCTGGTCCTTCATCAGAGAGATCAGCGGCGAGATCACCAGGGTGATCCCCTCCATGATCAATGCCGGTATTTGGAAACAGAGAGACTTTCCGGAACCTGTGGGCATGATCCCGAAAACATCTCTCCCTTGTAAGATCCCGTCCATCAGGGGCTCCTGCCCCTGCCGGAACGTGTCATAGCCAAAATACTTTTTTAAGATTTCCTGTTTTGCGTCCATGTTAATCCCTGTTCCCCTCCGACTGCTCCCCCATAACCTTTAACCGATCCCGAAGGAGCACCAGGCTGACGCCGGCCGGGTTTAAGATGTACCCCTTGGCATCCTTGATAAGGGACGGCAAAAGCCCCTTAAATGGGGCGGTCACCACCCGGAATTTCGACGTGTTGTTCCTGTTAAACTTCTGAAACTCCCACATATCGGAAAACAGCGGCTGGTAGATCTCTCCCTCCCCGTTCTTCACGTAGGGAATCTGAATATCCTGTCCATGCTTTTTCGGGTCAAATTCCCCTTCCACCTTGCTGACGTCAATAGCCATAATGTACTGGGAGCGGACTAAATTGGCCATCATCTCCTGCTCCATCTCCTGGAGACGTCTTCTCCTGTCCGGATCCTGGGGGTCCTGGCCCGGCCGCCGCAGCTCCTGGAGAAAATAGATCATGGTCAGCTGCAGGGTGTCATTCTTCCCCGGAAATCCGTCCTTCGCCCCCTCGGGATGCTTTAAGGACACGATCTGATCCAGGGGAAGATAGGAGAATCCCGCGCCATTGTGAAACACCACCCGGTTAACCCCCATGAGATGAAAGCTGGTGTAAACCATCAGCATCTGATCCTTGCCTACTTTTACCGTGGTCAGCGGGATATTCTTCTCCCCGTACTCCCTGGCCCAGTTTTTCGCGTCGTCCTCATCCGCGAACAGGTACACCTGGTCGTCAAACGTCTCCTCATCACACTCCACAAAGGGCATCCTGGTAGTCTGGGCAAAAGAGACAAACATCTCCTCCAGCCCCTGCAGTCTTTTTATCATAAATCTGTTATCTACTGACATGATCCAAACCTTTCCTCTTTATTTATGGTAGCCTGACACCCACATGCCGTCGCCGTCCACATAATACCCGTCAGGCGTCCAGCAGCTTGCCCACATGGCCCCGTCCTTGCCGCAATAATAGCTGTGATCTTTCCAGTTCACCCATCCTGTGACCATGTATCCCTGGCTGTCAAAATAGTACCATTTATTATCAATGTACTGCCAGTTTTCCGTGGTATAGCTGCCGTCCCGGTTACGGTACCACCATTTGCTGCCTTCCTTGACCCACTCTCCCGCGTTGTCCCCGTCCTGGGAACCTGCGTTCCTTCCTGTGTAGTCCCGAAACTTCTTGGCAGTCTCCTCGTCCACCTCCCACTCGTCGGACTCTGTCCACTCTCCTCTGTGGGTATTGCTGTACACGGCCCGCACCTGGAACGTGTAAGTCCCCTTTTGGGTAATAAACTCTCCCAGGTCATAGTACAACATGGTGGCGTAGAGAGGAGATTTTGTCAGGAGATTCTTTCCCCGGTACACCTTCACCTCATAGCGGTGGGCGTCCTCCGCCTCGGTCCACTGGGCGTACCCCGTATCTCCGTCCCACCCCACGTCGTTGATACTCAACTCATAGTCTCTTATATAGGGAAAGCCGCTCCCCAGATCCCCGGGAGCCGCTGCCGCCGGAAACGCCGTTCCCACTCCAAGGATCAGTGCAGCAACAGCTACTGCCTGCTTCCAACCTCTTCTCAATCCTCTCATCCTCCTTTTTCCATCTTCTCTTCCAACATCTGTATCTTACCACACGCCAGGACAAAAAGGGTAAATATTTCTGGTTCTTTTTGTGAAATTATTCTTAAAAATATTTGACGATCTGTCAGCCTGTCTATTCACCCGCCCCATACAGATCATAGGGCGTCTCCTGGTACACATAGAAGTTCAGCCAGTTGCTGTAAAGGGTGGTGGCCATATTTCTCCAGCACAGGACCGGCATGGAAAACGGATCATTTCCCTCAAAATAATTGCACGGAATCTCCGGGTTAAGCCCTTTGGCAACATCCCTGTGGTACTCATTGCTCAAAGTCATGCGGTCATACTCCGGATGTCCCTGAATAAAGATCTGGCTGCCATCCCGCCTCATGATGAGAAACAGCCCCGCCTCCCGGGACTCAGCCAGAATCTGCAGATCCTTGTGCTTTGCCACGTCCTTTTTCCTGACCTCTGTATGCCGGGAATGAGGCGCCATGATAAAATCATCCATCCCACGCACCAGAGGCACCTTCCCGTCCAGAATCCGGTGGCTGTAGATTCCGGAAAGCTTCTTGTCCCTTTGGTACTTGGGAATCCCATAGTGATAGTACAGCCCCGCCTGAGCCCCCCAGCAGATGTGGAGGGTGGAAGTAACATGGGATTTGGTCCACTCCATGATCATGGTCAGCTCCTGCCAGTAATTGACCTGCTCAAACTCCATCATCTCCACCGGAGCACCTGTGATGATCATCCCGTCATACTTCTTGTGTCGGATCTCCGAAAACGGCACATAAAACTTGTTAAGATGGCTGGCCGACGTATTCTTGGACTTGTGGGTACTGAGCATCAAAAAGGAACAGTCGATCTGCAGGGGCGTATTGGACAATGCCCGCAAAAGCTGGGTCTCCGTCTCCTCCTTTACAGGCATCAGATTCAGGATCAGGATCTCCAGAGGACGGATATCCTGGCTCATAGCCCGCTCCTCATCCATGACAAAGATATTTTCCGACTCCAGCACGGCCTTGGCAGGCAGACCCTTTTGAATTTTAATGGGCATGGTACTCTCCTTCCAAAAGCTTTAAGAAATCTTCCTCCGACAAAATCGGTATCCCCAATTCCCTGGCCTTCTTGTTTTTCGAGGACGCGGATGTAACATCATTATTGATCAGATAGGTGGTCTTGCCGGTGACGGAGCCTGTCGCCTTTCCCCCTTTGGATTCAATAAGGGCCTGCAGTTCTTTCCGGTTTTTAAAATGGTTTACCGACCCGGTGACCACAAAGGTCATCCCCGCAAATTCCCCGGTCTCTTCTTCTTCCTCCACAGGCTCTAAGGTCAGCTGCTCCAAAAGCCGGTCCACCATCTTCTGGTTTTCGGGATCCGCAAAATATTCGCGCCAGGCGTCCGCCAATACCTGGCCAATACCGTCCACCTCTGTCAGGGTTTCGCTGTCCGCCTCCCGCATGGCGTCAAAATCGTACTTAAAGTGGCGGCACAGCATCCGGGCGTTGGCCAGCCCGATCCCTGCCACTCCCAGCCCGTACACCACCCGTATCAGGTTGGTATGCCTTCTGTCCTCAATGGCCTGGATCAGCTTTTCATAAGACCTCTGGCCAAACCCCTCCATGGAAATGATCGCCTCTTTGTGTTCATCCAAATGGAAAATATCCGCAAATTCTTTGATAAATCCCGCGGCAATAAATTTTTCAAGGGTAGCCTCCGAAAGACCGTCAATATTCAGAGCATCCCTGCTGACAAACAGGGTAAAGCTTTTGATCTTTTTCGCCTGACACTGAGGGTTTACGCAGAACAAGACCTTCACGTCATTGACCTGGCGAATCTGGGTATCCCCTCCGCACACCGGGCAGATCTTCGGAATATCCTTCACTCCGCTTCTGGTGAGATTGTCCGCGATCTGGGGAATGATCATGTTAGCCTTGTACACAGTGATGGCATCCCCCGCTCCCAGCTCCAGAGCTTCCATAATGCTGATATTGTGGACGCTGGCCCGGCTTACCGTAGTACCTTCCAACTCCACCGGCTCAAACACCGCCACCGGGTTGATAAGCCCGGTTCTGGACGGACTCCATTCAATATAAGACAGCGTGGTCTCCCGGATCTCGTCCTCCCACTTAAACGCAATGGAATTCCTGGGAAATTTGGCTGTTCTCCCCAGAGACTCCCCGTAGGCAATATCCTCAAAGGTAAGCACCAGGCCGTCAGAGGGAATATCATACTCCTTCACAGCCTCCGCGAAATACGCCACCGTCTCCGCCACATTCTCCCTGGTCACATGCCGGTGCTCCACTACCCCAAACCCCAAAGACTCCAGCCACTGAAACTGCCTGGTCCTGGAGTTTTCAAAATCCACGCCGTCTGCCTGCACCAGGGCAAAAGCCATAAAATTCACATGGCGCTTCGCCGTGATCTCATTGTTCAGCTGCCGCACAGAGCCGGCGCACAGATTTCTCGGATTCTTATACTTTTCCTGCGCTTCATCAATCTCCCGGTTCATGTTCTCAAAATCAGAATACCGGATCACAGCCTCCCCCCGCAGCGTAAGCGTCCCCTGAAAACCGATCTTTAAGGGAACATTTTCAAACACCCTGGCATTGTTGGTGATCACCTCCCCGATCTCGCCGTTTCCTCTGGTGACGGCCTTTGTAAGGCTTCCCCCCTCATAAGTCAGCACAATGGTAAGGCCGTCCAGCTTCCAGGACAAAAGCCCCGCCTGATCCCCCAGCCACTCCTCAAGGGCTGCCACCTCCTTGGTCTTGTCCAGAGATAGCATGGCCGTGGGATGCGCCTCCTTGGGAAGATCGCTTAAGACTTCATACCCCACCTTCTGGGTGGGACTCCCCGACAGCACAACCCCGGTCTCCTTCTCCAGGGCCAGCAGCTCGTCATAGAGCCTGTCATATTCCAGATTGCTCATGATCTCGCCGCTCTCCTGATAATACACTCTTGCTGCCTTTGACAGTGTGGCGGTCAGCTCTCTCATCCGCTCCAGCCTGTTTTCCCTTTTTGCCTCATCGGTTTTTTCTAATTTCCGATCCATATCAGTCCCCGTTTCTTTTAACTATTGAAATTCCTGCCATTCTCCAGCATCTCTGTCAGCGTCTCATACTCCCGCCTTGTCACCTTCCGAAAGGTTCCTGTCTTTAAATTGCCCAAATGCACATTCATAATACGGATGCGAACAAGACTCCTGACGCTGTAACCACATGTGTCACACATCCGCCGGATCTGCCGGTTCAGTCCCTGGGTCAAAATGATGTGAAACTCCTGCTTCCCTGTCACCGTGATCCTGCACGGTTTTGTAGTCACATTCAGTTCTTTAAGCCAGATGCCTGTCTCCATCGTTTTCACAAACTCTTCGGTCACCGGCTTGTTAACCTGGACCACATACTCTTTTTCATGACCATTGGCTCCCCGCATGATCCGGTTCACCAGATCGCCCTGGTTGGTCAGAAAGATAAGCCCCTCCGAATCCTTGTCCAGCCGCCCTACCGGATACACCCGCTCCGGATACCCGACCATCTCCACGATGTTCAGAGCCCGGTCCTTGTCAGATGTGGTACACACCACGCCTTTGGGCTTATTCACCGCCAAAAGCACCGGCTTTGGTCCAAAAGTCCCTGCCACCGGCTTCCCATTTAAGACCACTGCCTGACCTTCCCGTATCTTCATGCCCATAACTGCCGGCGCGCCGTCCACCATCACTTTTCCCGACTCAATGAGGCGGTCTGCCTCCCTGCGGGAACAAAGGCCCATCTCACTTAAATATTTATTTAGACGGATCTCTTCCATGTCCTCTGCTCTCCTGTTGATCCTTTTTTTGAATCCACTGATCTGATCTAATGCCGCCCTGTTTGGATCTAACAGATAAACATGGCGTCCCCAAAGCTAAAAAAGCGGTATCGCTCTTTTATGGCCTCCTCATAAGCCCCCAGCACCTGCTCCCTTCCCGCCAGCGCGCAGACCAACATCACCAGAGTAGACTCCGGCAAATGAAAATTAGTCACCAGACAATCAAGGATCTTAAACCGATACCCCGGATAAATGAAGATATCCGTCCACCCGCTGCCTGCTTTCAGGATCCCATCCTCCCCCGTGGCCGACTCCAGAGTCCGGCAGCTGGTGGTCCCAACACAGATCACCCGGCCTCCCTCCCTCTTGGCCCTGTTAACCTTCTTGGCCTCTTCCTCTTCCACCATATAAAACTCCGAGTGCATATGATGATCCAGGATATTCTCAACTTTTACCGGACGAAATGTTCCCAGCCCCACATGGAGGGTCACATGGGCGATCTCCACCCCCATGTCCCTGATCTCCTCCAACAACTCCTCTGTAAAATGAAGTCCCGCCGTAGGAGCCGCCGCGGAGCCGTCATGTTTTGCGTAGACCGTCTGATAGCGGTTTTTATCCTTCAGCTCATGGGTGATGTATGGCGGCAGCGGCATCTGTCCCAGCCGGTCCAGGATCTCCTCAAAGATCCCTTCATAGAAAAACCGTATCAGCCGGTTCCCCTCCTCCGCCACATCCGTGACAGTCCCCTTTAAGAGTCCGTCTCCAAAAGAGAGCCTTGTACCTGGCCTGGCCTTTTTCCCCGGTTTCACCAGAGTCTCCCACACGTCCCCTTCCCTGCGCTTTAAAAGAAGGACCTCAATCTTCGCCCCCGTCTCCTCCCTCACGCCGTACAGACGGGCAGGGATCACCTTGGTGTCATTGATCACCAGACAATCGCCTTTTTGCAGATAGGATTTTAAATCCCTGAAACTTCTGTGCTCTGTTTCCCCTGTATTTTTATGCAGCACCAGCAGCCTGGAGGACGACCGCTCCTCCAAAGGATCCTGGGCGATCAACTCCTGGGGCAGTTCAAAATTAAAATCTGATACATTCATCTTGTTCTCTGTTCCTCTTTCCACACGATTTCTCTATTTTCAATAAATGACTCCGCAGAGCCTGGAACCACTGTCTTTGTCTATGTCCTTGTCTATGTCCTTGTCTATGTCTCTGCCGCGGACCGCTCCATTCCCTGAAAGTCTGCGGCGGTCCGGAAATTTCAGGTTTTACTGCCCTTTGATGATCACTTCCGACTCCTGGGAGCCTCCGTAAATCTTCTGCAAGGCTTCATCCGAGCCAATAGCCTCCTGCTGTTTTGCCTGAACCTGGGCCATAACCGCCTTCACCTCCGGCTTTTCCCCTACCTTGCGGATGTACTCTTTGGCGTCTTCGTCTGTCTCGGAAACCATATAGTACTGTCCGCTTTCATCCTTTTTCACATAGGCCCAGCTGATGGCAGGAACCAAAGTTTCTGTCGCCCGGTAGCGTATCTCATAGTAAGGAAAGATCACATAGGAGTCCTCCCCCGGCCCCTGAACCGAATAGCAGGATATATTCTCATAACTTTTCACGCTGGCCTTCACCAGCTCCATCTTTGCCCTCTCCTGTTCTTTTCTCTCTTCCGTCCAGTCCCTGATCCCGAAGACCTGCGCCAGAAGATCCGGGTCGCATTCCGTCTTTGCCTCACAATAAAGCCGCACCAGCCCTGTCAGCTCCAGCAGAGCATCCTGCTGCAGAGGCTGCGCGGACGCATCCAGAGTCTCTGCTGACTCCTCCGGCGGCCCCTCTGCCTCCTGGTCCTGGTTCTGGTCCTGGTTCTGCTCCTGCCCCTGCCCCTGACCTCCGGCAGGTTCTGCCTCGCCCTGGCCGTCTCCATGGGCCTCCCCATCCACAGTCCCCGATTCTCCGTAAATTCCGTCTTCCAGACCGGCGTTAGCCCCGTCCGTATCCCCCGGTGCTCCCGCCTCCGGCGACTCAGCCCAGGAAAGAGGATCACTCTCTTCCTTCTTACCGCCACGGTCCGCAGCTATGATCACCGCGATCAGCAGGATAACGATCAGCGGTATCGCCCCAAACTTTAATATCCTCATTATCTCTCTACTCTGCCTTCTCTCTCTGGCCGCCCTCTTTTGTCCTGCCACAGCGCCTTCACCTCCCGGGGAAACAAGTCTTGTTCTATTCTAGCAAAAAGGGGGGTAAAAAGCAACCGCTTCCGCCTGGCAGGCGGCGGTAAAACTATCGGTCTTGTGAAGCCAAGCTCGAAAAAGTTGTAACAGTTCAGATAACCCTTGAACTGTTACGCATCCGGCCATGAAAATCGCT
>CAJUPQ010000089.1 GCA_910588505.1 uncultured Hungatella sp. | reverse complement strand
AAAAACGACTCTCGGAAGCCGCATAAAATAAGGCTTTGAGATTCCGAGAGCCTATATAGTTTAAAGGGGGGACGATTTTCGTCTCCCCTTAAACTGTCCCATTATTTCTTCTCTACAAAGTTTTCCTGGTCTTGAAGCCAATTCATATCACCGCTTCTCCTCCTCGATACACACCACATCCCCCTCCCGCAGCGCCTGCTGGAACATGCCGGGTGCGCCGTTGACCATCAGCTTCACAACCCCCCGGGGGTGCTCCAGGTCGATACCGGAGTACTGGATCATATCCATCAGGTAGTAGGGACTGCCATCCTCTTTCCCAGGCAGTTCAATAGAAGCGCCGTTAAGCCGAAACACCACCGTCTTCTTTCCCGCCGCGGCCTCAGGCTCCTGAACTTCTTCAGTGACAATCTCCTCATCTGCCGTCTCTTCTTTCTGGCTTTCCAAAACTGCCGCCTCATCCTCTGTCTCCCCCGAATCCTTTCTTCGGGTTTCAGCAGGCTGACCTTCCCCGGCAGTCTCCGGCTCTGGCCTCGTCTCTTCGCTCTGCCCGCCCATCATCGGCGTTATGACAGTCCCAAAGCGGCCCAGCCTGTCAAGGGCTGTGCCTGAACTTCTGCCCCTTTCGCTCTTTGAGGTCTCAAATCCCTGTGCCCTGACCCTTTCCTCTGGGGAAGCCTGTGCTTTCCACCTATCCCTGGAGTCTGCCTGTGCGGGTACTGCCGCCTGCTTCTCATCATTCTCACTATTCTCATGAAAAGTCCGGCCCGGCCTGGGCTCTCTAACATCCGCATCCGTCCGCCTGGCTTCCTGCTCCCTCACAGCATCCTGTGGTCCGGCCTCAGACTTTTCCTGCGTCCCGTTCCCATCCAAGGTCGCCTTTCTCCCGGCAGCCCCGTCCTCCAGGACGCCATTCTCCTCCTCGGGTTTTCCCGCCGGATCTCCGGCTTTCCGATCCTTAACTCCTGTCTTCTCCGCCTGTAAGCTGCTCTCCTTCCCCTCATCTCCTGCCTGACGGTTAACCTTTTCACCCCCGGAAGCTTCACCTTCCCCGCCGGATGCTCCCCCTTCTCCCGCCGCCGGCTCCGCTTCCTTCTTCGCCTCGACCTTCTTTGGCAGGATCATGTGGATCACATCCCCGCTCTTTAGGGGCGTTTTGAGAGGCACATGGATCCCATTCAGCGTGATGTCCACGCAGTCCGCAGCCCCATCGATATCCCCCAGACAGGCCCTGGCGCCGATGCCCGGCACCGCAGGCACAAAATCAATGGAGTCCCCGGCATGGATAATATCCGAAAGCTTTCCCTCCTTCTGGTTGATCAGCAAGGCAGCCGGCTCCGAGGCGCTTCCGTAGAAGACCTTCCTGGTCCCGTTGACAATGACCACCAGGTTCTGTCCGGCTCTCCCCAAAAGGTCCCTGAAATTGTAACCGTTCATCATCAGAAGGTTCAGAGCCGTAAAGCTGCCGCTGCGAAACAGCTTGGCCGGCTTATTGTTCAGGATAACCCGGAAGCTGTCATTGATCATGTTCAATCCCGAGGATACGGCGATCCCCAGGGGGGTGGCGTACTCCGGATTATTTAAGTCGTACTCCTCCGACCATGCGCTGGCATTAAAATAATTGCCCGCTATGGCCACCCTGCCCGGGGCCATGCCCAGAGCGGCGGTCAGACCCTCTTTTAAGCCAGCCAGCTTGCTGCCGCCTCCCGCCAAAAACAGGGCCGACGGAGCGTCGCCGTTGACCTCCAGCACTTTGCCCGCGATCTCCTTGCACAGGATCCCGGAAGTTCCCTGGATGCACTGGAAGATCTCGTCCCTGGAAACCTGATAATCCATCCCCAGGATATCCTTAAAGGTGATCTCCTCCTCCAGATCCAGCCTGGCCTTGATGTTCTCGGCTGTGGAGAAGTCCACCAGGTACTGCTTCATAATGGTCTCCGTGATCTCGTCCCCGGCCACGGTGGCCATGGTGTAGCCTGTGATGCTTCCTCCGGTGCAGGCTGCGATATCCGAGGTCCCGGCGCCGATGTCCACCAGCACCAGGTTCAGAAGGCGGATGTTCTCCGGGATAGCCGCGTTGATGGCAGCTATGGGCTCCAAAGTCAAGCTGGCCACCTCCAGCCCGATCTTGTTCATGGTAGTGTACAGACTCTCCACCACCTCGCTGGGCAGAAAGGTGGCGATCAGATCCACCTTCACCTTTTTGCCCCTGTGGTCTTTCAGATTGGAGATGGTGTACTCATCCAGATAATACTGGCACACCGTATACCCCACCAGGTAAAAGCGCCGGGTATCCTCAGCCGCCTCATTCTCCGCGTCAAAGGCCTCCTCCGCCCTGGTGATGGCCCCTGCCTCCAGACGGCTGATGATCTCGTCGTCGATCAGCTGAGAACCGGAAAGCTCCAGCTCATACTCCGCCCTCTTTGTCCGCAGAGCCCTCCCGGCCGCGGCCACGCACACCCGGCTAAGCCGGATGCCCGTCTTGTGCTCCAGACGCCGTTTCACCTTTCCAGCCAGGGACGCCACCTTCTCGATATTCTCGATCTGACCGTCGATCATGGCCCGCTCCGAGTGCTCTTCTTTTTCCACGGCGATGATCTTGATCTTGCCGTCCTCCACCGTGCCCACCATGCCGATGATACTCCTGGTGCCGATATCCATGGCAAGCACCGCCTCGTTGGGCTGATCCTTTAGCTGCGGCTTTGTCTCCTTTACCGCCTTAGGCTGCGTTTTTGCTTTTACCTGTTCCTCTGTCTGCGTCTTTTTGGCTTGTACTCTGGCCATGACATGATCCCCTCCTGTTTCTATGTGAACCCTCCCAACACCCTGCTCCCATCTGCCTGGCTGGACACAAAGCCTGTTGGAAAACGCCCTGTATATCAAGATCCGACCTCTGCCCCGAAAAAGCAGTTCTACCCTTCCGGCCTGTACCCCCGGGAAAAGTGCATGTAGTCCCGGCAGCCCTCCCAAGATCCTCCCCAGGTAAAACCGGCCTGGATAAAAAGCCGGCAGCATAGGTCATCTTCATCTATTTTATAGGGGAAAACCAAACTCCTGTCCATATAGGCAGCTCCCTGTTGGGGAGCGCATTGAATTTCCCCCTGTTCATTCCACGTAATATAAGGATTATACAAAGGATTGACGTCAATTGCAACCCCAAGTCCATGAAGTGACAATTTATTACTGCCGGCAACCGTGCGGTAATTAAAGCAGGACGTGTTGTTGTCCCTGCTTGACCAGTCGTCGTCCCCTCCGTAATCATCAACAAGCGCAACTTTTTCGATGGGATACTCCGCCTTGTACAATTCCAAAAATATCCTTTTCATATCTTCGCTGACAGACTTGTGGCACACCAGCTCCCCCACCCGGATATTGCCGGAAAAATCATAGTGGAGGATCAAAAGATACCTTAGATCCTCCCGCGCCACAGGACATCCCTCCCGGTAAGAGCTGCCGTCCATGCGGCCAAATATGTAGTCGTCTATGGGATTTATGGCAAAAAATCCCTCCTCCCCCGCAAGCTTTACATCTTCCTCCTCCAAGATCTCCCCCGGATATACCAGGGCAGGGTCTAAGATCTCCCTGTCCCCTGCCTCTTCCCCCTGTAACCGGGACTGTGCGTCTCCTGTCTCCCGGCTTTCTTCCGATTCCATGATCCCCGCTCCATCTGACGTCCGGCCTGCCGCCGGGGCCTGATCTGCGCCCGTCTTTGGATCTGCCTCTAACCCGGGAACCGGATCCCCGTCTGGTGGCTCCTCCTCCTTTTCCCCCGGCGCGGCGTCTGTCTTCGGGCTCGTCTCTGATTCCGGAATCTGAAACTCATCCGGCGCCCGCCTTGCCGTCTCCGGGACTTCCTCCCCCACAACCTGGACCGTGATCCCGCCATCCCCGCCCCACTCCTGTGCTGCAGGCTCCGGCCCGGCGCTTCCTGCGTCTGTTCCGCCCTCCAAAGCCCCACATCCTCCGGCCAGGGCAGACGCGGTCAGGAGCACTGCCCCCAGCCGCCATCTCATTCCATTTTGCCATCCTCTACACATACTGCTCCTTCAGCCTCTTTCTGTCAATCTTTCCATTCTGGTTTCTCGGCATCTCTTCCAGATAAACATATCTGTTTGGCATCATGTATTTCGGAAGCTTTGCCGACAGACCTGCCGAAAGCTCCCTCTTTTCCAGCTTTTGCCCTGTATAGAAAAACAGGATCATCTGCCTGGACGGATCGTAGACGCAGGCGCACTCCCTGATCCCGTGTACTGCTCCCGAAGCCGCCTCAATCTCCCCCAGCTCAATGCGGTAGCCCAGCCGCTTGATCTGGAGGTCCATCCGGTCATGGTACATAAGCTCTCCCCGCTCATTGTAGCTCACCATATCTCCGGTGCGGTATATTCTCTCCGGATAATGCGGATTTCGGGGATTCTGCACAAACCAGGCCCTGGTCCGCTCCGGATCATTGTAATACCCCAAAGCCAGGGTACAGCCTTTCACACACAGCTCTCCCTCCCCCTTATCTCCCGGAAGGATCTGTCTGCCTTTTTCGTCTAATACCAGGATGTCCACATTGCCGCAGGGCCGCCCGATAGGAAGGGTCTCGTCATCCCCAAACTCCCGATCCACATTGTAGTAGGTACACACGTAAGTCTCCGTAGGCCCGTACATATTACAGTAGCAGGCATCAGGCACAAATCTGCGCCAGTAATTCAGCTGCTTTAGAGGCATCACCTCCCCGGCAAAAAATATGTACTTTAAGTATTTTGGGGTTTCCGCCTCCAAAGCCCTTAAATTAGCCGCCGTACACAGGGCAAATGGGACCCAGAAGATCCCGGTGACCCGCTCCTCATTGAGAAAAGCCATAAGCCTGGCCGGGAACGTAAACAGCTCCGGAGGGATGATAATTGTGCTGCACCCAAACTTCAGCGGGCAGTACACGTCATGGTCCGACACGTCAAAATACAGAGGCGCCTGGTTGCCCATCACATCCTCCGGGCAAAAGCCGTACTCCTCCTCCAGCCATTCCATGTTGTTGATCATAACCTGATGGCTCACCACAACGCCTTTGGGAATGCCTGTGGAACCGCTGGTAAACAGAATGTACAGCGGGTCCAGGGCCGTCCTTCTCCCTCTTATTTCCTCTAAAATCCCCGGATCCTCTTCTTTCAGGCACAGCTCTTCAAACATGAAAACAGGGCAGGACAGATCCATATTCCTGATCTGCTCTTCCTGCCCTCTGCCATAGATCACTGCCGCCGGGTCAAGGGTCTTAAGAATCACGGACAGCCTGTCCTTTGGCATGGAAATATCCAGAGGACAATAACAGCACCCGCCGTACACAGCCCCCAGAAATCCAATAATCATGGACGCGCTCTTCTCCATAAACACCGCCACCGGGCGGTTCCACGCCTTAAGGCCGGCAATGGAAGTGCCTGCCCGCCTTGCCATGGACCGGACCTGGCCAAAGGTAAAGGCCTGCCTTGCATCCCTGTAAGCACACCGCTCCCCATACAGGGAAGCGGCATTTTCCAGATAATCCAGAACACTTTTTACCATTGTCTTTTGTCCTCTCCGGCTATTTGGCGGCTTTCACCAGATACTCCACGCCGTCCACAACATCCTTCGTGGTATAAATCCTAAGCTCCGCCGTGTCTGTGGAGTAGCTGTAGGTGCCAAGCTTCTGCTCCTCCTTATTGTACTCCTTGCCGTAGGCATCTACCACATCCTTTGCCTTGGAGCCGATCTTTATGCCCTCCGGCGTGGCCACGGAATCATCCAGAAAATACACGGAGGCAATTCGCTCCTTGCCGTCCACCGGATATGTGTTCAGCTCAAACCCGGCGTAAGTGTACACCTTGTCCTTGCCCTGGTAGGCGCAGCTGTCCACCTCAAACACGGCTTTTGCCGGCTTGCCGAGAGCTTTTACCACCGAGGCGGCCTCGGCTCCCATAGCGACCACCGTGTCCCCGGACTTAAATTCATAGGCCACGGTCTCCGTCTGGGTGCTGTCCTTCTTTGCGTTCCCCCAGATCCCGGCGTAAGAAGTCATGGGCGCAGCAGCCAATGCCGCCGCCAGTCCTGCCATCACCAGGTACTTTCTTAATTTCTTCATCAGTTACTTCCTCCTTTATGTGTGTTTGTCCAAAAGTCCGCCTGCCCTACTGGGCAAACTGGCTTAAGTAACCCTTATCAGCAAACTCCTGCTCCTGGGCTGTCTTCATTTCATCGTAAAACCGGCATTTTTCTTCCCATTCCGCAGCCATGGCCTGCTCTCCTGCTTCCTCTCTTTGGTCCTTTATCCCCGGCACATCCAGCAAAATATTTCCGAAATACCGGGACATCTTCTCTGCCCCGTACACATTCATGTGAAGTCCCCCGTCATAGGTGTCCCTGGAAAAATCAATGCCGATGTCCCCGCTCTTTTCTATACAGTTTATGTACAAAAGCCCGTGCTCCCCCGCATAGTCCCGGATCTGCTGATCCCACTGCTGATACCAGGCCGGGTACAGGGAAGGAGCTTTCATGAGGATCAGGGTGATCCCCCGCTCCTGGCACAAAGTTCTGATCTTTTCCAGGTACTGCCAGGCCCTCTCATCAAATGCATAGCTGGAACGTCTCCTCTCTGCCGGAAACTCTCCCGCCGGCCTTATATCGGCCCGCATGTAGTATCCGTTGTGGCTCATCTTCCGCTTTTCCCAGAAATACCGGAAATCATCCGCCTCCAATTCCCGCCACCGGGAATGAAACCGCAGAAGGGGAAACACATACTCTGCCATGTGCTCATCCTCCATCATGGTGGCCCGGATGGCACCCACTTTTGAGGGGGACCACTTCATTCCGTCCAGGGTCATACGGTTGTACGTTTCATTGTCCTGCTCATACTGCTGCATGGCTGAGACGCTTAAGATCACAGCCTCCGGCGACTCATGCCTTAAGGTGTCCTCCAACAGGTAGTAGGACTGGGCGATCAGCTGCTGGGCGCTGCCCCGGATATAGCTGGTTATGCCAAACTCCCTCCAAAGCACAACAGGTGACAGATTCTCATACACCTCGCAGTCCCCCAGGACGATTATGTCGTGGGGACTCTTTTCCTCATAATATTCCCGGATAAACGCGCCCTCCACCACCCTGCCCATATATTTTGGCACAAGAAGGCGTTGAACCGCCCAAAGAACTGCCGCGGACGCCAGGGCAAGAGCGCCTATCTCAAGGATTTTCCTACCTTTCATACCGCTCCTCCTCCGGTCAAAACTGATTGTAGATAAACTGGCTGGCATCATAGCCGCGGCCGTAAACTCCCGTCACCACCACAAGCAGAAACAGCCCGAAGACCGCAATGTATCCCGCGAAAAAGGTCCTGTGCTCCCCTTTCTCCGCCTCTTTTGTCTTCCGAAACCCGCTCCAAACCATCAAAGCCACGCCCAGGGCCAGAACTCCCAGATCCGCCCCGGAAAGCCCCAGGGCCTCAAACCGCCCGTCGAAAAGCTGTCCCGCAGACCAGCAGGTCAGAAGACTTTTTCCCATGGCAAACACCGTGCCAAAGGAGTAGTACTCAAACATCTCCAGGAAGGCAAAAATAAAAAAGGTGCGGATAACCTGAAAGATCTCATATGCCCTGGTCTTTCCAAAGGAAAACGCGGCATGAAACCGCCTGTAGCATCCCGTCAGCTCCTGGGAAACCAAGAGAACCACGCCGTTTGCCAGGCCCCAGGCAATAAAATTCCAGGAAGCCCCGTGCCAGATGCCGGCCACAAGCCACACGGTCAGGGTGGCAATGTACACAGGAACCTTTCCCGCCGCCTTTTTGCCCATGATCTTTGAGACCGGCTTAGACACCCGCTTTGCCAGCCGGCTTGTGGATACGGGGAAAAAGATGTACTCCCGCAGCCACAGCATCAGTGTCATATGCCACCTGCGCCAAAACTCCCCCAGGCTTTTGGAGGCAAAAGGCCTGTCAAAGTTCTCCGGCAGGGAAATGCCAAAAAGCTTTGCGCTCCCCAGCACAATATCCATGCCTCCGGCAAAATCCGCATACATCCATATGGTGTACCCGACCATGCCCAACAACACGTAGATCCCGTCGTAAGTTTCCGGCGAACTGATGATGACAACCACCGCCGGCCCCAGCCGGTCCGCCACCACAAGCTTTTTAAAGTATCCCCACAGCATCCGCCTGGCTCCAAGGATTATATTCTCCATCTGAAACCTGTGGGGGCTGTACAGCTCTTGTCTCATCTGGTCAAAGCGGCTGATAGGGCCTGCCACCATCTGGGGAAAAAAGGACACGAACAGGGCAAACCTGACAGGACTTTTCTCCGGCTCGTACTTGCGGTAGTACACATCGATCAGATATCCCATGGACTGAAAGGTGTAGTAGGAGATCCCCAGCGGCAGGATCCAGTCCCCCCAGGCGCCCTCCCCGCCTCCAAGCCCTAAGAAAGCGTTGACATTTTCCAGAAAAAACCGGCAATACTTGAGAATCGTCAGAATACCGAAATTAAGAACCAAACCAAGGACCAAAAGGCGCCTCTGCCCTGCCTTTACCTTGCGGTTATAGGCAGTTTTTTCCTCCCTGCCAGGCTTCTTCTCCTTCACCCACGCCTGAAATCGGAGGGTTCTATCCCCCATCGCCCTGGCTAAAAAGCAGGTGCTGGCAGTGGTTATGAGGGGATACAGCAGATAGATCACGCCGCCCCGAGCGTAGAACAGATAGCTGAACGCCAAAAGCACAGCCCACTGAAACCTGTCGGGAACCACATAGTAGAGCGCCGCAAGGATGATCAAAAACGCCCCAAACTCGTAGGATACCAGAAGCATGACTACTCCCCTTCTTCCAGCCGCGTGATCATGGCCATGATGGCGGCGGCGGAATTAAAATTCTCCGGAACGATCCACGCAGGCGGTATGGATACGCCAAAGGCGTCGCTGATCTGGGTCACCAGGAGCACCAGCTCAAAGGAGGTGAGAACCCCGTCGTCCACCAGGTTCTGGCTGGTTTCATAGTCCACCTCCGGGTTAATATCTTCCAGTATTTCCATAAGCTCTTCCATCTTAAAGGTCCCCCTTATTGCTTTTCTTTTTGTTATCGGCAGCGCCATTTTTCTCTGGTACATCGCCGCACTAAGGCGTAGGCGGGTACAGAGACTGGTCAAAGGCAAAACTTCCTCCGTGCCCTGCGGAGTAGGACAGCATCTGTCCGTCGGTCCACAGACAGAAGTATCCTCCTGCCCTTCTGGGCGTGGTGTCAAAATGATACCAGTTTCCGTCCTCCAGCTTCACCAGATTCCAGTAGTGGTCATTGTCCGTATAGCGTATCACCTCAATGCAGGGGATCCCGCACCGGGTCAGCAGCTCCTGGGACACGGCAAAATAGGTATAGCAGTCCCCGTGCCGCCTGCGGATCCCCTGGTAGGCCTCCTGAACCCAGTCTCTGGTGGCGGAGTGGCCGCTATAACGGAAATTCCCCCGCACCCAGGCGTAGATGGCCTCCGCCTTCTGCCTTTGGGTCATGGAATCATTGACGATCCCTGCCAGGATGGTGTCCGCCATGGCGTCCACGCTTCTCTGAAATTCTGACTTCTGGTCATCCGGAAGGATGGGGGTGACAGGCTTATAGGGCCAGTCCCCATTGACCACATTGGCGCCGTTTAGGGAGGACGCAGATGCTGCCGCCGCTGCCTGAGCTGCCGCCTCCTCCCCCACATGAGCTCCCCCCGAACTGTCAAAGGCATAGGTCACCCCGTTGACTGTCCTGCTGTCATCGTGGACCATGACGCCGCTGTCCTCCAGATAATACAGCACCCCGCCTACATCCACAAGTCCGGTCTTCATATACCCTTCCTCGTCAAAATAGTACCACTCCCCGTCAATCCGCTTCCACCCCACGGCATAGCTCTGGGAATAATTCCGGTAATACCAACCCCGATCATCCTCCAGCCACCCGTCATAGTAATCCCACATAGCCGTGCAGGCACCGCTGTCCTCAAACTGATAGGCCATAGGTGTTCCAAAAGACGTTATGCGGTCTTTGATCATCTGACCGTTCTCCGGCCTAAAATAGTACAGCCTGTTGTTTTCCTTAAACCACTCCTTCACAGCATAGCCATCCTCCCCGAAGTAGTACCAGGGACCGTCCACGCCCTCCTGATGCCAGCCAACTTTCACGGTGCCGTCATCATTCATATACCGAAGCCCGGTCTCATCACTGACCAGCTGCCCCGCCCAAGCCTCCATGGCAAACAGTACAGAGCACACACCTGTCAGCAGCAGCAAACGCTTTCTCATACTCTTACCCTTTGTCTTTCTGAATATAAATAAACTTAATTTTCGCACAATTTACTTTTTTGGTTCTTGAAAACCACTTTTTGTGCGAAATGGGGAAATAATGAAATATGCACCTAATATGACGAATTTAAACTTCCAGATTATCCGCAAAAAAGCTGTCATCCCGGGAACTTTTTCGATCCCAAGACAACAGCCTCTTTTTCACCTACTCTTTAGCCATTTAGAAACCTACCCCATCAAACCTCCCCTACTGCCGCACCTGTCCATTTCCATAGACCACATACTTGGTGCTGGTCAGCGCCAAAAGCCCCATAGGCCCTCTGGCGTGAAGCTTCTGGGTGCTGATCCCGATCTCGGCCCCAAAGCCGAACTCAAACCCGTCCGTAAACCTGGTGGAGGCATTGACATACACTGCCGCCGCGTCAACCTCATTAAGAAACCGCTGGGCATTATCATAATCCGCGGTGATAATCGCCTCCGAATGACCTGTATTGTACTTGTTGATGTGGCTGACGGCCTCTTCCAGTGAGTCCACGATCTTGAGTGACAGGATATAGTCTAAGTACTCCGTCCCCCAGTCCTCCTCTGTGGCAGTCCCAAATTCCGGCACAAGCGCTCTGGCCCTCTCGTCCGCCCTCACCTCAACATGGTGCCTGTCAAGAACCTCCTTAAGCCTTGGCAGAAACTCCCCGGCAGCTTTCTCGTGGACCACCAGGGACTCGCAGGCATTGCACACCCCGACTCTCTGGGTCTTGGCGTTCTCAATGATATCCAGTGCCATCTTAAGATCCGCCGACTGATCCACAAACACATGACAGTTCCCGGTCCCTGTCTCGATCACCGGAACCGTGCTGTTTTCCACCACGGTCCGTATGAGTCCCGCGCCGCCTCTGGGGATCAGCACGTCCAGATACCGGTTCATGGACATAAATGCCCTGGTGCTTTCCCGGTCCGTGCTTTCGATCAGCTGCACCGCCGTCCCCGGAATCCCGGCTCTTTCAAGCCCACACCTAAGACGCCGGACCACAGCCATATTCGACTTAAGGGCATCGCTTCCCCCCTTTAATATGACCGCGTTCCCGGCCTTAAAGCACAGCCCGAAGGCGTCCGCCGTCACATTAGGCCTGGCCTCGTAAATGATCCCCACCACGCCAAGGGGAACCCGCTTCTGGCCGATCAGAAGTCCATTTGGCCGCGGCTTCATGGAGAGAAACTCCCCGATAGGGTCCTCCAGGGCCGCCACCTGTAAAAGCCCCTCTGCCATGGCCTGTATCCTGGACTCGCTCAGCATCAGTCTGTCTATAAGCCCCGGCTTCATCCCTTTCTCCCTGGCCGCAGCCACATCCTCCTTATTCGCTTTCAAAATCTCTTCCGCGCCCTCCAAAAGAGCTTCTGCAGCCATCCTAAGCCCTCGGTTTTTCTCTTCTGTCCCAAGACATCCCAAGGCTTTCGACGCTGTCTTTGCCTGCTGCCCTATCCGCTCCAGCCACTCTGTCATCCAAACCGCCTCCCTCCCTGTAAATACACGCTTTTATCCCTCCACCATTTGCCGAAGCCTTTCTATATCTTCCGGCGACACTGTCAGCACATTCCTGTCCCTGCATATGCGAATCGTCTCCAGCACAGCCATCCGGCTATACCCATGCCGGATCTCCTGATGGGCATCTGCTGTCTGGCCGCCTGTCACGTTGGTTTGTTTTTTATCTTCCCTAGAGCGTGACCTCTCCGGTCACCATTATACCCGGATACCCAGCCATATTCAAGCAGATTCTAAACCGCGGATCCTAAATATCCTTAATTCCTCCAAACTTCTTCTCCAGATCTGTCACCGACCCGTCGGCCTCCTGTATGGAGATATTGTTCAGGTTCGCCCGCATATTGGCCCGAATGGCCTCAATATACGCTCTCCTCAACATCTGCTGCTCCTCCTTCTCCTCCGTGCTAAGTCCCGGACCCTGGGACTTGTGATACAGCTCATTGATCCTGTCTATCATCTCCTGTGTAATCATGCCAACACTCCTCTCACTCTAATACATCGTTGCACTAATACTCATTGTTCAGATAATGCATCAGATCAAAATCCACATTTCTGTGGGCCAGAAAAAGCGTCCCTGCCTCTTCCCCGTCCATGATCCTGTGGAGCACCTCCACCTGCTTTGCGTCTGCGATGACCATATCCGCCCCGCCGTCCGTGGCAATGCGGGCCGCCGCCAGTTTGGCCGCCATGCCTCCGGTTCCCACATCGCTTCCCGCTTCCGCCTTGCCCATCTCAAGAAGCTCACCGGTGATCTCCGGCACCAGGCTGATAAACTTTGCGTCCCTGTTCTTTCTGGGGTCATCTGTGTAAAGCCCGTCAATATCTGACAAGAGAATAAGAAGGTCCGCCCCGATCAGGGCCGCCACAACGGCGGAAAGCCTGTCATTGTCCCCAAAATTATCTACCAGAGGAATCTCCGAGGTGGACACCGTGTCATTTTCATTGACGATGGGCACCGTTTTCAGAGCCAAAAGCTCCTCAAAGGTATTCCTGGCATTGAATCTGGACCCCTCATGGACCATGGTGTCCTTGGTCAAAAGCACCTGGGCCGCCACCTGGTTGTACTCCGCAAATAGCTTCTGATACACCATCATCAATCTGGCCTGCCCCACAGCCGCGAAAGCCTGCTTTTGGGCCAGCTCCCCGGGCTTTTTTTTACAGTTGAGAGCCTGCCGCCCCGCGGCGATGGCGCCTGACGACACCAAAACCACCTCCCGCCCTGCTCCCTTAAGATCACAGATGATCCTTACCAGCTGCTCCATCTTAAAAAGGTTCAGATCCCCTGTCTCCTGGTGGGTCAAAGACGAAGACCCGATCTTTATAACGATCCGCCTCTTATCTCTCAGCCTCTGCCGCTCCTGTCCGTTCATCACAACCATTCCTCCCGGTTCTGTCATTTCTTATGCTTCCTTTGCCCGTCTTGCCACAAATACATCATGGGGCATATCCACGCCCCGATAGCGCTTCACAAAAGAGCCCACCTGCTCCATCCCGTTTCTTTCCGCCACATTCCTGGACGCGGTGTTGGTGTCCCTGATAATGGAAAAAACCTCCTCCACATTCAAAACATGAAAAGCGTACTCCCTGCAGGCCTTAGCCGCCTCCGTGGCATACCCTCTGTGCCAGTATTTTCTCCGAAACAGGTATCCGATCTCCACCACCTGCCTATCGGGGATATCCTGTATAGTCAGGCCGCACTGTCCGATCAGCTCCCCGTTCTCCTTCAAGATCACTGCCCACAGGCCAAATCCGTCCTCCTCATACCGCCGAAGCTGCCGATTTAGCCAGTTTCTCGCCTCCTCATCCGAGAAAGCGCCCTCATAGGCGTACATCACCGCCTCATCCTGCAGGATCTTGCACAGATCCCTGTAATCCGACGTCTCCATCTTCCGCAGGATCAGCCGTTCCGTCTCCATAATGCTATCCATAGCCTTCATCCTCTCTTATCTTTACAGTACTAGTACATCATTGCATTAATTCCTAAGCAATAGTACTCGCTCTCTACGC
>CAJUPQ010000088.1 GCA_910588505.1 uncultured Hungatella sp. | reverse complement strand
CGGCGGGGAGCTGAATCTGAAGGTCACCATTGACGGGGACACTATCACGGATCTGGAGCTGGGGGAGCACCATGAGACCAATGTGGTCATGGATCGGGCGTTTCCGGTTATCCGGGACAGGATCCTGGAGAGCAATACCCCGGTGGTTGACAGCGTGACAGCGGCTACATTTTCTTCTTACGCGGTTAAGGCGGCAGTGGCTGACGCTATGACCCAGGCCGGCCTTGAGGTGGAGGATATTACCATGGCCACCGCAGGTCCCGAAAAGGAGGCAAAGACTCTTGAGGACGTGAATGCGGATATCGTGGTAGTGGGCGGAGGTCCGTCCGGCCTTGCGGCTGCCATCACGGCAAAGCAGACCAACAAGGATGCTAATGTGATCGTGGTGGAGAAGATGGACATCTTAAGCGGAAACGGCAAATTTGACATGAATTTTTATGACCTGATCAACTCCCAGGCCCAGAAGGAAGCGGGCAATGAGCAGTGGACCGTAAATCAGGTGGAGAATTTTATAGAGGCAAAGTCCACAGCCGGCGACAGCGCGGAGCGGGTGAAGGTGTGGGCAGAGCAGGAGGATGTTCTGGACGCGTGGCTTCGGGATATGGGCGTGAATCTGGATTATAACTACGGCGCGATGAACCACATGGCCAAGGAGGACCAGTACGCCGGGGAAGTGATCCAGGCCGGCATGGAATCTTGCGCCAAGGAGCTGGGGATCGAGATCCGCACAGGCACAAAGGGTGTGGATCTGATCATGGAGGACGGCCGCTGCGCGGGCGTCAATGTGGAGAATAACAACAAGGAAAGCTATGCCATCAAGGCCCAGCAGACCATTATCGCCACCGGCGGCTTCTGCAGCAACAAGGACCTTCTGAAAGAGTACGCTCCTGGCTATGAGGTGTTCAACACATCTAACCAGATGGGTACTACCGGCGATTTTGTAAAGGTGTTTGAGGAGAACGGCTTTAAGATGGAGCATATGGACAATGTGAGATTGTTCCCCAACATCATTGTTCCCAGAAGGGACCTGACCGGCGGAGCGGATTTGAGCATTCTTGTTAATAAGGAAGGAGCCCGGTTTATCTCCGAAAACGCAGGGGGACTGGAGCTGGGCAATGCCATCCAGGCTCAGACTGACGGGGCGGTGTTCTCCATCACGGACAAGACGGGATATGATTCCTTTTACCGCATCCGCAAGCATGTTGATCTGGGATATTATTCTCAGGGAGAGACTCTGGAAGAGTTAGCCCAGGCTCTGGGGATCGACGGGGCAGGCCTGGAGGCTGCGGTGGCGGAATTTAACAGCGCGGCCCAGGAAGGCAAGGAGGACGCTCTGTTAAAGGAGACTCCTTCCCGGGCGCTTGACGCCCAGGGGCCCTACTACGGGGTGCGCATCGAGGCGGCCAACCATATGACCAAGGGCGGCGTGTCCTGCAATGAAAACGCTCAGGTGCTGTATGAGGACGGCACGGTGGTGGAAGGTCTGTACGCCTCCGGCGAGGTGACCTGGCAGTCCGGCGGGTATTCCCAGTCTGTGTGCTTTGGACGGGTTGCGGGGGAGCAGGCGGCTGCGAATCTGAAGTAAGATAGCAGACAGATTAAAAGTAAAAAGGGAGTCGTATCTCGAAAGGATCATCTGTTGGTGTGGATGATCCTTTTTCGTTTCATAGCAAATTGCGTCCTATGAAACAAAAACGCTCCACGAGGATGCGCTTGTCCGCTTTCGGACTCAGATCTTAAGCCAGTATGGCGGGGCTGTGTTTCCTCTTTTTGACATGGCCATGCACCGATTGTCCCAGAAATACGGAAAGCCTCTGCCCTACTATTTTTCTATGGATGTGAACGCCATGGATCTGCCGTTGGTGTGTATCTATCTGGATACCTATGAAAAAATGGTCAGCAGGGCAGAGGGAGCTGGGGATTCTACCGGATTTACGCAGGAGTGGCTTCGGGGGGCATCCGGTCTGCTGCCTAATCTGGGCAATGCGGTGTTCGCCATTGCAGGGAGGGAAAGGCAGCTTCATTTTGTCTGTGAGAGGCTGTATGAGGCCTTTAAGAAACAGCTGGGGCCGCTGCACCCTTCTACATTAAAGGCCGGCAGGAATGTGGTAAATATTCTGGTGGGAACGATCAACAAACGCCAGATGGTTCAGCAGGCTCTTAAGGGCCATAAGGATTCGGATGTCTATCAGATCATAAATCAGATGCCTGATGGAGTAACCTTTGACTTTATACTGCCTGACCTTTTTGAGGAACCGGATGAACTGATCCGCAGGTGCGGGGTATTTATCGGCCTGTGCGGTATACTGTACGCATCAGTGAATCAGGAGATAAGATCCGGAGAAGAAGGTGTTTTCGGGGACCGTAGGGGATATCTGGAAAAACTCTTTCAGGCCTGTGCTTCTTCTGGAATCAGGCAGGGAAGAAGAAGGGATCCTGTGGCAGGAGTGCCTTGTCCAGGCGTTCAGGCGGATACCGGATAAGGAGAAAGCTTTTGGCAGGCTGGAGAGTCTCTTTGATATGGTGAGAGAGAGGATGAAACAAGAGGAACCGTCCAGGAGATCGTCCAAGCCAGACTCACCTGCCGGGGAAAAACCAGATGATCCGGACAAGCTGCGCCAGGGATTCATGGAAGAGGCCGCTTTGCAGAAAGAGCAGGCTGCAAAGACTGTGGAGGCGTTGACGGGGGAGACTGATTTTTGGCGTATGATTGAGTGAGCAAAGGCGGATTTAGTCGTGGGCCAGGGAGGGAAGGCAGGATTCGCCAGTCAAGGTTTGCTCACTCAATTATACACCTATTTCTCCAGGCTATGGCAACGGACTGCCTACTCTGTTTCCAGGCCATATTCTGTGAAAGTCCGGCGTTCATACTCCGGATCTTCCTTTATGAGGCTGAAGGTCGAGGCGATGGCGTCAATGAACCCGGGGATGTCGCCGGATTTTTCATAAATTTTCGCGGCAATCTGTTTATACTTCTGTTCTTGCTGCCTCTGGCGGATATATTGAGACAGATCATGGGCTGGATATTCAACAATATCCGGATTTTCACAGCACTTATCCAGATGATCCAAAAAGATTTCCGTCAGAGCAGGGTCGGAGTCAGGGGCTGTCACGTCATAGAGGAAGGCGTCCATGGCCTGTTCCAGAAGATCAAATTCAAACTCACTGTCATCCGGAGAATGCTCGCTTTCTATCTCATAGGGGAAATCTATGCGTATGGCAGGCAAACCGGATGCATCTTTATAATTTTCACCCAGTTCTTCCATAGCCCCATGAAGAGCGGACAACAGTTTATCTGAAAAATTTTCATCAGACAGGATCATATGCAGCAGTTCTTTATTTGACAGCAGATCCTTTAACAGATCCAGGATGTCTACACAAAGAGCGTCTGCCACGGTTTTTATTTTTTCGTAGGTCATATTTTTATTGCCGCCGTTTCTACGGTTTGGCGGGGCAGTTTAAGCTTTTTGCCGCTGCATATATCGGTGAAAGCGCCGTTTTCAAGACCGCACAGCTTTTCAAACTCCGGACGTGACAGATTCTTTTCTTTTAAAAAGTATGGCAGGCTTCGGCAGTCCAGTAAGGGCTCATCTCCATGGCATAAATTCACCCTTCTTTCCCTCCCTGGCAAATGCAGGATTCGCCAGCCAAGGTTTGCTCAGTTAAGGTGTTTCTGATAGGGGACGCTGTCTCAACTTTGTAGTGGAAAAATATCTGTTTTTTATGGCTTCAGTATATTGTTGAGTAATGTTAAGGAGATGTTGTTGTGAACCCGGACGGGACATCTCTCCTTCTCTGTCTGGCATCACGACAACCTTCGACTTTGCTCACTCAATAATACACTGACAAATTTAGAGTTCCGGTTTATCCGGCTCAGGAGGAAAGATTTTTGGATATGTTTGTGTTGACCTCGTTTTCCTGAAGGACGCAGAGTCCGTACATCAAAGATCGTAAAGGCGGATATCCGGGAGGGGCGGAGCAGCTTATACTGACTACCTATTCCGGAAGTCAGTATGGGCTGGACTTTGGGGAGATGGATGGGGAAGCGTATGAATCTACCAGGGAGAGTGCGAACTGTTTAGGGATAGAACCGGATGTGGAGAGATGTCTTTGGCTTTGGCGGCAGAAACAGGGCAGTGAGAGAGATTGAGATCATACAGGGAGGATCAGAACATGAAGGAAAAGATTTACGGTTATTTTGCGAAAGGGGAGACAGAAGGGGCGTATGATGTCACGGTTGTGATCCCCCGGGCGTATGCGGAGTTTTTCTGTGTGGACCGTCAGTGGGATATGGCGCTGGAGGGGGATGATCTGGATCTGAGGTGGGCGGCTGTTGAGGCTATGGAGGCGGCGGCAGGGGATATGGTGGGAGAGCTGTATGAAGGCTTCTGCGCCTATTTGGAGGATGGGAAGAACCGGGATGTGGATGTGGAGGAAGCAGAGGTTTGCGAGGGCGTGGAGGCGGCGCGGATGTTTCTTGCGGGGAGAGGGCTGGGGCCCTGGGTTCATTGAGATGCTGAAATGGGAGGAGGATGTGAACGGAGAGCTTTCCTGGCTTTTGGATACGCCTATCCTTATGGCGGATGAGGCCCAGGGGGAGACAGGGACAGAGGAGGAGTACGGGACAGAGTACCGGTGGACGTTCTATCGGTTTGCCACCAGGAAAGGGTATGTGGATCTTCGTTTTTTGGGACTTAGCAACGGTTGGTATTCGGAGAAGATGGATTTTATACGGATTCCAGAAAGTCTGGTGACAGACCAGGGGCGGACGGAGTGGGGGTATGTGTCCCAGGAGATCACGGGAAGGGGACCGTCTCTCGTCCATTTCCGGGAAAACTGTCAGTGCGGCGGTTCTCCGTGGTGTGTCTACCTGGACATCTCTTATCATTTGGCGGCAAGAGACAGGATAGAACTGGCAAACGCTTCTTGCCGTTTTTTTCTGTTGGAAAAAGTCTTTCATGAATGGAGTCCGAAAAGGAAGCAATGCCTGCTGCCATTACGCTTTCCCACGGTCAGCGCGCAGACTTGTCTGAACTGTTGCTTTTTGTAACCGAAACTCCCTCTTTTTGGAAGCGAAAAAAATAGTATTTCCTCCAATAATATGATATAATCAAAACCAGCAACTATTTTCTTCACATAGGGGAGGTGCCATTATGATGGTTGAACTGGGAAGAGAGAAACGTCAGTGTATCCAGGCGATCTGCAGGGAGAGCCGCGAGGTGCTGGTGCGGGGCGCTGTGGAGGGGACCATGGGGCGGGTCTGGGTGCCGGGGCTGGACGGCGTGCCCTTCTGTCTCATCGCGTCCGGGGATTTCGCCTATCTTCTGGGGCTGCCGCCAAAGGGGGCGAGGGCTCTGGATCTGAAGAGCCAGCTTTACCAGTCAGCCTCCCACGCGCTTATCTTCCCGGAAAATGAGCTGTGGGAGCAGTGGCTTCTTGAGGAGTTTGAGGGGCAGTTGCGCATGGTGACCCGGTATGCCTTAAAAAAGGACGAGCACCATTTTGACACAGACAGGTTAAAGGCCAATGTGAAGGCCGTTCCCCAGGGCATCCGCATCCGCAGGATCGACGAGAGGCTGTATCACCTGGCCATGAAGGAGGAGTGGAGCCGGGATCTGTGCTCCAACTTTGAGGATTTTAAGCATTTCGCGGCCTGCGGATTCGGGTACGGGGCCATGAAGATCCACAGGCTGGTGGCCGGGTGTTCCGCTTACGGCGTCAGCGAGGGCATGATGGAGATCCAGGTGGACACCAGGAAGGATTTCCGCAGACAGGGACTGGCTCTGGCCTGCAGCTCGGCTTTTGTGCTGGAGTGCTTAGAGAAGAAGCTGATCCCCAACTGGGACGCTGCCAACCAGCAGTCCGTGGAGCTGGCGGAGAAGCTTGGGTACGTGTTTGAGCGGGAGTATCAGGTGTATCAGCTGTTGTGATCGCCTGCAAAGGAAAGGAGAAGCAATACCATGGACAGAAATAAGATTTTTAAGGCGGTGGACCACACGCTTTTGACTCAGCAGGCTACCTGGAGCGAGATTCAGCAGATCTGCGACGACGCTATCAAGTACGGGACAGCCTCTGTGTGTATTCCGCCGTCCTATGTGGAGGCGGCCAAGGAGTATGTGGGGGAGCGGATGCGGGTGTGTACGGTCATCGGTTTCCCAAACGGCTATAACACCACGGCTGCCAAGGTTTTTGAGACAGAGGACGCCCTGGAGAACGGAGCCGACGAGATCGACATGGTGATCAACATCGGGGATCTTAGAGACAAGCGTTTTGACAGGGTTCTGGAGGAGATCCGGACCATCAAGGCCGTGTGCGGGGATCATGTGCTGAAGGTCATCATCGAGACATGCCTTTTGACCCGGGAGGAGAAGATCAAGATGTGCCAGCTGGTGACAGAGGCAGGGGCTGATTACATTAAGACTTCCACGGGATTTTCCACAGGGGGAGCCACTTTTGAAGATATCCAGCTGTTCAAGAGCCATGTGGGGCCTAAGGTGAAGATCAAGGCAGCGGGAGGCATTTCCTCGTTTGAGGACGCGGAGAGATTTTTGGAGCTGGGAGCTGGGCGGCTTGGCACCAGCAGGATCGTGAAGCTGGCAAAAGCGGAGGGGGACCATGGAAAGACAGAGATTGATCCAGGCAGCTATTGACGCGCTGCCGGGGGCTTATGTGCCCTATTCCCATTTTCATGTGGCGGCGGCTCTTCTGTGCAAAGACGGCACGGTGTACACAGGCATCAATATCGAAAACGCGGCCTACACGCCTACGGTGTGTGCGGAGAGGAGCGCCTTTTTTCGGGCGGTCAATGAGGGGAAGCGGGAGTTTGAGGCCATCGCGATCTGCGGCGGTAAGGACGGGGTGCTGACGGATTACTGTTCTCCCTGCGGCGTGTGCAGACAGGTGATGCGGGAGTTTACGGATCCCGGGACTTTTAAGATCATTCTTGCCAAGTCCCTTACGGAGTACCGGGAATTTACTTTAGAACAGCTTCTCCCCATGGGATTTGGGCCGGAGAACCTTATGTAAAGTCAGGCGAGGCAAAAGCAGGATCTGACGGCTGCGGGAAACCGCGACGGCGGCGACGATTTGTGAGGGCGCAAAGAGGCGGCTGCTATGGGAAGGATCACTGCGGCAACGTGTAGCGATTTTTGAGAGCACGGGAGAAGAAAGGGGGAGTTGGCCTGTGCGGATGTATGATTTGATCGAGAGGAAGAAACACGGGGGAAGGCTTTCCAGGGGGGAGCTTCATGACATGATCCGGGGATTTGTGGACGGGGAGATCCCGGACTATCAGATGTCCGCCATGCTGATGGCTATCTATTTTCAGGGCATGGATGAGGAGGAGACTCTGGGCCTTACCCTGGAGATGGCCGCCTCAGGCGACATGGTGGATTTATCAGGGATTGAGGGGATCAAGGTTGACAAGCACAGCACCGGCGGGGTGGGGGACAAGACCACCCTGGTCATCGGCCCTCTGGCAGCGTCATTGGGCGTGAAGGTTGCCAAGATGTCGGGGAAAGGTTTGGGCCATACCGGGGGCACCATAGATAAGCTGGAGTCCATACCAGGGCTTTGTACGGCAGTAAGCCGGCAGCGGTTTTTTGAGATCGTCAATGAGACGGGGATCGCGGTCATCGGCCAGTCGGGAAACATGGTCCCCGCGGACAAGAAGCTGTATGCCCTGCGTGATGTGACGGCCACAGTTGACAGCATCCCTCTCATTGCCTCGTCCATCATGAGCAAGAAGATCGCGGCGGGAAGCGACGGCATCGTGCTGGACGTGAAGACCGGCAGCGGGGCTTTTATGAAGAGCCTTGAGGATTCCGTGGCGCTGGCAAAGGAGATGGTGGCCATCGGGACGGGAGCCGGAAGGCGGTGCTGCGCCCTTATTACGGACATGGATGTGCCTTTGGGTTCTGCTATCGGCAATTCCCTTGAGGTCAGGGAGGCTGTTGAGACTCTTAAGGGCCGCGGCCCCGGGGATCTGACAGAGGTGTGTCTCCAGCTGTGCAGCCATATGCTTTATATGGCAGGGAAGGGGGATCTGGATTCCTGCTACGCCCTGGCCAGAGATGCCATGGCGGACGGAAGAGGGCTTAAGACCCTGGCAGCCATGGTAAAGGCCCAGGGAGGGGATGAGACCTATATCCTGGACCCGGACCGCTTCCCCAAAGCCCCTTATGTCCGGGAGGTAAAGGCGGACAGGGACGGCCGGGTGACCCACATCGACACGGCGGGCTGCGGGATCGCCTCCGCCATGCTGGGAGCCGGGCGGCAGAAGAAGGAAGATGTGATCGACTACAGCGCAGGTATATGCCTGCACAAGAAATACGGCGAGGAAGTGAGAAAAGGAGACCTGCTGGCAGTGCTGTACGCGTCCAGGGAGGAACTTCTGGACGGGGCGTCCCAAAAGCTTATGGATGCCTATACCATAGGAGACGGGGACGTGGAGGCCAAGAAGCTGGTCTACGGGCAGGTTACAGGGGATGGGGTGGAGATGTTTTAGAGAGGACTTTATGCGACAATATTTTTTGTAACACATTTCCTCAAAAGTAAAAAATATAGGATTGAAAAAACTCCCGGCGTATTGTATAATAACCCTATCAAAACACAGGATTTGTAATTCCTGGGATGTTCGACAATCTTACGTATCTTTGAACCTACATTATGACACAAGGGATTCCTATATTTTCCGGTGGATGTCAGGCCTCCCGCGAGTGGAAGGCAGAAGCCGGAGTGCGGTCACCCACCTAGCATGGCTAGGCGTCAAATTGTAAGAACCGGCATTTTGGGATTACAAAAGATGAAAGCAGCGAGCAATCGCTGCTTTATCTTTTTGTAAAAATGTGGTAATCTATACCCAGGACACAGCATTTTATGCAATACATCAAACAAAGGGTTATATAGAAAGGGTTACAGATGAACGAACACAAATTTCGGGACTACATTTATTGGGGCGTTACAGCAGTTCTGGTCATTGTCACCTGCATCGCGGCGGCTCTTGTTTTTATCCGGTGGAAGACTGTGTGCCTGGGGCTGAAAAATCTAAACCGGATCCTGTCGCCCATTATCTACGGGGCGATCCTGGCGTACCTTCTGACGCCGATCTACAACCGGGTGTACCGGTGGACCGACCGGCTTCTGACCCCATATCTAAAGCGGGGGAGGAAAAAGCACGGGATGGCCAAGGCGGTGGCGACTCTGGCCTGCATCGCCTTTTTAGGGGTGGTGATCATGGGGCTGGTGAAGCTGAGCGAGCCGTTGAGAGCCAGCGTAAGCGGGATCATTAACTCCATCCCCGCCAGCGCGGCCAAGGTGGCCCTTTGGATCGAGACGCTCCTTGCCAATTATCCGGATATTGAGCCCACAGTGTTAAGTCTTTACAACCAGGGGGTGGAGAAGCTGGTTTCCTGGTTACAGACTACCACGGACATTCTGCCTAATATTGAGAAGGTTATCACCAGTATTTTTGCCAGCATCATGGGAATCATAAACCTGGTAAAGAACGTGCTCATCGGCATTATTGTGATGGTGTACCTGCTCAACATCAAGGAGACTCTGGCGGCTCAGGGCAAGAAGATCATCTACAGTTTGTTTTCTCTGCCTGTGGCTAACGAGGTGGTAGAGAAGTGGAGGTTTATTCACCGGGTTTTCGGCGGGTTTATCATCGGGAAGATCTGGGATTCCGTCATCATCGGGATCCTGACCTTTGTGTGGCTGAGCGTTCTGAAGATGCCCTACACGGTGCTGATCAGCGTTATCGTAGGCGTGACCAACATCATCCCCTTTTTCGGCCCGTTTATCGGCGCCGTTCCCAGCGCTGTTCTGGTGCTTTTGGCGGATCCGAAAAAATGCCTCTGGTTTCTTTTGTCTATTCTGGCTATCCAGCAGCTGGACGGCAATATCATCGGGCCGAAGATCCTGGGCAATTCCACCGGGCTGTCAAGTTTCTGGGTGCTGTTTTCCATCCTGCTGTTCGGCGGGATCATGGGGCCTGTGGGCATGATCATCGGCGTGCCTACCTTCGCGGTGATTTACCGTCTGACCGCGGAGTGGGTTAACTGGCGGTTAAAAAAGCGGGAGTTGTCCACAGTCACGGATGATTATGGGGATTTGAAGCATATTGATGAGGAGAAAAAAACATTTGTCAGGTAAAGGCGTATGAAGAGAAAGAACATAACAGGTTGGTTTTTGGGGATTCCACTGACCATAGCGGCGCTGGTGATCATCATACTCCTTGCGGAGCCGGACAGGGACGGCGTTACCAGGGCTGCTGCTTACAAGGCGGCGGCCCTTTCCGCGGCTACGGTGGAGGAGTGCCGGCTGGCTTCCAGGAAGCAGTCGGAGTTTCCCGCCTCCAGCCAGGGCCAGTGGTATGTGAAATATATGGACGCCCTGTACCAGAGAGGGTGGATTGATAAGGAGCTGACGCCGGCCGCGGAGGAGACCGCGGAGGGACTTTTGACTTATGAAGAGGCTGATTTTCTGGCAGGCCAGGTATCCGATGAGCTTAAAGCCAAGGTGGGACTGACACAGAAAAATAAGACCCAGCCCTATCCGCCCGGGGAGTGGTGGGATCTGTACGAGGATATCTGCAGGGAACTTGGCTCGTGGCAGGAGGAGAAGGTGCGCCAGGAGACCCTGGTGGTTTACGGCACTTTTGAGGATGTAGACGACGGCGTGGCCTGGAGGGCCTACACAAGCCTGGGGAACCGGGGCTTTGAAGGGCTGGGGCTGGGCTCATGCAGGGATCAGGAGATAAAGGTCCTTGTAAGCGGCAGCGAGATCTTAAGGGTCACGGAGAAGATTTCCAAATCCGTGGTGTACAAAAACATCTGGATCATGGAGGTAGGGGAGCATGAGCTGAAGGCTTACGTAGGCTCTCTGGCAAGGACCCTGGAGGTAAAGGCAAAGATAAAAGACCCTGAGGGTATGGCTATGCAGGTGGCGGATATCCATGTAACGGACGGCCAGGTAAAAAAGCTTGTGCTGAAAAAAGAGCGGGTGTCAGGAAAGGTGCTGGAGATCGACGGCGATGAGATCGAGATCGAGGGCTTTGGCAGCCTGACGGTTGACCAGGATTTTAACGCGTACCGGCTTTATGGGGAGTTTAGGCGGTTGGGACTGTCCAGCGTGGTGGTGGGCTCTGATGTTCAGGAATTTGTGGTGGCTGACGGGAAGATCTGCGCGGCTCTGGCCATGAGGCCCTTTGACGCTAAGACCATCCGGGTGCTGCTTATGGATACCGGGTTCAGATCGATTTTCCACGATACCATCACCCTGGAATTTCTAAGCCCCGGCGTGGTAAAGCGAGGGGATCAGGAGGAGGCGTACCAGACCGGGGATACGGTCACATTCCGGTCCGGGGACGAAACCCTGAAAAATGAGCGGGTGATCATTGAGCCCGGGGACGAGAGCAAAGGCGTCCGGGTCTTAACCATTGGGCGGGGGGACAAAAAACCCTGGTATCCGGGCCATTTGGAGGTGAAGCAGGAGAAAGACGGTCTTGTGCTGGTCAACGAGGTCTACCTGGAGGAGTATTTAAAGCGGGTGGTGCCAAGCGAGATGCCCGCCAGCTATGAGAAGGAGGCCTTAAAGGCCCAGGCTGTCTGCGCCAGAACCTACGCCTGGAGGCAGATCATGGCCAACGGGTATAAGAATTATGGGGCCCATGTGGATGATTCCACCAAGTATCAGGTATATAATAATGTAGAAACCAGTCCCAATACGGACACGGCAGTCAATGAAACCTATGGGAAGCTTATAACCTATGAGGGGCAGGTGGCGGAGGTCTATTATTTTTCCACATCCTGCGGCCACACCACCGACGGAACCATATGGGGAGCCAGCCTGGAGGATTATCCGTACCTGAGGGGCATTGCCGTGAAAGATGGGGGAGGAGTTTTGGATCTGACCAGTGAGGAGGCATTTTCCCAGTACATAAAGAGCTGTCCCCAGGGATTTGAGTCGGAGTTTGGCATGTACCGGTGGACGGCCGAGACCACAGGCAGTCAGGTGGGAAAAAAGGTTACAGGCATTGGGGATATTGTAGATTTGACCATAAAGGAGCGGTCCACAGGGGGGATCGGAAAGGTTCTTCTGGTGAAAGGGACCGCCGGCAGCAAGGAGATCGCGGGGGAAGGCCAGATCCGGGCCATGCTGGGCTGCGGGGACATGGAGATACGACAGCAGAATGGCAATGTCCTCACAGGCTGGGATTCCCTGCCCAGCGCCTTTATCGCCATTGAGAAGGAGGAAGAAGGGGCAGAAATTCGCTTCACCATCTACGGAGGAGGGTACGGCCATGGGGTAGGCATGAGCCAGAACGGCGCTCAGGCCATGGCAAAGGCCGGAAAGAGCTACAAACAGATTCTGGAATTATTTTATGACGGCACGGAAGTGGCGGAGATCGATGAGGTATCATGACTGACCTGTGATGGTCCCGCGGCGGTCAGGGGCGCGAGGCTTTGGCCGCCGCGGGATCTTTGACGCGAAAAGCTGAAAGTTCTCTTCTCACTATTTAAGTTGACAAATAGATGGAAATATTGTAAAATTTGACAAAACTCTTACTTTTTATTATTATAATTTAGCAGGAGGTTTTTTTATGTCTGGAGAAGAGCAAATTTCTGGGAAACTGTCTGTGGGAAGTCTCAGCAAAAAAATCATTTCTAATTGATTGTCGTTGTGGCAGTCATGTTTTTTTGATCGTTTCCGTGTCAGGACTTATTTCCATGGCGTCTTTGGAGAGTGTAACCAAGGATAAGATGCAGACCCTGGCTTACGAGAACGTCTTTTTGATCCGCAATGGCATTGAGAATTCCTATGGTCAGGTTCTTGGCTTTGCCAATTCCCTGCGGAATATATCAGCCCTGCCTCCGGAGGAGCAGAGGGATGCTATTGACAACGCGCTAAAGGGGGTTCTGCTGGGAGACGAGAATTTTACTACAGTGTTTGCCTATTTTGAGCAGAACGCCATTGCGGATGGCAACGGGGAGCCCTACAGCGTACATAAGAGGGATATGGCTTATGAAGCCATCGCGTATTTTAATGAGGATGGGACGGAGGTAGAGTTTGAAAAGCACGAGGATGCCTTTGACAATTTTGACAAAGAGTATTATAAGCAGATAAAATCCTCCGGCCAGGTATATGTTATGGAGCCCTATGTGTACCAGCTTAAGGGCAAAGACATTATGATGATCAGTATCATTGCCCCGATATATGACGCTGACGGGGAGTTTCTGGGGGTGGCCGGGTGCGATGTGGCTCTGGCTGATATGCAGACCCAGCAGTATGCCCGCATCGGTTATGAGACGATCCACATGGTAGCGCTCTCTGAAGATGAGATGGTGCTTTTGGATACCAGCAATGCCTCTCTTGTGGGAAAGACCGCTGAGGAAGCGGGATATGGACAGATATTGGAAGATGTGGAAAAGCTGGATTCCATGAAGGAAGGCCCTAATGTAAACAGCCTTTCCGTGATGAACAGCAACACCATCAATTACGCTACAGGGAAAAAGGGGATTGCCGTAACGGTTCCGATGAAGCTGTCCAGCGGCAACAAATGGAGTTTAAGGGTAGCCATTAATCGGGAGGAGTTTGACAAGGCCCTGCTGACAGATGTGGCTAAGCTGATGTTCGCGGTTATCTTGTTTGGCATTATCCTGCTTTGTATCATATATCAAATCATCAAGAAACATCTGGCTCCGGTGCAGGAGATCCTTGACGGCGCGTCCAAGCTGGAGGTGGGAGATCTAAAGATCAATATCGGCGTGGACACCGACGACGAGCTGGGGCGTATGGCAAAAGCTCTGAACCA
>CAJUPQ010000087.1 GCA_910588505.1 uncultured Hungatella sp. | reverse complement strand
GAAATAGAAAGACCTGTTCGTCATCACCAGTGATCTGAGACTGCCGCTCTCTGCGGGGAGCGTCAGGGAGCCGTAAAGCTGCGGGAAATTGAATCCGGAGAGATGAAAAATAAAACCAGGAACTCTGTCAGTGACGGAGTTCCCGATTTTTATAGATGATCATGGAGACAACAGGGCTCGAACCTGCGACCCTTTACACGTCAAGCAAATGCTCTCCCAGCTGAGCTATGTCTCCATAGCTTTTATTTTACCATGTTATCCCAGATAGTCAAGAACAAATTTAAAAAGAAATAAAAAGATAAATCTCCTGTCACACACCGGGACTTTCGATTGTCTAATAGAATACAGGAGCTAACTCCTGACAAAAGGCTGTCTTAAGAACAGCGGAAAGAGAGGATAAGATGAACGGGTCAACAGACAACGAATTGCACACATTGATCGACCAGGCGACGGCCGGGGACAAGCAGGCCCTGGAAACTCTGCTGGGAGGCGTACAGGATCTGGTGTTTAACCTTTCCCTGCGGATGATGGGAACATTTCCGGACGCGGAGGACGCTTCCCAGGACATTCTTTTAAAAGTGATGACTCACCTTTCGTCCTTTAAGAAGGAGAGCAGCTTTTCCACCTGGGTCTTCGCCATTGCGGTGAATCATCTGAAAAACTATAAAAAACACATGTTTGCCAAGTACCCTCTGACCTTTGACTACTATGGAGACGATATCCTCCACGCCAACCTGGAGGATGTGCCGGACCTGACCCAGGACGTGGAGAAGGCGGTTCTGGCGGAGGAATTAAAGCTGTCTTGCACCAATGTGATGCTACAGTGTCTCGACACGGAGAGCAGATGCATCTTTATTCTGGGAACCATGTTTCATGTGGACAGCCGCATTGCCGGGGATATTCTGGGGCTCACCCCGGAAGTGTACCGCAAACGGCTGTCCAGAGTGCGGAAGAAAATGGCAGACTTTTTAAGGGAGTACTGCGGCGAGTACGGAGGCGGGACATGCCACTGTGAAAGCAGGGTCAACTACGCCATACAAAATCACAGGATCCATCCTTCCAGCCTGGACTTTTACAATGCCGTGCCAAAACAGGTTTCCCTTGAGGTGACAGCGGCCATGGAAGAGATCGATGACATTTCCCAGGAGTTTTCCTTCTGCAGGACCTACGAATCTCCGGAAAAGCTGAGACAGTTTGTGGAAGATTTTTTAAATGGAGCGCCGTTTTCGGTTGTGGAGAAAGGATAGCCAGGGGCAAATAGAAGACAGGACAGGAGAGGAGAAACCATGGATACGCAAAAGATTTTAACTTATCTGGGGAATTTAAGCGCAAATAATAACCGGGAGTGGCATCACGCCCACAAACAGGAATACAAGGAGGCCAATGAGCAGTTCGAGGCTCTGATCCGGGAACTCATTATCGGGATCGGGGCATTTGACCCAGGTATCCTTCACAATGAGCCAAAGGACCTGACGTTTAAGCTGGTGAGAGATACCAGGTTCAGCCATGACAAATCCCCCTACAATCCGGCATTTCGGGCCCATATCGGCGCCGGTGGGAAACTTCCTGTGCCGGTGGGGTACTACGTGATGATCAAGCCGGGAGGCGGCTCATTTCTGGGCGGCGGGCTGTTTGCGGATATGTTCAAGGACGCTACCTCCATGGTGCGCAAGTTTATCGCCGCAAACGGAAGGGAGTGGGAGGAGATCCTTGACGCGCCGGACTTCAGGAAACTGTTTACCGTCCAGGGGACGGCGCTGAAAAATGTCCCGGCAGGCTTTGACAAAGAGCATCCCCAGGCTTCCTACCTGAAATTTAAAAGCTGGTATCTGGAATACCCGGTTTCGGACGAAGAAGTGGCGGATGAGGGATTTGCCAGACGGGCGGCAGAGGTTTTTGAGGTGATGAAGCCTTTTAACGACTATCTCAACCAAGCCCTTGACGGGTTTCAGATGCCTGCCAGATAGGGGAGCCCGGGCGTAAAAGAAGACAGCAGCCTTTTTATTTTGTGACAATGAAAGGGGCTGCTGTCTTGTCTGACATCAGAGATGGTCTCAGTTCAGGGACTGGTATAGGCTCCAGGCCTGTTTTTTTGACTGTGGAGTCTCATCCCTGGAGGCGTTTGGATTTCTGGTCCAAAGTCCGAAGGCGCCTCCCGCGCTTTCCTGGGACTGGGCGTCAACCTGGCGGCTTAAGTAGAAGCCTTCGATATAGGGATTGGCTTTTACGATGTCATAGGCCTGGCGGATGGCCTCGGCCTGCCGGGCCTCGCCGTTTTCACAGGCTGAGGTAAAGCCTTGCTCTGTCAGGATCAGATGGCGGACCTGGCCGCTGGGGGAGAGCATCTCCGGCGTCTGCAGATAGCTGGTCAGCACATCCATATTTTTTAAGTTGATGTTTGGGGTATCCAGATCAAAGGAGATCCCGTCATCATCCAAAAACTCGGGTTTTGTAAAGAAGTGTACCGGATACGCGTGCCAGGCAATGCCGTAATCCAGATCTTTTAAATGCTCGTTGAGCTTTGGAAGATATTCTTTTACCGTATAGCGGGCGGAACCGTCGGTATATTGGGCGTTCCACCGCATATCAAAGGGGATAAAGACCCGGGCCTCGGAATTGGCCTTTTTTATCTCCTCGTAAAAGATGCGGAACGCCTTGGCATACTGGGCCGCGTGCTGGTCCATGTCCGTCACTCCGCTGTAGTCCCATGTCACGGCGTCATTAACCTCATTGCCGATGACCCAGTTGGAAACCGTATTGGAATAGTGTCCGGCCACGTTCCTGGCATAGGCTCTGACTGCGGCTTCCCCTGCGGCGGTGCTTACGTTGAAGGCATAGTTGCCTGTCCCCTCCACCGGGCTGGATACTGGCAGCAGGTCCGGATTTCCTCCGAAATTATTCAACAGGATCATGGTCATGGTGATCCCGTTGGCTCTGCATGTCTGAGCGAGAGGGTCAAAGGAATTGACATTCTGGTAGGAGGCCAGGTTGCAGATTGCCTGTTTACATCCCAGATTGACAATGTCCTGGAGCAGTTCCGGCTCCTGGCCGGAAACCAAGATCCCCTTTTTGCTTTCCGGTTCCTGATAGAATCCAAAAGATGTCAGACAGGCTGACGCCGCTAACATAGCTGCCAGCAGGGCTGTGGTTATGGTCTTTCGTGTTTTTCTCATAAGCTTTCCTCCCTAAAATAACAGATGTATCTGGTATTCACTATAACTCATAAAACCAGTTTTTTCAACAAAATCTTCCATCTTTTACCTGTCAGAAAAAGTAGTTGCGAAACATGACCAGGGCATGTATAGTAAAGTTAGGTTATTTTCCAGAAACAGTCGCGGTTTTATGTATCTTCACCACAGTGAGGTGTCACAAACATCATGGAGGCGTTTAATCATGTTTACCAAAGAAGTAATGGAACGCTTTACGGAACTTGACTTTGCGGTTTATGACTGTATTGTAAAAGCAGAAAAACAGATCAGCAAAATGACCATCAAGGAACTGGCCGCCATGGCTCATGTTTCCACGGCAACCATCCTGCGCTTTTGCAGGAAATGCGGGGCAGAAGGGTACAGTGAATTTAAGCTCATGTACAGAGAGTACCTCGCCAAAAAGCAGGAGGTGCTCAAAGACGACAAGGAAAGCGAACTGCAGAGCTTTATCACCAGGATCCGCTCCCAGGACTTTCAGGACAGCCTTGCCAGGGCCTTTGAGTACCTTGTCAGGTCAAAGTGCGTTATATTTATCGGCATCGGAACCTCCGGAATGCTGGGAAAGTACGGCGCAAGGTATTTCTCCAATGTGGGGTATTTCAGCCTGTTTATCGACGATCCCTGGCTGCCCATTCTTCAGAACCCGTCAGAGGACACGGTCATGATCGTGCTGTCCGAATCCGGAACCACCAAACAGACGGTCTATATCGCGTCCCATCTCCAGCAGAGGGGATGCCCCATGATATCCATTACCAACAATTCCAACTCCGTTCTGGCAAAAATGGCAGACTGCAATATTTCCTATCATGTCACGGCAAGGATGGTCAACGAGAGAAACGTCACAACCCAGGTGCCTGTGCTGTATATCATTGAGACGCTGGCGACCAAACTGTACAACCACGAAAACTGACGACGGAGGTATTCCATGGCCGTATTCTCCTATGAACAGCTTAGGAACATGAATCCCGGTGAATTTCGGGTTTACAATTTTATCGTATCCCATCTGGACGCTGTGCCGGACATGAATATCCGGCAGATTGCCGCAGGCGCAAAAGTGTCCACCACAACCGTCCTGCGCTTCTGTGAAAAATCCGGATGTTCCGGTTATACGGAACTGAAATACCGGATCAGACAGGAGCTTAACGGGCAGGTCCCGGCCGGAAGATTTGACGCCGCCCCGGCGGTGCAGTATATGGAGACATCCGCAAAGGACAGTGTATTTACGGATAAAATGGCCCGGGCGGCAAAGCTCTGCGCAGACGCGGGCCAGATCATCCTTTCGGGAGACAGGGAGAGCAAGCCTCTCATCCGCTACGGCGCATACCTGTTTTCCTGCGCGGGGAAGGCGGCCTTTCCCGCAGAGGACGGGTGGGGGATTGTGTGCCCAAAGGGGGAGACGAGACACGCGCTCCTGATCCTCTCCCCATGGGGAAGCGGCCAGGACCTTATTGCCCTGGTGAACACTTACAAAAAGGCGGGCGCCCCCCTGGTTACCATAACCAACACCGAACACTGCCCGGCCGCGCAGATGTCGGACGTCAATTTTTCCTGTTATATGCCGGAAATTTTCGGAATCTCCAGGCGCGGGCCTTCGGAGCTGGTCTCACAGATTCCCGTGGTATACCTGCTGGAGACCCTGACAACCGAAATACAGAAATTCCAAGAACAGTAAGAGACTGCCGAAAACAGACGGGGATTGGATGCCTGTCTGTTTTTTTTATGTAACAAATGATATTTTCTTTACTATGTGTCAAAAAGGCCCAAAACGATTGAAATACAAAAGCGATATGGTATGATTGGACTAACATATGAGCGCCCATGTGAAATCGAAGATGGAGGATGTAAACATGTTAAAGATCAGACTGTTTTGTGCAAACGGAATGTCAACAAGCCTTCTTGTAAAAAAGATGGAGGAAGCGGCAGCAGAAAAGGGAAAGGAAGTGGATATCAAAGCCTATCCCATCCTTGACATGGAGAGGCTGGTGGGGGAAGCCGATGTGGCTCTTTTGGGTCCCCAGGTAGGGTATCAGCTTTCCAAAGCAAAGGAGATCTGCGGCGCGAAGGACGTTCCCGTGGATGTGATCCCCATGGCTGATTACGGGATGTGCAACGGGTTGAGCGTCCTGCGGTTTGCCTTTAAACTGGCAGCAGGCAAATAGGGGAATATACGTTGTCAGAAAGGAAATGAGAGATGAAACAGTTCATAAATGAAAAGGTAATCCCCAAGATCATGGCATTTGTCAACACCAAGGGGATACAGGCGATCAAGGATGGTATGGTCTACTCCATGCCCCTTCTGATCGTAGGCTCCGTATTTCTGATCATTACCAATTTCCCCGTTCAGGCAGTTGTAGACCTGCTGGAACGGACGGGCATAAAAGCCGTGCTGGAGCAGGCAAACGGGGCCACATTTAATATAAGTGCGATCATAGCCGTTCTCGGCATCGCCTATAACTATATCAAACTAGAGGGGGAGGAACCGTTAAGCGGAGCCATCGTGGCAATGGGTGTATTTATTATGATGACACCTGCGTCCATCGTGACCGAAAACGGAACCGTAGTGGGGGGTATTATCGATAAAAGCTGGACAGCCGGAAAGGGCATGGTTGGCGCGATCATCGTGGGGCTGATTGTCGCCTATGTCTACTGCTGGTTTTTGAAACGGAATATTAAGATCAAAATGCCTGCAGGCGTTCCCGAAGGCGTGTCCAACGCGTTCTCGGCGCTGGTTCCCGGAGCCGTCATTGTAACGGGAGCAGCCGTTGTCCACGGAATTTTTTCCATGGGATTCCATATGACTGCCATGGAGGGGATCTACAATGTGATTCAGACGCCTCTCCAGAGCATGACAGACTCCATCGGCGGAGCTGTCCTGATGTGTTTTTTGACGCCGTTTTTATGGTTCTTCGGCGTACATGGTTCCACCATTGTCGGCGGTATTATGACCGGTATCCTTCAGGCCAACGGCCTTGAAAACCAGGCTCTCATCGATCAGGGGGTTCAGCTGACGGTGCAGAACGGAGGCCACATCGTAACCATGCAGTTTTTGGATCAGTTTATCAATACAACCGGCGCCGGGATCACCATCGGGCTTGTGATCTACATGTTCTTCCTGGCAAAGTCAAAGCAGCTTAAGACCCTGGGAAGGCTGGAGATGGTGCCTGCATTGTTTAATATCAACGAACCGATCCTGTTTGGCATACCCATTGTGATGAATCCCATGCTGGCTTTCCCGTTTATCGCCATGCCTGTGATCGCCTGCGTCCTGCAGTACACGGCGCTCTATACCGGACTCTGTCCGCTTTACGGCGCCGTCCAGGTTCCCTGGACCTGCCCGCCTATTATTTCGGGATTTCTCATCGGAGGATGGCGGACAGCCCTTTTGCAGGTTGTGATCCTCACCCTGTCTTTTCTTATCTACCTTCCCTTTATTCGGAGAGTCGATAAGCAGAGCCTGATGGAGGAAGCCAAGACAGAAAAAGAAGCCCTTGACGATGAATGGTAAAAGGAGGAGGACAAAATGACCCCGGAAATGGAAACATCCTGTTTTGGAATTATTACTTATGTCGGAACTGCAAGATCATGCTTTATCAATGCCATACAGTGCGCGAAAAAGGGGGATTTTCAGGAGGCGGACGCGCTGATTAGTCAGGGCGATGAAGCCTACACCCAGGGACATCATATCCATGCAGATCTTCTGACGCTGGACGCAAACGGAAAGCTGGAGCACGGAGGCCTGATTCTGATGCACGCGGAGGACCAGCTTATGAGCGCGGAGACTTTCCGTGTTCTGGCGGAGGAGTTTATTGATGTCTATAAAAAAATGAATTTGCAGTAAAAAACCATCTTGATGCATTTACTTCCCGTAAAAACCGGCAGCCTGATCATGGGGCGGCCGGTTTTTTGACGGTGTACAAGATCCCACTCAGCCCCGTAAACCGTTACGAAAGGTCAAAGGTTCCGGCTGAAATAGCGCTTGCCAAATTCATTTTCATGATCTATACTGGTATTCGACAGTAACAGATGACCCTTGAACTGTTACGCATCCGGCCAATTAGAATCGCCTTTGGCGATGGGCCGGATGCCTGCTACCATTACGCTTTCGCACGGTCAGCGCGGTAAATGCGCAGACCTATCTGAACTGTTACATCCGACAGACATCTGCCTGCAATTATGATCGTAGAGGAGCATTATATGGCTGGACTTGGAACTGTTATTAATGTGGCCGGAATCCTGGCCGGCGGCCTGTCAGGCCTTTTGTTCGGAAAGTTTATGACACAGCGATACCAGGACACGCTGACCATGGCATGCGGCGTCACCGTCATGTTTATCGGCATTGCCGGAACTATTGAAAAGATGATGGCTGTCACAGGCAAAAGCCTGACAAGCGGCGGCACGATGATGATCATCGGAAGCTTTATGATGGGCTCCCTGTTGGGGGAATGGCTGAACATTGAACACAAGCTGGAGGAATTCGGGCGCTGGCTTAAGGCCAGAACCGGCAGCAGCGGTGATAAGATGTTTGTGGACGGTTTTGTCACCGCCTCCCTGACGGTGTGTATCGGCGCCATGGCTGTGGTAGGCTCCATCCAGGACGGAATCTACGGCGACTGCTCCATACTTGCGGCCAAGGCTGCGCTGGATCTGATTATCGTTCTGGTGATGACCGCCTCCATGGGAAAGGGCTGCCTTTTTTCTGCTATCCCTGTAGGGATCTTTCAGGGGGGCGTTACTTTTTTATCCGGGCTCATCGAGCCGTTTATGACAGAAACCGCCTTGAACAATCTGTCTCTCACCGGTTCCATGCTGATCTTCTGCGTGAGAGTGAATCTGATATGGGGCAAAAAGATAAACGTGGCCAATATGCTTCCCACACTTTTGATCTCTATGATGTGGGGGATAGGGTGACGACTGGCAAAAGCAGGAGGAATTGAGCATGAAAAAGAAATTCGCGATTATTTTCGCCGCGTTCTGGGCAGTGGTCCTTGGGGCGGGGCTTGGCTTAAAGGCTTATTGGAACCAGGGAGACAGAGGCGTCTATTTAGTACCCCAAAGGGAACATTCGGTGGAAGAGCCGGTTCTCTACCATCAGCGGGATGAACGCTGGAGCAAAGATAAGCTGGGGGATTCTTCCTACACGATGGGAAGTTCAGGATGCCTTACTACCTGCATCGCCTCGGCCTTGTCCACCCAGTACCAAAATACCGGAACAGGACGGGAGATAAGCCCAGGGGAGTTAAACCAGCTTTTTACAGACAAGGGCGTTTACAACCATTCCGGGGATATTGTCTGGGACAAGGTTAAGGAGGCTTTGCCCGAGGCAGAGGTCCTGGTGGCGTCACAAGTAGACACGCTGGAGATTGAGGATCTGCTGGATAAGGGGCGGTATCCCATTGTCAAAGTGAAGATCGGCGGAAACGGAGCCGGCCACTGGGTTGCGATCATGGAAACCTGGGACAAGCTGTATCGGTGCATGGACCCCCTTGATGATTCCGGACATTTGACCTCCTTAAATGACCATGAAAGCGTGGCTTATCGGATGAGGTGCGTGTACTGGGCGGATTAGGGACCAAGGGACCAGGATACAAGACATCCAGAAAGTATACTCTATATGGATCTGTCCGGACCCGGCAAAGAAACGGCACATCAATCCTATTGATTTTTGGCAACCATATATTAAGCAAAAGCCCCTGGCAGAGGGGCTTTTTGCGATCATACAGGAAGGTTATGAACAGAGCGATACAGGAAAAATCATCCCGCAAGCAATTCCCGCCTGCCTCTGAAGGCACCCACAAAGTAACAGTTCAGATAGGTCTGCGCGTTTACCGCGCTGACCGTGCGAAAGCGTAATGGTAGCAGGCATCCGGCCCATCGCCAAAGGCGATTTTAATTGGCCGGATGCGTAACAGTTCAAGGGTCATCTGAACTGTTACCCCACAAAAACTGACCGTGCAAGAGGAAAGAAAAATCTCTTGCTACATGCGCAAAAATACCTTATAATGATCCAGAATACGATTTTGTATGAAACAGGATGAAAACCAATCAAGAATAACGAGGCAGTTATGAGAAGATTAGCGTTAAGCGATGAAATACTGTTATCAATCCAGCAGCCCGCCCGCTACATCGGCGGCGAGGTGAACATGACGGTGAAAGATCCGTCCCAGATGGACATAAGATTCGCCATGTGTTTCCCGGACGTGTACGAGATCGGCATGTCCCACTTAGGGATCCAGATTCTCTACCACATGTTCAACCGCCGGGAGGACACTTACTGCGAGCGGGTCTATTCCCCGTGGACAGACCTGGACAAGGTGATGAGAGAGGAGAAGATCCCGCTGTTTGCACTGGAATCCCAGGATCCGGTGAAAGATTTTGACTTTCTTGGCATCACCCTCCAGTATGAGATGTGCTACACCAACGTGCTCCAGATCCTGGATCTAAGCCAGATCCCGCTCCACAGCAGGGACCGGGGGGATTCCTTTCAGTTCCCCATCGTCATAGGTGGAGGGCCCTGCGCCTACAACCCGGAGCCCCTGGCAGAGTTTTTTGATCTGTTCTACATCGGGGAGGGGGAGACGGTCTACGGACAACTGCTAGACGCCTACAAAGAGGCGAAAAAAAAGAAGAAAAGCCGCCGGGAGTTTTTGGAGATGGCGGCCCGTATTCCGGGTATTTACGTCCCGGCTTTCTATGACGTAACCTACAGAGAGGACGGGACGATCCAAGGTTTTAAACCTAATAATCCACACGCTCCGGCTAAGGTTACAAAAGAGCTTGTTGTGGATATGGACAGCGTATCCTATATCGAGAAACCTCTTGTCCCATTTCAGAAGGTTACCCAGGACCGGGTGGTTCTGGAGATCCAGAGGGGCTGCATCCGGGGATGCCGGTTCTGTCAGGCGGGCAATGTCTACCGGCCCCTGCGGGAGCACGGCGTGGAATACTTAAAGCGCCATGCCAGGCAGCTTCTGGAAAGCACCGGCCATGAGGAGATCTCCCTAAGCTCCTTAAGCTCCAGCGACTACACCCATCTTCCGGAGCTGGTGGATTTCCTCATTGAGGAATGCAGGGCAAAAAAGGTCAATATCTCCCTGCCGTCCCTGCGCATTGACGCCTTCTCCCTGGATGTCATGAGCAAGGTGCAGGATGTAAAAAAGAGCAGCCTGACCTTCGCGCCGGAAGCCGGCTCCCAGAGGCTCCGGGATGTGATCAACAAAGGATTGACAGAGGAAGTGATCCTCCAGGGGGCCATGGAGGCCTTTCAGGGAGGCTGGAATCGAGTAAAGCTGTACTTTATGCTGGGCCTGCCCACAGAGCAACAGGAGGATATGGAGGGCATCGCCCTGCTGTCGGAAAAGATCGCCGAGGTCTATTATGACACCGTACCCAAAGAACAGCGCCATGGCAAAGTCCAGATCGTGGCAAGCTCCTCCTTCTTTGTGCCAAAGCCCTTTACCCCCTTCCAGTGGGCGAAGATGTGTACAAAAGAGGAGTTTTTGGACAGGGCCTACCTGGTAAAAAATAAGTTCCGCGCCATGAAGAACTTTAAGAGCCTGAAATATAACTGGCATGAGGCGGATGTGACGGTTCTGGAAGGGGTTTTGGCCCGGGGGGACCGGAAAATATCCGCTGTTGTGGAGGCAGCCTACCGCAACGGGGCCCTGTTTGACTCCTGGTCCGAGGAGTTTGACAACAGCCTGTGGATGAAAGCCTTTGACCAGTGCGGCATTGACCCGGATTTCTACACGGTCCGGGAGCGGGGGCTTGACGAGGTGTTCCCCTGGGATTTTATTGACGCGGGAGTGTCCAGGGAATTTTTGAAACGAGAGTGGCTTCTCGCCCAGAAAGGCCAGGCGTCTCCCAACTGCCGCCAGAGGTGTTCCGGCTGCGGGGCCAGGGACTTTGGAGGAGGTGTCTGTTATGAAGATAAGGATTAAGTTTTCCAAACAGGGCGCCATGAAATTTGTGGGCCATCTGGATATCATGAGGTATTTTCAGAAGGCCATGCGTCGGGCCGGGATCCCCATCCGCTACAGCGAGGGGTTCAGCCCCCACCAGATCATGTCCTTCGCCGCGCCTCTGGGTGTGGGGCTCACCAGCATAGGAGAGTATTTTGACATCGAGGTGACAGACAGTATGTCCTCCGAGGCCATGAATGACAGGCTGAACCAGGTGATGGCGGACGAGATCCAGGTCTTAAGCTGCAAAAAACTGCCTGATTCCAGCAAAAATGCCATGTCCATCGTGTGCAGGGCTGACTACAGGCTGGAATTCAGGGACAAATACGCGCCAGAAGATCCGGAAGGATTTTTTGAAAAACTGGCCGGATTTTACGGACAGGAAGCCATTTTGATCACAAAGAAGACAAAAAAAAGCCAGAGGGAGATGGACCTAAAGCCCCTTATCTACCGGTTGGAGCGGCAGGGAAACGCCATCTTTATGCAGGTGTCCACAGGAAGCGTAGATAACATAAAGCCGGAGTCTGTGATGGAGGCGTTTTATGAATCCTGTCAGTGGGAGTATCCGAAGTTTGCCTTTCAGATCCAGCGGCAGGAGGTCTACGGTCTGAACAGCCAGGGAAAGCCTATACCTTTAGAGGAATTTGGTGAAGACATTGAATAAGATCATCATAACAAAGATGGACGGGCGGATCTTGACTGCACTTATGGACGGGCAGAGGGCAGTGCAGCTGAACCTGGAAGAGGAAGAGACGTCCATTTTGGGAAATATTTATATAGGAAAAGTAAAGAACATCATAAAAAATATCAATTCCGCCTTTATCGACTTAGGAGGCGGCCTGACCGGGTATTACAGCCTGACAGAAAACAGAGAGCACATCTTTGCCGGATGCGGGGGTCCGGCCTGTTTGGAGGGCCAAAGCCCGGGGCCGGAGATTAAAACTTCCGGTCGCGTCCTTCGTCACGGGGACGAGATCGTGGTCCAGGTCAGCAAAGACGCCGTAAAGACCAAAGATCCCACAGTCACAAGCTGTCTAAGCTTTACCGGGCGGTACTGCGTGGTCACGGCAGGGCGGCGCCACATCGGATTCTCCTCCAAGATCTCTGACGGGAAGTGGAAGGCACAGGTCCGCCAGGCCCTCACGGAAGAGATGGATGGAGATTTCGGCATCATCATCCGGACCAACGCCGCCTCTGTCCCTATGGACGAGATCATAAAGGAACTGGGGCAGTTGAAGGAGCGCTGCCGCAGGATTCTCACAGACAAAGCATACCGAGCCTGTCCGGGCCTGCTTTATGAGGCCTGGCCTTCTTATATCGAAAGCCTTCGGGATACCTACAAGGACCTTATGGAGGAAATCATCACAGACGACGAACATATCTTTCTAAAGATCCAGGATTATCTAGGCAGGTATCAGCCTCAGGATCTGGGGAAAGTTCGATTTTACAAAGACGACCTTCTCCCCCTTGCAAAGCTCTGTTCCATTGAAAAGGCTGTGGAGGACGCCCTGGCAAGGCGGGTGTGGTTAAGCTCCGGCGGCTATCTGGTGGTGGACCACACAGAGGCCATGACGGTCATTGACGTCAACAGCGGAAAGTACGCAGGAAAGAAGACCCTTCGGGAGACCATCTTAAAGATCAATCTGGAGGCTGCCAGGGAGATCGCCTTCCAGCTGCGGCTGCGCAATCTTTCCGGCATCATTCTGGTGGATTTTATTGACATGCAGGAAAATGAGGATCGTGAGGCCCTTCTTGCCGCCTTTAAGTCTGAATGTGCAAAAGACCCTGTTAAGACCACCGTGGTGGATATGACCAGGCTTGGCCTTGTGGAAGTGACCAGAAAAAAAATACGGAAGCCATTCCGGGAACAGATACAAAAAGGAGATTACAGGAGATGAAGATAATTATTGTGGGCTGCGGAAAAGTGGGCATGACCCTGGCAGAAGAGCTGGACAATGAGGGCCATGACATTACCATCATAGACCAGGATTCCGTGGTGGTGGACAAGGCCACCCAGAGCCTGGACGTTATGGGCGTTGTGGGCAACGGGGCTGTGTTCCAGGTTCAGTCCGAGGCAGGGATCAAGGAGGCGGATCTGCTCATCGCCACCACCACCTCAGACGAGCTGAACATGCTGTGCTGCCTCATCGCCAAGAAGGCCGGAAACTGCCATACCATCGCCAGGATCCGAAAGCCGGAGTACTCGGCGGAGATCAATTTCCTGCGGGAGGAGCTGAATCTGTCCATGTCCATCAACCCGGACTTTGCCGCGGCCATGGAGATCTCCAGGCTGTTAAAATTTCCCTCCGCCATTAAGATCGACACCTTTGCCAAGGGCCGGGTGGAGATCATGAAATTCCAGATCCCCGCAGGGTCTGTGCTCCACGATTTAAAGGTTTTGGAGGTCAATTCCAGATTAAAGTGCAATGTGCTGTTCTGTGCCGTGGAGCGGGGCAGCAACGTGGTGATCCCAAACGGTAATTTTGTGCTGAAATCCGGCGACAAGGTGTCCTTTGTGGCCCCGCCCCAGGCGTCCATGCGGTTTTTCAAGGCGGTTGGGATCGAGAATAACAGCGTTAAGAGCGTGATGCTCATCGGCGGCGGAAGAATTACATACTATTTGGCCAAGATGCTGGAGGACGCGCCCATCAAGCTGAAGATCGTGGAACAGGATCTGGATCGGTGCAATCAGTTAAGCGACGAGCCGCCCCAGATCTTTAGATCGGTATCGCGCTGGAGCACCATGCGGTCGCCCACCA
>CAJUPQ010000086.1 GCA_910588505.1 uncultured Hungatella sp. | reverse complement strand
TCTGATAGCTGGCCGCAGGAGGTAAGGCCTCTGGTATCCTCCATAAACCGTTCCAGATTCTCCTTGGCAAACAAGGCGTTGGCAATCATTGATTGGTCGGTCATCTTTTCCGTGTCAGGCCTTACATAGGAATCTGACGCCAGGAAAACGCTGTAGTCGTTCATATACCGGATTTCTCCCATGGAGCGGGTTTTTTTGGTCATATCAGCCATCTCGCCGCCGTAGTTTTTCTCCATGGGCTCAAAGATCTGGTTGAAATCCTGGGACACATCCCGGATAAACACGTTTTTCTCATAGGCGGCTGCCAGGGTCTCAGGTTTTAGGTCGGAAAGGGGCTCATAGGGGAAGTCCAGGATTTTTTGGTGGATGTCCCTGGCCATTTGGAAACATTCCCGCTCCCTGTTGGCCACATATTGGCTGTAGCCTGCGTCCGAACCGTGGACTTTTTCATATTCATCCTTATCCATAACCGCGATCTGCCGCAGAAATTCCCTTCCAATCTCCGCCTTTCGGCCTTTAAGCGCCGGGTCGTCTGACAGTATCTCCTCAGGGGTCATGCCTTTGGTCAGCGCGTAGGCGCGGACAATGCTTATGCGGGAGTCCCGGCGATGGAGGGTGTTGATCATGCCTATGGGGACCTGCTCTTTTTCGCCTCTGATATTAACCCGTTCGTCCTGATACTCCACAAGCCTTTGAATGTTCCTTCCCCGCTCTTCCCCTGTGTCTCCCAGGGAGCCGAAGTATGCCATATCGTCCGAGGCCTCAAAGGCGGCGCTTTTCTCGATGGCCCGGGCCATCAGCTTTTGTTCCCGCTCCCGCTCCTGTATCAGGGCGGCTTCGGCTTTTGTCACCTTTTGGGCTTTCATCCGCGCTTTTCTGTCCGCGTTGCGTATGTCGTCCAGGCCGATATCCTCAAACTCATTCTGCCAGTCCGCGGCCCCGTGCTGAATCTCATGGGCGATCTGCCGAATCTGGGCGGCTTTTCCCACATGGTACTGTCCGGTTCTTTTATCATATACGCAGACCGGGTTTTTGGCGTCCGCCAGATAGCGGCCGTATTCTTCGATATTTTTCGGATCGTCAGCGAACTCAGCCAGAGATCTTCTCAGCAATTCCGCGGTTGTGAACCATTGAAAATCAACGCGGCTGGGAATCTGTCCCCATAAGGTAACCGCGGATATGTCTTTCTGATAGCGGTCCGCGTTCTCTTTTGCTGTGATTCCGCCGACAACCCAGCCCTTATCTTTTTCCTGGGCGCAATGGGACATTACGTACCCGTCCTCGGTCATGGTATTGACAAAATCCGCCGCGTGGCGTATCTCCCGCATACCGTGTATTTCCGTGACTATCGTGTCGTATTCGGCCGGGTTCACTTTTTTCCCGTTGGCTGATGTAGACTGGAAAAGGTCTCCCAGGGCGTATCCCATAAACCGGTTCCTGGCATAAAAATCCGTAAGGGACTTTGGGCTTAAATCCGGCATTGGCTCATAGGGGAGAAGCTTTACCATCTGATGAATTTGCTTTGTCACCTCATAGGCTTCCCTGCGCTTCTGTGCCAGATAGGCCTGATAATCCGCCTGATCGCCGTGTTCTTTTTGGTATTCAGATTCATTGATAATGGTGAATGTGTTTACCATGTCTCTTCCGATTTCCCGCTTTCTGTCAAGGAGAGCCGGGTCGTCGGAAAGCACCTGTTCCATGGTCATGCCCTTTGACATGGCGTAGAGCCGCGCGAAATTGGTTCTGGATGGCCCTCGCCCCATGGTTGCCAGAAGATAGTCCTGCTTTTCATTGTACAGCGCCTTTTGGATTTCGGTATTAATCACGTCGGTGGAATCGCCGAGAAAACCAAAGTAGGCCTGATCGTCCTTGTCGAAAATATCATTGTATTTGTTTACGACTGTCAGAGCCATCTGACGGCTGCGCTCTCTTTCCTGAATGCCTGCAAGCTGTTCCCGCACAGAGGTGAGACGCTCTTCTTCATTGAGCTCTTTTAAACTTACCCGTTCCGCCTTCTCTTTTTTCGTCTCTGCCTTGATGCCCAGGAAACGCAGGGCCCGTTTCCACACGGGAATCTCTTCTGTCAGGTTTACTTTTACCTTCATGGGAATGGGGCCGCTTAGTTGGTATTGGTCCCCTGCCTTTACATAGGGGCAGATGTCCACTTTTCCTTTTCCCTCCAGGGCATAGGCCACCACCGCGCATTTGGCTCTGGTCTGGTAGTCCCGCTCTGATTCATGCTCCTTTTGAGGCAGCCATTGGTTAAGGCTTTTTCCGTTGACAAACACGCTGGGCAGGTAGCCGTTTTTCTGGTTTTTTATTGCTTTTTGGTCATTTTCCGCGTAAATGCCTTCCATCATCCGGTCAAAGGTTCCCACTCCCCACTCTCTGGCAACCCGGTCCGGCTTTGCCCCGCGGATTTTGGACAGGAAATTGTCCGCGGTTACGTCTGTGGCCGCGCTGGGTTCCATGACCATGGTTGCGGATTGGGGAGCCACGGCTAAGGCCGGCTGGTTTATGTATCCCGCCCTGGTTCTAAACGGTTCCAAGTCCCGGTCAGGGGGGATGGCCCGGGCCAGTCTCCCAAAGACTCTTTGCTCCGCGTCAATCTCCGCCTGGTCTGTGGGGGTCCGGTCTTTGACTACATTGTCCTCAAACAGGGAGTTAAACAGGGTATCATAGACGCGCATGTCCTCGCTGGTGGCGGCTGTGGCCCTGGCGTTGGCAGTGTTTTTTTCGATCAGCTCATTGCGGACCTGCTGGGGAATCTCATACCGTCTGTCATAGAGCAACTGGCTGACCTGGTTAAAGATCAGGCCCTGGGCTTTTTGGTCCAGATGTTCTTCAAACATGGCCCTGTAGTCCTTTGCCAGGGCCTGCCCTGCCCTTTTTCTCGGGGAGTCCTCCACATGTTTCAGCCTCTCGTCTGCCACTGTCAGCCTGCGGGCTAAGCTGACCAAATAGTCTTCCAGTCCGATAAACCGTTTTTCCACAAAATCGGAGATGGTCATATTGTCGCTTCCAATGATGTTCTCCCAGGTCATGTCATTGGCGGCTTCCTCCATCAGCTCTCCTGCCTGCCGACGGGCCAGCTTCCACACTTCGTCATAGGTTTTTAACTTTGTCACAGCCATAGGCATCCTCCTGATTCTCCTGGCTGATTCACGGCTTTTGGTGATAGATCACGGTCTGCTCATGAGCGCAGGATTATTTTCTATCAGGATAGCACCTGACACGGCTTCTTTTCAATAGATCTGTCATCAACTGTAGGTTTTTCGCATGAACAGTGAGATCTTCCTATTGTTTCCACCGCTTTAATGTGGGGAACCACTGGAGCATGGCGGCTCTGGCTTCCTCCTGGCTCATACCCGGGTTGGCGGCGGCCATATTGGGCGCGCAGGCCTGAATCATTTCCTCCATGGTGCCGGTAAAGGTAAACCGGCCCTTTTCAAAACAATATTTACAGTATTCGTCGTTTTTCGTTCCGTCGGCGTTGGTCCCATACAGCTCCTCCGTGTCTCCCATAGGCATGCCGCAGCACTGGCAAAATCTCTGATTCATTTCCTTCATATTTATTTCCTCCATTTTTTAAGGTCCAAAGCGGTGGTTCCCGGTTCCCTGAGGCCCAAATATACCCCAAAGCAGGGCGAGCGGATGGGCAATGAATGATCAAACACGATCAGAGGCGGGACGCTTTGTATGATGGAGATTATATCACAGATATCCTGACACCTTTTGTCAGGGTTTATTTTTTTCTGAATGTTTTTGAAAAATTTCCCGGGCCTGGGCTGCCAGAATTTCTCTCAAATACGCCGGTTCTTTTACTTCAACCTGCGCTCCAAAGGATAGAAGATACCCTATAAGCCACTGGTCAACGGGCAGCCGGGCCGAGACGAGAAAGTCCCCGTTGTCCTGACGCGCGATCTGGGTTTCGTCGAATTCATCGTAGATGCGATAGGCAATTTCTTTTGAGAACAGAAGGGCGATCTTGGGGCATGTCTGGCCGTAATCCGGCTCTGCCTCCGGGTAAAGCTTTGGCACAAAGGTCTGGTCCAGCACATCCAGATGAAGGATGCGGTTCAGCTTGAACATGCGGAAATCCTGTTTTTCCAGGCAGAATGCTTTCAGATACCATTCTTTTGATTTGTAGGACAATTTCAGGGGCTGGACGGTCCGAACACTTGTCTGGCTGTTTGTATTTTCGTAGACAATGTTTATCTCCCTGTGCTGAATCACCGCTGTCTTTAATTGTTCAAATTTGGAGGAATCAGCGCTTTTCTTTCCCCAACGGGAAAAGTCCACTTCAAGCCAACCAGCGTCCTCTATATGGAAGAGCGCGGATAACTTGGCCAGCGTGTCCATGGCCAGGGCGCTGCCTGTGGCAGAAATACTCTGGAGCGCGGCCAGCGTTTCCTGTTTCTCCTGCCTGGACAACAGCGCCCTGTCCAGGACAAAATCCTGGAGGAGACTGATTCCGCCGTTTCTCCCAGGCTCCGCGTAGACCGGAATGCCCGCGCCGCTTAAGGCCTCAATATCCCGATAAATCGTCCTCTGGGAAACCTCGAACTTTTCCGCCAGCTCAGGGGCAGTGGCCCGTTCTTTATTTAAAAGATAGTACAGAATGTGAAATAAACGGCTGTCTGACATCGTTTTATTCTCCTTCGGCATTGGAAAGCTCCATTCAGAACAAAGGGGCCGCCTTCAACAGGCAGCCCCGGCATCTTTCTCTAAATGCTCTTTATACGTAACGCCCTAATCTAAATCTTCCCCGTTGCTGGCCACAACCTTCTTGTACCAGGCGTAGGAATCTTTTTTGCTCCTCTCCAGAGTGCCGTTGCCCTCATTGTCCCTGTCCACATAGATAAATCCATACCGTTTTTTCATCTCCCCGGTGGTGAAGGACACGCAGTCAATGCATCCCCATGGCGTATATCCCATCAGGTCCACGCCGTCCTCCTCCACAGCCTTTTTCATCTCCTTAATGTGGGCTCTCAGATAATCGATGCGGTACGGGTCATGGCAGGAGCCGTCCTCCTCCTTGACGTCGATGGCGCCAAAGCCGTTCTCCACGATAAACAGCGGTTTTTCGTACCTCTCGTAGAACGTGTTGAGAGCGTAGCGCAGCCCCTCCGGGTCGATGGCCCAGCCCCAGTCCGACTCCTTGATAAAGGGATTCTTTACCGAGTGCTCGCTGGAGCCGTCCAGGGATTTGGAGGTGTCGTTGTGGACCGTGGAATCCACGCAGTTGGTCATATAGTAGGAGAACCCGATGTAATCCACAGTGCCCTCAGCCAGAGTCTGCTTGTCCTCGTCCGTGATATCCAGACGGAATCCTTTCCGCTCAAACATCTTTAAGGTGTAGGCGGGATAATGCCCCCGGCACTGGACATCGCAGAAGAACCACCGGTCATGCATCTGCTGAACGGACAGAACCATGTCGGCCGGACGGCAGGAGTAGGGGTAAATGGGTACCATGGCGATCATATTGCCGATCTTGAAATCGGGGTTGATCTCATGGCCGATCTTTACGGCCCGGGCGCTTGCTACCAGCTCGTAATGGCCGCACTGGTACATGGCCTCTTCGGGATTGGGATAATTGCCGAAATGGGCGCCGCTGTTGGTCCAGCCGAAGATGTCGTTTTTGTAGTTCATCTGGTTGTTGATCTCATTGAAGGTCATCCAGTATTTTACTTTGTTCTTGTAGCGCTTAAAGCAAACTTCGGCAAACTTTACGAAGAAGTCAATGGTCTTCCGGTTCATAAACCCGCCGTACTCTTTGGCCAGATGGTAGGGCATCTCAAAATGGGACAGGGTGATAACCGGCTCAATGCCGTATTTTAACAGTTCGTCGAACACGTCGTCATAGAACTTAAGGCCCTCCTCGTTGGGCTCTGCCTCGTCGCCCATGGGGAAAATGCGGGTCCAGGCAATGGAGGTCCTGAAACACTTGAACCCCATGTCCGCGAACATGGCGATGTCTTCCTTATAGCGGCCGTAGAAGTCAATGCCCACATGGTTGGGATAATATCTGCCTTCCTCCACGCCGTCGGTGATCACCCGGGGAACGCCGTGGGCGCCGGCGGTCATCACGTCGGCCACGCTGTAACCTTTTGAGGTGTTTAGGACTCCCCCCTCAAACTGATGGGCAGCTAATGCCCCTCCCCATAAAAAATCTTTGCTTAATGCCATACTGCTCCTCCTCCTTGCGATATAAATAGGTGATTTTATTGTACAACAAAATGGGCGGGATTTCCAGGGGAATTTTGTGGGGTGAGAGTTTGGGAGAGGGTGAGATGAATTCGTGTATTGTTTGGTGAGTAAGGGGCGGGGGCAGTCGTGATACCAGGGAGGCTGTGTGCCGTTCGGGTTCAGATATGCCAGACATTCCCTTCTCTGACTGGCATCACGACTACACTCGCCCATTGCTCACTAAACAATACACCAATATGACAAATTAAGGTTCCAGTTTACCCGGGTTAGGAATATGACATTAAGCGTGTCTCAGTTCTTTATTTTTTATGGAAACAGCAAGATAAGAGGGCTGTTCATAGTTTTATGATTTTGAATCCCTTCCTGCCCCCGCGACCAATCCCCCCCTCTATCCGGCAGCTTTCCCGATGCTTTCCCGGTAAGCCCTGGGCGTGATTCCCTGATATTTTTTAAACGTCCTGGTAAAATAGTTCGAGTCCGGAAACCCGCACCGGGAGGCAATGGTTCCCACGGACAGGCTGGTTGTGTTCAAAAGAATCAGAGCCTGGCGTATGCGGGTGGTATTGATATAGTCTGTGATGGTCATGTTCGTCTCTTTTTTGAACAGGCCGGAAAGATAGCTGGCGGACACCGAATACTTCTGGGCAAGAATTGCCAGGGACAGTTCCTCGATATAGTGAAAATCAATGTAGTCCATGCAGCTTCGCACCAGAAGAGAGTTGGCCTGGCGGGAATAGTTGTTTACCAGCATACAGTATTTGCGCAGCATCGTCTGAGACAGGCTGTGAAGCTGCTCTATAGTAAAAGTATTCTCAATCTGGATGGCAAACTGCCGGGACAGGTTGTCAATGTGCAGGGGATGGACATGGCCGGCCTGAACCGCTTTTCTTAAAATGGCGTTAAAGGTAAAGAGAATGTTCTTTTTATCTCTCACCGGGTCAGAGCTTCTGGGCAGCAGCTTGTACTGAAGGAAGTGGTAATGAGCCTTTGCGGCCTCTTTTAAGTTGCCGGCGGCAACCGCGGAAAGCATCTTTTCTTCCCATTCATAGCGCTCCTCAATGATGTCGGAGGCAATACCAGGATAATCGGGTATCGCGTAGTCTTTATAATCCATGGCAAACAGTTCTATAGAATCCATCGAAATAACCCGGTAAGGGACAGCGTCTCCCACCAGCGTCTCCAGAGTGAAATTCAGAGAGTGGTTCCAGGTGTCTATATCGGAGACAATGGGAATCCGGTTATAAAATTCAAGAAAATCCTGATGATACTGAGGGGGGACCTTCTGCCTGTCCAGGAAGGCGTGAAAAGTTCCTGTGTCAATAACCCGGGGCATAATAGGGCCAATGCATAAGATCTGCAGGGAATCCGGAAAGCCCGCGCCTGAAGGAAAGCGAAACAGGCAGTAGCACAATTTCAGGTCATCTTCAAAATAATACTGCACGCCTTCTTCCAGGGACAGCTTCATTTTTCTCAGGAAAAGGGAGTAATCAAAATCAGGCGTCAGCTTCTGGCGAAACCCATAGTCAACCTTTGACATCATCTGCCGGGAGTTGTCGTCTAACAAGAGCACCTGTATCCCGGCATGGCCCAGGGCTTGTGTGATAAAGTCTAATAAATCTACCTGCATATCAGTACCTCTTGCTGTGATTCAGCATATTTTTACAAAAAATCAGCACAAAATCATCTCTTTGTTTAGCTTACCATAAAATAATGCTGAAATCAACGAAAATTATTCTGGAAAAACTGTAGAAAATGCTGTATATTCTGGGCAGGAGGTGAGGCAGTGAGCGAATTGGAACTGTTTTTAAAGAGAAAGGAGTTTCTGGTGTGCATTGACTCGGACGGATGCGCCATGGACACCATGGACTGCAAACACTTTCGCTGTTTTGGTCCCTGCGCGGTGGAGGAGTGGAAGCTGGAACCCTGGAAAAAGGAGGTTTTGGATTATTGGAACCAGGTAAACTTATATACCATGACCAGGGGCGCTAACCGCTTTCTGGCCCTTTCCATGGTACTGGAATGGGTTCATGACAACTGCGGGGAGATTGAAGGGGTGAAGGTTTTTTCTGAATGGGCAAGGGAAGCCCGGGAGCTGTCCAATACGTCCGTAAAAAGCCAGTATGAAAAGACGGGAGAAAAGATTTTTTATAAGGCATTGTGCTGGTCCCAGGCAGTAAACCTTTCCATCCTTGATCTTCCGGAAGAGCTGAAAAAGCCTTTTGACGGCGTAAAGGAAGGGGTGGAGATGCTCCATGGGCAGGCGGATGTGGCCATTGTATCCTCAGCCAACCGGGAAGCGGTGGTGGAAGAGTGGGAGAGGTTCTCTCTTATGGACTGGGTGGATCTCTGCCTGACCCAGACAGAAGGGAGCAAGGCCTGGTGCATCGGAAAGATGGTGAAAAAAGGATATACCCCGTCCCATGTGCTGATGATCGGGGACGCGCCGGGAGACGAAAGGGCGGCGGCCCAAAACGGGGTGTTGTTTTACCCGATTTTGGTAAAACAGGAAGCAAAGTCCTGGAGGCGGCTGGTACAGGAGGCTTTCCCGCGGTTTTTGGAGGGCAGCTATGAAGGAGCGTATGAGGCAAAACTGAAACAGGAGTTTTTGGAAAATCTGTCATAGGGTTCGTACATCGCTGTACGATCTGGGGAGAAAGGAATGCCATGAAGGAAAACAGGCGAAAGGAACAAAAACATGATGAAGTCAGTCCCATGGAGATGATTTTGGCCCAGCAGGAACTGGTGGATTTAAAAAGGGAGTATGGGATTCTGGAAAAAGAAACCTGGCGGACGCGGTTAGGCGGCTGGCTTACCGGGAGAAGCAAAGGCCCAAAAAAGGTGAACCGAAAGACCTACATCAGGCTGGCCCTGTGCTGCGGCTGGTTTTGCGGCGGTCATCGGTTTTACGCGGGACAGAAACTTTTGGGAACCTTGTACCTTTTATTTTGCTGGAGCGGAATTCCCGTGGCGATGACGCTTATTGACCTGATGGCGGCGATTCCCATGAGGGCTGATGAGACAGGAATGATTTTGATGTAAGGCGTTTTTATGCAGTTTTTATGCAGAGTGTTTTCATGCGGAAAGGAGAGTGGGCTATATGTTATATCCGGTTCAGACAGAGTCCAGGGGGCTGATGGACCTTAGCGGAGTTTGGGATTTTAAGCTGGATAACGGAAAGGGATTTGAAGAGAAATGGTATGAAAGGCCCTTAGAGGACCCTATGACCATGGCGGTTCCGGCTTCTTACAATGATTTAAAAGACGGGGTGGATTTTCGGGACCACTATGGATGGGTATTTTATCAGAGGAAGCTGACGGTTCCTTCCTATATGAGAAGCCAGCGCCTGGTGCTGCGCATGGCGGCTGTGACCCATGTGGGTAAGGTATATCTTAACGGGAAACTGGTGTGCCAGCACAAAGGCGGCTTTCTGCCTTTTGAGGCTGAGATCAATGAGTATTTGACCGACGGCGAGAATCTTTTGACCATTGCGGTGGACAACCGTATTGATCACTCTACGCTGCCGGTGGGAAGCGAAGGAGGAGGAGGCATGCTGGGCGGCGGGATGTTCCCGTGGAAAGGGTCTAAACCGAAAAACGCCCCCAACTTTGATTTCTTTAATTACTGCGGAATCACCAGACCGGTAAAGCTTTATACGACGCCCGGAGAATACATCCGGGACGTGACGCTTAACGCCTCCGTAGATGGGGATAAGGCCAGCATAAGCTATGAGGTGGAGACTGTGGGACAAGGAACGGTCCACATCGAAGTGTGGGACAGGGAAGGGCAGAAGGTGGCGGAAGGCGATGGGGCGACCGGCGTGCTGAAGGTGGAGCAGGTTCATCTCTGGCAGCCATTGCGGGCGTATCTGTACGAGATAAAGATCGCCTTCGGAGCAGACCGTTACACATTGCCTTACGGAATCCGCACGGTGAAGGTGGAGGGCGGAAAGTTTTTAGTGAATGGCCAGCCCTTTTATTTTAAAGGATACGGAAAACATGAGGACACGTATCCTGGAGGCAGAGGGCTGAATATGCCCATGAATGTGAAAGACATCAGCCTGATGAAATGGCAGGGAGCCAACAGTTTTCGGACCAGCCACTATCCCTACAGTGAGGAGATGATGCGGCTGTGCGACCAGGAAGGAATCGTGGTGATTGATGAAACGCCGGCTGTGGGAGTACACTTAAATTTCGGCGGCGGGGCTAACTTTAAGGGCGGCAAAAAGGTAAATACTTTTGACCCTGTAGAGGAAGGCGGGATTCGTACCTTTGAACACCACAAAGAGGTGATTCGGGACATGATTGCCAGGGACAAAAACCACGCCTGTGTGGTGATGTGGAGTATTGCCAATGAATCGGATTCCGGAAGCCCGGGGGCATATGAATACTTTAAGCCTTTATATGATCTTGCCAGGGAAGCAGACCCTCAGCATCGTCCCTGTACCATTGTCAGCGTGCAGATGAAAAATTATAAGGAGGACTGCACCATCCGTCTCAGCGACGTATTCTGCTTAAACCGCTATTACGGATGGTATGCCTGCGGAGGCGATCTGGAGGCTGCCAGGGCCATGCTGGAGGAAGAGCTGGGTTTCTGGAATTCTCTTGGAAAGCCGTTTATGTTTACAGAGTATGGCGCGGACACGGTTTGCGGGCTTCATGATACGGTTCCGGTTATGTTCACAGAGGAATATCAGGTGGATTACTATAAGGTAAATCACCAGGTAGTTGACAGCCTGGAGAACTTTGTAGGGGAACAGGTGTGGAATTTTGCGGACTTTGCCACGAGCCAGGGCATTATGCGGGTCCAGGGAAACAAGAAAGGAATCTTTACCAGAGACCGGAAACCCAAACTGGCGGCTCATTACCTGCGGGAACGCTGGACGAACATCCCTGATTTTGGATATAAGGGATAGGAACTTTTGGCGCGTGTGAAAAGAAAAGGAGGCCGATGATGGTTGATTTAAAAGCAAAACCGTTCTGCCTGAGTGAGGAGGCCATTGCCTGGGTCAATGAAACCATTGATTCCATGACATTGGATGAAAAGGCAGGCCAGCTTTTTGTCCAGATGAGAAAGAGCCTGGATGAGGAGACGGTAAAGAATACATTGAACAAATATCACCAGGGGGGACTGCGCTGGCAGGGGGGAGACCGATTTCTGGTATATGATCAGAATAAACTGTATCAGGATAATTCCAGGATTCCTCTGCTGATCGCGGCAAATTGTGACAACGGGGGAGACGGGTGCCTTATTGACGGGACTTTTGTGGCCACTGCGGCGGAGGCGGCAGCAGGCGCGGGCACAAAGACGGCTTATGATATGGGGTACGTGGCAGGAAAGGAGGCTTCCAGCGTGGGAGTCAACTGGATGTTTAATCCCTGCGCGGACATTTACATGAACTGGCGCAATACCATTGTCAATACCAGGGCCTTTGGAGACAATGCGGACCGCGTCATAGAGAATATCAGAGCCTACATAGACGGAATCCATCAGAGCAATGTGGCCTGCTGCTGTAAGCATTTTCCGGGAGACGGGGTGGAAGAGCGGGACCAGCATTTGGTTCTGGGAGTCAATGATTTGAGCGTGGAGGAATGGGACGCTTCTTTTAGGAAGGTATACCAGACCATGATTGACGAAGGGCTGGAGAGCATTATGGTGGGCCATATCGCTCTTCCTGAAATGAGCCGGAAGCTGAGGCCGGGCATTAAGGACCAGGAGATTATGCCGGCAACTTTGGCGCCGGAGCTTTTGACAGACCTTTTGAGAGGGGAAATGGGGTTTAACGGCGTGGTGATTACAGACGCTTCCCATATGGCAGGCATAGCCTGTATGGAGAAACGGGAGATCGCGGTGCCCAAGGCTATTGCCAGCGGCTGTGACATGTTTTTGTTTTCCAATGATATAGAGGAGGATTTTGCCTACATGAAGGCAGGAATCGAAAGCGGCGTTATTACGGCCCAGCGGCTGGATGACGCGCTGCGCCGGATTCTGGGCCTGAAGGCAAAGCTGGGGCTTTACCGAAAAGAGAATGTAACCGCGGCCCCTGAGCTGAAAGACCAGATGGTGGGATGTGAGGAGCATCTTCGGCTGGCAGAGGAAGCGGCGGAGCACTGCATTACTTTGGTAAAGGATACCAGAGGTGATCTTCCCATTGACCCTAAGCTGAAAAAGCGGGCCAGACTGGTGTTTATTCAGTCTACGCCTACCAGCAAGGCATATAAAAAGGACCCGGTAAAACAGATCGTCATTGAGGAATTGGAAAGGGCCGGGTTTACGGTGGATGTGGCGCCTAATTTTCACGATCTGGAAGTGTCGGAGGGCGTGAAGCCGCAGAACATGATTACCATGATGAACTGCGGCTCTATGAAAGAGTTTGCCGCAAAGTATGACGTGGTGTTTTTGGTGCTGAACATCAAGGGCTATGCCCAGGAGAATAATGTAAGGCTTCGGTGGAGCTGCAACCATTCCAGTGAACTTCCGTGGTATGTGACAGAAGTTCCCACAGTGGGCATCAGCCTGAATTATACCAATCACCTGATTGATGTTCCCCAGGTCCATGCGTTTGTCAACGCCTATGGAAGCACCAGGACAAGCATCCGGGCCGCCATTGAGAAAATATGCGGCAGAAGCCGGTTTAAGGGAACGGCCAGCGACACGGTATTCTGCGGAAAATGGGATACCAGGCTGTAGGCCGGGCTGTGGGTTTGCGTGGTTTAGGGCTGCCTGGTATTGGGCAGCCCATACGAAAGGAGATTTTATGGGAAGACAACCTCTTGAAGAAAACGGCGTTCACCGCGCCAAATTGTGGGAGATCGGATTTTACGCGTTAAACAATACGTCTACCAACACGTATATGATGCTGGTATCCTCTATTTCTTATTTTTTGATTGGAATCGTAGGCGTAGGCGTGGTACTGGCAGGCTCTATCGTCACGATCATGCGGGTGTGGGACGGAGTGACAGATCCGTTTGTGGGCTATATTGTGGATAAGACCAATGGGAAGTTTGGAAAGAACCGGCCTTTTATTGTGGCGGGACAGGTGATCATGTTCTTGTCTACGCTGGTGATGTTCCGGCTGATTCCCCTGATTCCAAGCGCCGCGCGCTTTGGGGTGTTTATTGTTATCTATGCTGTTTATATTGTGGGCTATACCTGCCAGTGCGTTGTTACGAAATCAGCCCAAAGCTGCCTGACCAATGACCCAAAACAGAGACCGGTTTTTTCCATGTTTGACTCGGTTTATAATATTGCCCTGATGAGCCTGTTTTTCCCGGTATATTTGTCCGGTACCCTGGTTCCTAAGTTTACCATAACCACTGCGGAGGCCGGGGAGAAGATTGCCGCTTTGGTGGCCAAGAATCCCAACCTGGCCAATGTGCTGACTACAGGGGAAAACGGGGTGCAGACTCTTTCCGCCTTCTATAATCCTGAGATGTGGCAGTACATGCAGTTGGTGTTTGCCGGGATTTCCGTGGTGTTCGCCTGCTTTGCCATTGCGGGGCTGTGGCGCAAGGACAGGCTGAAATATTTTGGAACCGGCAAGGTGGTGAAGGTAGGACTGAAGGATTACGCGGATGTGCTGGCCCATAACAGAGGGATTCAGATGCTTGTGGTGGCAGCGGGAAGCGACAAGCTGGCTCTTCAGTGTACCGGCAATTCTACAGTTACCATTTGTCTCTTCGGTATTATCTGCGGCAATTACGCGTTTAATGCTTCCAACTCGGCGATTACCAGCATTCCTATTATGCTGTTTTCCGTGTTTGGCATCGGGTATATCGCCCGCTCCCTGGGGCAGAAGAAATGTCTGGTCGTGGGTTCTATCGGGGCCATTGTCTGCGCGGGGCTTTTGGCGGCGCTGGTGGCTTTTGGAGGAGCGTCTTCCATGATGCTTCCCACGTTTTCTCTGACTAAGCTGTCCACATGGGGAAGCCTGTTCGCGCCTGGTTCCTGGAGCATGTTTGGCGTCTTGTTTGTGCTTTTGTATATTGGCATGAAGGGATTTTCCAATTTAAGCGGAAGCATTGTAATCCCTATGACGGCGGACTGCGCGGACTATGAGACGTACCGCAGCGGCCGTTATGTGCCGGGACTGATGGGGACTTTGTTCAGCTTTGTGGATAAGCTGATCTCCTCTCTGGGGGCTACCCTGGTATCCATCATTTTTGCGATAATCGGCTTTAAGGCGGCGCTCCCCACGTTGGAGACTCCTTACAGCGGCGCGATTCTGGCAGCTACGTTGTTCTGCTATCTTGGAATGCCGGCCATTGGCTGGATTCTGAATCTGGTGTCTATGAAATTTTATCCTTTGACAAAGGAGAAGATGGTGGAGATTCAGGGAGAGATCGCGAGGATTAAGGCGGAGGCAGCAGTATAAGTCTGTTATCGGAAGGGGCTGTGAAAAAAGTCCTATAACAAAAAAAGAACACTTTCGGGAATAACTC
>CAJUPQ010000085.1 GCA_910588505.1 uncultured Hungatella sp. | reverse complement strand
GAACCCACGTATCCAGCTTGGAAGGCTGGTGTTCTACCATTGAACTACACCCGCGCGATTTATTCTCTACAATCGGGGTGACAGGATTCGAACCTGCGACTTCCTGGTCCCAAACCAGGCGCTCTAGCCAAACTGAGCCACACCCCGATGTGCATAAAAAGTGCTTTTTCGCAACGCAAGGATTATTATATACTAATCATTATATCTTGTCAACCACTTTTTTACACTTTACCAAATTTACCAAATATTACGCTTCCACCACGCCCTGACCCGCTGCCATATGCCGGGGCGTCCGCCCTCCCAGGTCTCCAGGGCCTGCATCTCCATCTCCCAGGCCTTATCCATCATTTCCTCTTCCTCGCTTTTTGGCGCGCCGGCTAATCTTTTTAGGCTGTGCCAGCTAAAGATACCTCTGATCATAGTCCATCCGGCCATCGTCAGAAACCGTTATGACCATGTAGGACGGACGCCTGCCTTCCTGGCGGGGATAGGACAAACTGCCGGGATTTAACACGGTCACTCCGTTTACCTTTTCCAGAAAAGGCTTGTGGGTGTGACCGTACATGGCGATGTCGCACCCCCGGCTCTTTGCCTCGTCTGCCAGCCCCTCCGGCCCCATGGACACGCCGTAGTAGTGACCGTGGGTCAAAAGCGCCCTGTGAGGCCCTATTTCCATCTCAAGTTCCCTCTCAAGCCTGGAAAAAAAATCATTGTTTCCAAGGACCATGGCCATCTTACAGCCCTCCCCGGCCCATTCCGGTATCCACTGCTCGCTGCCCTCCGCGTCGCCCAGATGGATCAGCATATCAAGCGGCTTCTCCTTCTCGATCACAAACTGCAGGTTATCATCCTTCCGGTGGGTATCGCTCACAACCAGGATCTTCATCAGTTCTCCTCCCCATACAGACTCTTTAATTTCTGTTTCATGGCCTCCAGAGCCTTGCCTCTGTGGCTGATCTCATTTTTCTTCTCAATGGGAATCTGGGCGGATGTCCTCCCATACTCCGGCAGATAAAAAATAGGGTCATACCCAAACCCGCCCTGACCTGCCGGTTCATGGGCGATCAGCCCTTCCACAGTCCCCTCCGTGTCGAGAACTGTCCCGTCAGGGAGCACGGCAGCGATAGCGCTGACAAACCTGGCTGTCCGCTCCTCCTCCTTTGCCTCTGCCACCCTGTCAATGATGCTCTGATTTTTCACATCATAGGAGGTATCCTCCCCCAGATACCGGGCTGAATAGATCCCTGGCTCGCCGCCCAGATAATCCACCACCAGCCCGGAGTCATCCGCCAGAACAATATGTCCCTCATCTCCATATCGCTCCCTGGCCTTCTCCCACACAGCCCGGGCCTTTATCCTGGCATTCTCACCAAAGGTTTGGCCGTTTTCCTCCGGCTCGCAGCTTACGCCCGCCTCCTTCATAGACAGGATCTCCAGGCCCAGATCCGCCAGGATCAGCCGTACTTCCCGCATCTTTCCTTCATTTCCCGTTGCAAATATGATCTTGTATTTCATCCTTCTGCCCTCTCATCCCTATTGGTTCTTTGGGTCCCATACCCTTTCAGACAGAGATTGCACTGATATCGCTCCTCCATGGGTTCCCATTTGCTCCCGTCTAAACTGATGTAGCCTTCCCCGTCCGTCACATCCGCCGAAGCTGTGGCGTCATCCGCGTGATACTCCACCGCAATAGGGTGAACCGCTCCCGGCGTCCTGACCTTAAGGACCAGCGCAAACCGCTCTCCGGCCTCCAGCCTCTCCGGTTCCTCAAAGGAAATAGTATAAAATCCGCTGTATTCCACAACGCCCTCGGCCACCGGCTTTCTCTCTGCCAGACTCTCCTCCCCTTCCATGTGATGAACCACAAAAATCTCATAGGAGGTATCCGGTCCGGCGGCATAGAAACCTGCCGCCCTCAAAAATCCCTGCTCCCTGCTCACATAGACATTGGCTCCATAGGCCGTGTCCGAGCCGTATCCCACCTGCCCGACCCAGCCGCACAGATCGCTCTGATAAATCGTGTCATAATTATCCGCAGGCTCAATCCCCGTGTACACCAGGCTGTTGCCGCCGATGTTGGCGTCATAATAGGACACATAAAAATATCCCCCGTCCCCAAAAGCCTCCCCCCAGCTGCTGACGCACAAGAAAGCTCCGTCCCCCTCCGGCTCCTCCTGAAAATTCTCCCTGGGGTATGTGTCGTCCCATCCCACAATGACCACATCATGGTTGGGAACCTCCTCCCCCCGGTAACAGTAGGAACTGGTTTCTTCCTTATAATAATCGGAACGGCTGTCAGAGCCTGTGATGGATGTATACAGAGAACTTTGAACCCCGCCGTAAAAAAACACCGCCTTCTTGATAGCTTCGTGATCTCCGGACGGCAGGATCCGTATCTCCTGGACATGGACCTCCGGCTCTAATCCCTCCGGGGAAACGCCGTCCCCGTAAGGGTCAAGGCTCTCCGGCACCGGTCCCTGCCAGGCAAGAAGGTATGCCATGGACATGGTATACTCCCCGCCGTCCTCCTGGTCTAAGGAAAAGCTGTTGTGAAGGGACATATGGTCCGCGGAAAACTCCCGGGCAATCTTGGGGCGCAGAGCAGTCTCCAGGGCGGTAAGGGAGGCAAATGACCAGCAGGTCCCATAACTTCCCTGATCCCTGACCTTTGCGCCGCGGCCAACTTTGCGGTAATCATAGGACTCTGGCAGCCGGCGGCTCCTGTAAGGGTTCTCCGGCTCCAGGCAGATCCGCCCTTTTTGTGGAACTGCCCTGACCCGGTATCCGAACCCTCTGCACACTGCCTCCAGAGGCAGACAGACAGTCTCCTCCCCAGCCGGCGGCCCACAACGCAGCACCTGGCTGTTAAGGCCTTGTCTCATAATAGGGCTTCCCTTTTCCAGCATTACCGCCGTCTCGCCCTGTTGAAGCAGGATCCGGGAATTCGGGTATTCCAGCACGCCGATTTCCAAAACCTCTTCCACAAACTCCCTGGACACCAGAACCTCCATGGAACCATTCTCTGCCGCCGTGGCTCTGTAGATCCCCTTCTCGGTCTCCACCATCACACATTTGGGGCTGGAAAGCTCCCATCCCCAAAGGCAGTTGTAGATCACTCTGCCAGACTCTCCGAATCCTGCTCCATAGCCAAAAAAATCGTCCGACTCCTTCTCCCTCTCGTCACCACCGCCGGAAGAAGACTTCTCATCTTCCCCGCCATCATACCCGGACAAAGCCGTCCCATCTTTTCCGTCATCGTACCCGGAAGAAGCCGTCCCATTGTCCACGCCGTCATACCCGCGGGAGGACTCATTCCCCGGCCCCCCACATCCTGACATCCACACCAGCCCTGCCAGCATCCACGCCAGAACAGCCCCGTTTACCTTCAATCGCCCTTCCATGGTTCCGGGCCTCGCTCCCTGTTTCTGGCAGGCGGTTTCGGTCCCAAAAACTGGTAAAAATACGTTTTCATCATGCCATTGTAGATCTTCCGGTTTTTATCTGCTTTTCTTCCAATATACTTTTCCGCGTCCTCATAGGCTGTGATCACGTAAGCCGACCAGGCGTCCAGGGCCATAAACCGTTCCCCAAACTCCCGGTACAGTCCGGGCAGATGCTCCTTCTCCTCCAGCCGCTCCCCGTAAGGGGGATTGGTGATCAAAAAACCGTATTTTTTCGGGTGACTCAAGGCGCTGACCGGCCGCTCCTGAAAATGGATCATATGGTCTACCCCCGCAGCCTGCGCGTTGGCCCTGGCAGCTTTTACAATGCTCCCATCAATATCATACCCCTGGATATCCGCCTGGGCCTGGCCGTCCACCAGCTCGCCTGCCTCGTCCATGGCCTCATACCAGCATTTGCGTGGGATCAGGTTTTTCCAGTCCTCTGCCAAAAACGACCGGTTCATCCCGGGAGCCATGTTGGCCGCCATCATGGCCGCCTCGATGGGAAATGTTCCGCTTCCGCAGAAAGGATCTACCAGGATCCGGTCCTTTCGCCAGGGAGTTAGAAGGATCAACGCCGCGGCCAGAGTCTCTGTAATGGGAGCTTTGCTGGCCAGAGTCCGGTAGCCCCGCTTGTGTAAAGACTCGCCTGACGTGTCGATCCCTATGGTCACCTGGTCCTTGTACAGAAACACCCTCAACGGATAGCTGCTTCCGTTCTCCGGAAACACCTCCGCTTTGTAAGCCCTCTTCATCCGCTCCACCATAGCCTTTTTCATGATCCTTTGAATATCCGAAGGGCTGAACAGCTTACTCTTGATGGAGGATGCCTTTGCCACCCAGAACTTTCCGTCCCTGGGGATAAATTCCTCCCAAGGTATGGCTTTCGTATTTTGAAACAACTCCTCAAAAGACTCCGCCCGGAAGCTGCCTGCCTTTAAGAGCACCCGCTCCCCGGTCCGCAGAAACACATTAGCCCGGCAGACAGCCTCATCGTCACCTGTAAACGTAACTCTGCCATCCTCCACCTGGCTGATCTCATACCCCAAATCCACAATCTCTTTTTTCAATACCGCCTCCAGACCAAAATGGCAGGGGACGATGAGTTCATACGTTTTTCTCACCAACATCTCCTTCTGTTATGCATCTATACGGTTTTCCCAGTAACTCCAGGGCCATATCAGTTACAATTCAATCTCATTTACTTTATTCCCCTCAAAATCCCAGATCGTGAAAACACGGTTATCCAGCATCCCATAGCTGTTGGGATTGCCCTCCTTTGGAAGAGAGACAGAGCCGGGATTTAACAGATAGCAGTCCCCCATAGCCCGCGCCACCGGCAGGTGGGTATGACCGTGGATCAACACGTCCCCCGGACACATAGGGGGCCTTCTCTCTTCGTTATACACATGGCCGTGGGTGGCATAGATCGTCTTACCGTTTAAGGCCAGCAGACCGTAATCCGCCATCATAGGAAAATCCAAAACCATCTGGTCAACCTCCGAATCGCAGTTGCCCCTCACTGCCAGGATCCGGTCCCTGTGCTGGTTAAGCATGGCAATAACCTTTTTAGGGGCATAGTCTTTCGGCAGATCATTGCGGGGACCGTGGTAAAGAAGGTCTCCCAAAAGGATAAGGCGCTCCGCTTTTGACTGCCCAAAAGCATCCAACGTCATCTCACAATAATAAGCAGACCCGTGAATATCCGACGCAAACATATATTTCATGGTAGTTCCTCCTGGTATCGCTGGAATCAATAGTACTATTTTAAGCTTACGCGCACTATCTGTCAACCGATTCTATAAGCGGATTTTGGCCGTGTCCGGATGCCTGCTTCCATTACGCTTTCGCACGGTCAGCGCGGTAAACGCGCAGACCTGTCTGAACTGTTACGACTCCTATCCCCATTCCAGCCAGCTCCCCCTGTAGGCTGCCATTCCCCCGGCTACATTGACCACCGGTAAGCCTCGCAGAGACAAATGGTTACAGACCAGCAGGCTCTGGCTGCCCCTGGCGCAGTAGAGAACCAAAGGAACCCCCTTCTGAAACTGGCAAAGCCGTCCCTCCTCTATCATATCCTCCATTTCCTCAAAGGGAATATTTACCGCGCCTGTCAAATGGCAGTACTCATAAAATTCCGGAGTCCGCAGGTCAATAAGCTCCATAGGCCTTTTGCAGGTTATCCAGCAATCCAGCTCCCTCATACTGATGGTAGGGTATCTCATATATGATCACCTGTCCTTATCATTATTATCAGTATATGTAAAATATAAAAAGCCGTCCCAAAAACGGGGCGGCTTGTGTTATCTGCCGTTTGGACAGCCACTTTGGTCATCCCTCCGGCAGATTCGCAGATCAGCAGATCCGTAGATTAGCGGTTGCTGTTCTGGCTGCTGTTGCGGCTGCTGTTCTGGCTGTTATTCTGGCTGCTGTTGCGGCTGCTGTTCTGATTGTTGTTCTGGCTGTTGTTCTGATTGTTGTTCTGGTTGTTATTTCTGCAGTTTCTGGCATCTTCCATATCATTATAATTATTCCTTGCCATAGTATCATACCTCCTGAAAATTAATTTTTGTTACAGGACTAGTATGGCTTTCTCCTTAAGATTTATACTTGTGATTGCATTTTTTTGATAATTATATTATAATAGGGGAGGAGTAAGGGTTTCCCTTAAACCCAAAAATCCTTATAAGAGATTGATACTCCCCTCAAAAAAAGTCCGGCACCCCCTGCCGGACTTTTTACTGTTTCTATGTACGCTCGTCTCTCAATCCCCCATCACGTTCCTGATCCTGACTGGAGTTCTGTAATTCCACGGCGAGGTTTTAATGCCTGTCCGCTCTGTGGACGCATGGACGACTTGTCCATTGCCGATGTATACGGCCACATGATTCACTCTGCTGCCGTTTCCGTAGAAGACAAGGTCTCCGGGCCTCATCTGGTCCGCGCTCACGTCCACTCCCTGTTGAGACTGGGCGCCGGAGCTGCGGGCAATGGACACGTTGGCCCCATGGCGCATCACATAGCTGCTAAACCCGGAACAATCAGCCCCTGTGTGGGGATCGCTTCCCCCGGCCACATACCTGCCTCCCACAAACTGGAGGGCATACTCCACCAGGTTCTGTCTGCGGCTCCGGGAAATATCCTCCTGCTGCTGGGCTTCAAGGGACTCTTTAACCGCTTGGGCCTCCTGGCTGTCCTCATCCACTCCTTTTACCTTCACACCGTCCTCTTCTGTCAGGATATAGCCCGTGTTATCTCCCACCTGAACCTCCACCCATCCGTCGCCCTGGTCGGAGAGGACCTCATACACATCCCCCTGAGCCGCTTCCTTTATGGTATCCTGGGAATCAATAGAACTGTAAACCGGATGGCTCCCCGCCTCAATGGTCACTATGTAGTCCTGCATAATGCTTCCCGGGCCTTTGGCCATCCCGTAAGATGCCCATGCCTCCATGGCTCCTCCCCAGGACAGGGCGCCGCAAAGGGCCACCGTACAAAGCTTGTATCCGATCTTTCTTTCCTTCCTCATATTTAAACTCCTTACCAGATATTTCAAATTTTATTATCATTTGTTACATAATTGTTAACTTTTTCATCATTATATTTCATTTTTATTACCTTGTCAAGCAAAAACGGCTTCGAAACTGTTACAAAACAGTCTCAAAGCCGTTTTTACGGGAAATACTCATATTAAAATTAATATTTTCGTAATAATTTTACCATCGTCTGTTGCTGTTGCGGATAATGGTCACGATCAGCCAGATCAAGAAGAGGGGACCGATAAACGGCATCAGCAAGGCAAAAATTCCTCCGATAATGGAAAACACCACATAGATGACCGCAAATACCACCAGCAGAGTCAGCAGTTTCCCATACCACTTGTCCAACCGAAACAGACGAAACGATCGGTTCGCGGCAGAACCGCTATCCATGAAAGGCCCCCGCCCATAAGAACCGGATCCATACCCGCTGCCGCCTTCCCTGCCGCCATACTCATAGCTTTCCTGGGACTGATATCTGCCTTCCCCGGCCCCGTCGGTAGTATCCTCGATGGTCCGGGCAATCAGCCTGGGATCCCCGATCTCCCTGATCACTTCCTCCTCTGTCCGCCCCTTTCGGACTTCCTCCCCAATATAGCTGTCATAATATCGTATATTTTCTTCCACTACCCCAGGCGGCACATCCCCGGTCAGAGCCCGGCGCAATGTCTGAAGAAACTCCTCTTTTCTCATGCGATTCTCCCTTACTGTTCTTCTGGTTTCCTGATCTTCTCATCTGACACGTCTTAAAACACGCTTTAGTTTACCATGATTCCCCAAAACCGTAAATGCCAACATTCTTAAATAATCATAAAGAAATATTAAAATCAGTAAACCTTCTCCTTAATTACGCCTTCCCGATACGCATTTACCAAATCCTTCAGATCCTGAATCTTTTCCATTAGTTCAGTCCCCAGATCCGTATCCCCAACCATAACCCTCTTCTTCATCTTCTCCACAATAGTCACTTTAGGCGTATTCTCTTTCCCCCTGCAAAAAGGCCTGTGTTCCGCCAAAGCCAGATGCCTGGAATTGTAGATCAGGGTGTACCCGGCGATCCCGGTCTTGCTCTGATACGCCTTTGACAGCCCGCCGTCAATGATATACAGCTTTCCTCCTGCCTTCACCGGCGTCTCCCCGTCCTTGATTTTCACCGGCACATGACCATTGATAATATGAGAATTCTTCGTTGGAAGGCCGAACTCCTCCAGGATTTTGTCGCAGTACTCCCTGCGAACACTCAGCTGATAATAGGGATTCATGGTCTCCTTGTGGGTTTGTTTGTCTTCTATAAAATAATGCTCAAAAGTCGTCATCTTATCCTTGCCGTACACCGGAGATTTTTTCCCGCACCAGAGATACCACATAAAATCCCTGGCCACCGCCTTGTCCGGATTGCTCTCCGGCAGAAAATAGGCGCTCTGCACCAGCTTGTCGATCATGTCCATAAGCCCCTTTCCGCTGTAGGAAATCCCAAAAAGCTCCAAGCCGTCAAAGCTTCCGTCCTCCTTCATGGGAATACACCCGTGGTAAAGCAGGTTTTGGTTGCAGGACTTGTACATGGCTCCGTGGGAGTACAAAAACTTCACATGCTTGTGCAGAAGCTGGCTGTGGGTAAAGGAGAGCCGCAGAGTGTGAAGCAGTTCCTCCTCCTCCTCCGTCAGCTTCAGCGGGTCTTTGGCATCCACAGTGGGAAATAACATGTCAAGCATCTCATAGGTCTGCCCGTCCACCGTGACCGTTCCTTTCTCAAAATCCACCTGCTCCAGAAGACGCCGCCCGTCCATCTGATACTCCGGGTGCCGCCGAATAATCTGCCCCTCGATCTTAAACTGCATCACCGCAACCGCCTTGTGCATCTTTGCCACCAGTCCCGGGTCCACGATATCATAAATGTTCTCGTCCAGGATACGGGGCACAAACCGGGTACAGGGGTCGTTCTTGTAAATGTTTGCCGCGAACATGGAAAGCGGCCGCAGGTTGATGCCGTAACCGTCCTCCAGCACATCAAAGCTGTTGTAACTGATGGCAATGCGCAATACATTGCAGATGCAGGCCCGGTTGCCTGTGGCTGCTCCCATCCAGGAAATATCGTGGTTTCCCCACTGAATGTCCACATCGTGGAACTGCATCAGCTCATTCATAATAAGGTCCGCCCTTGGCCCTCTATCAAAAATATCCCCGATAATGTGCAGATTGTCTATGGTCAGATTCTGGATCAACCGGCACAAAGCGATCAAAAATTTGTCCGCAATGTGGATGTCTATGATGGACCGGATGATCTCGCTGTAGTAGACCCGCTTATTCTCCCCCTTGTAATCCACATGCAGAAGCTCGTCAATAATATAGGCAAATTCCTTCGGAAGCTTTTTGCGCACCTTTGACCGGGTATATTTGGAAGACACCACCTTGCAGATCTCCACCAGCCGGTAGATATTGATCCGCTTCCACTCGTCCGTCGCTTTCCCCTCATTCTCCCAGGCCCGCAGAACCTTCTCCGGATAATAGATCAGATTAGCCAGTTCCTCCTGGTCCTCCTCCGGGATCACATATCCAAAGGTCTCCTTGATCTTCTCCCGGATGATTCCCGAAGAGCTTCTCAGAAGATGGATAAACGCCTCATGTTCCCCGTGAAGGTCGCTGAAAAAGTATTCCGTCCCTTTTGGCAGCCCCCGTATGGCAGTCAGATTTATGATCTCACTGGAAGCCGCCCTGACAGTGGGATACTCCCTGGCCAAAAGCTTCAGATACGCTAAATCCCTCAATGTACTTTCCTCCTGCTTCTCGCGTTTTTTCTTACTGTTATAGTAACATAGATCGGGAAGAATCACCAGTACAGAAATGAGAACATGGAGGCAGGGGCGGTTCTGACCTTATTGCTATCCTGTTATATTGGGAGTTGTCTCCTCCTCTGTCTGCCCTTCCCCATTCTCCGGCATCCTCTGCTCCACCGGCCCGCCCGGTATCACCGGATCAACCATCTGATACACCCGGTAATACTCCTTCGTCTCCTGCTTCTTCACCGTCTCAGCCCGGTTCATGGCCAAAAACCTGGTAATCTCATAACAGTCGATCCATATCTCATTGTTCCCGTCCTTCTGTGACTCGTCAAAAATCAGCTGAATCCCGAAATGAAGGTGCGGCTCATCAATATTGTTGGTATTCTCCGTCCTGCTGTACCCGGTCCTTCCCAGATACCCGATCACATCCCCTACCTGGACCACGCTTCCCTCCTGGAGGGATTTGTGATATGGAAAATTCTTCCTTAAGTGGGCATAATAATAGTACCGTTTCCCGTCAAAGCTGCGGATTCCCAGACGCCAGCCGCCGTACTGATTCCAGCCCATAGCCTCCACATACCCGGACTCCACCGCAATCACCGGTGTTCCCACCTGCCCCATCATATCATGCCCCAGGTGCTGCCGTTTAAATCCATAGCTTCTTGCCACTCCGAAATCATCATAATCATTATACGGATAATTCTTGGCAATCGGTGAAAATGCCTTCAGCCCATACTTTGTCACCCACACATTGCCATCTGAAACCTTACGCTCCCTGGCCGTTTCATTTCCATTGTCTCCATGGGTGCTGTCCCATCCCCCGGTTTCCCCGGTACTCCCGTTTTCTTCCCTCTCCTTAAGCGCGAATTCCGGAGCCTCCTCAGCCGGAATCTCCACCTGAAACTCGCCCACCATCCCGCCTAATACCGCTCCATAGGCTTCCAGATAGTAAGAATAATATTTCATATCTTTTGTAATATCCTCCATCTTCTCCCCACCCAGAATCCGTTCCGCGATAACCTTCATATCAGCCGCCATATATCTGGAAAAATCTCCCCCGTAACGGGCTCCCAGATAGGCAAGCAACTCGATCCAGTTAAGATGGATTTCCGACTGACATGTATCCACATCATACCGAAACGCCTGCTGCATAGCCTCTTTTGTCACCTGAAAATCCACCCATTTAATATATTCCTTTTCCCTTGCCCCTTCTTTCTCCTTGTCGCTTTTTTCACTTCCGCTTTCACCAGTTGCCGCATTTGCACCCTCATCGCCTTCCTTCGACACCTGGCCGCTTACAGCCACGCTGTCCGAAATAACAGTTCCCACAGGTGACAATAATATAAGAAACGCTGCCAGAAGTACACATTCCAATGATATAACCAGCTTTACAAACTGGGGCGGACGGTTATCATTCATATTCCTTTTCCTTTCTCACAATCTTATCAAAGCAACCATCTTTTAAAGACAAGGCTTACAAGAAAAGGATATGCCATAATATTTTAAAATAGAATCTGGTTCTTTCCTTTATCCCTCCACAGGAATCATTACCAGCTCCTCCATATAATTCTCGTCCTGGGCTGTGGAACAGAACCTCTGAGCCGAATAGATATCACCTGCCATCATAAACCCATGCTTTTGGCAGATCTCCAATGGGTCTTCCAGTATCAGTTCCATGGCCTTTTTCGGCCTTTCCAGATTTCGTTTTCGCCGTTCCCACACGTGATAAACCAGGCACTTTCCCGGTTCCACCAGCCGCACCTCCTCATTGCGGAATATGTCCAGTCGGTCTGCCGCACCCTTTAATATCCGCAACCCCATATACCACTGCCCCACAGATGACAATCCCGGCTCACGGTCCAGCCTCTCAAACCGGGAGCAAGTCTCCACCATTGGCATATACTCATTCCACCGCAGAGCTGCCTCATACCGTTTTTCATTTCCTATAAACTGCCCTTCACAAGCATTTTCTACATAATAAAATGGTTCCGGCCGCAGGACACACCACTCCCCGCCCTTTATCTTCTCCGCCTCACTCTCTCCTTTTCCTGACAAATGATCCATGTAACAGAGCATCTCCCGGTAAAGATGATATTTCTGAAGGATCTTCTCTCGCTTTTCTTCAAACACCTGCCTCATATCTGCCGAAACCGTATGATTCAGGATCTCCGATATTTCCTTGCTGGTAAATCCCATATTCTGCAGGCGTATACACTGCACCACCAGCATAGCCTGATGAAATTCATAGTACCTGTACCCTGACTCTGCCACCTTAGGCTTTAACAGGCCGTACTTCTCATGATGTTTCAAAAACCCGGCACTTACTCCCAGGTTTTTCGCAAATTCACCGATTTTGTAATGTCTGCTCATCAAGAAACCTCCCCTTTTTTACCGGCTTTTCAAACCGAAAAACGTCCTGGTACATGGATGCCTGCCGCTTTCTTAAGTTCGATCGTTTTCATTATTTCATATCACTGGTGATTTTACCATATTTTTATTTCTCCTACAATCACACACTTCCTGCTTTTCTCCGTGCCTGCAAATTATTTCTGGTTTTTCACCCTCATTCTTGACTTGCGCCCTGGTTCAGGTTATATAATAATCTTAAATTCTGTTTGATAATTATTAAACAGTCTTTCGGTTTTTACATTACACAATCAGGAGGATGAAAAAAATGTCTGAACAATTAACCCGCCGCAGCTTTCTAAAAGGCGTAGCCGGCGTCGTAGGCGCGGCAGCCGTCAGTTCCATAGCCGGGTGCGCCACAAAAGAGACCCCATCCACCAGCGCGGCAGCCGAAAGCACCACTGCCGCTGCCACAACCGCAGCCGAGACCACCGCTGCAACAACCGGAAACGGGACATACATCCCCGGCACCTACACAGGCACTGCCGACGGAATTCACAGCACCATCACGGTCACCATGACCTTTGACGAAGAGAAAGTTACGGATGTTGTTCTTGATGTATCCGGTGAAACTCCCGGCTACGGCCAGGACGCGGGGGACGCCTTGAGGGAAGCCCTTCTGGCCGCCCAGAGTACAGACATCGACGGGGTAAGCGGCTCCACCATCACCTCCCAGGCTGTCATTGTCGCAGCCGGCAAATGCTTTGCTCAGGCAAGGGGAGAAGCCGTAGTGGACGTGGTCACCGTAGACAAGGGAAGCGAGGACGACTGGCTGGGAACGGAGCCCAATATTGACGACGCCTCCATCGCCGAAACCTGGGACACGGACATCCTCATCGTAGGCGCCGGAAACGGCGGCATGTGCGCAGCTGCCTACGCGGCCAAAAACGGCTTAAAATTCCGCGTTATCGAGCAGAATCCCGTGGTTCAGGACACCCGCCACTGGTACGGCGCCGTGGACAGCTCCGAGGCAAAGAAGGCCGGTGTCACCATCAACCGCAAGAAACTTCTCTCCGAGATCAGCCGCTATGCCTCCGGCAAGTGCGACCAGAGAGTCGTTTCTACCTGGATCAACGAGTCCGCCGCCATGCATGACTTTGTGGCAGGTATCCTAGAAAGCGATCCGTACAACTACACCTGTGTCTTTACCGCCGGCGAGGAGGCCCGCTGGCCCGAAAGCGAGGACAGCACGGACTACATGTTCCCGGAGCAGGAGCACACCTACCACGGCTCCGAGATTCCCCGCAACGAAGTATTCCAGCAGTACATAGAAGGCCTTGGCTACAGCGTAGATTTTAACACCAGCCTGGTAAAACTGGAAAAAGACGGAAATGGCCGCGTCACCGGCATTATCGCCCAGAAATCTTCCGGCGAATTCGTCCGTATCAACGCAGCCAAAGGCGTTCTCTTAGCCTGCGGCGGATATCCCGGCAACCCCTACATGATGGAGGCCCTAGATCCCTTAGGCACCAGCGTCACCACCGCCTGCAGCTTCAGTCCCAGCGACCAGGGCATGGGCATCCGGGCCGCCATGTGGGCAGGCGCCTCCCTGGACAAGGAAGCCGCGCCTATGCTGTTTGACAGAGGCCTGGTAGCTCCCGGCGTTGACGGAGGCTACGTGGAAAGCCCCACCTCCTTCGGCGGCAAGGCATTTCCCGGCACTGTAAGACAGTACAATCCGGGCACCCAGCCTTTCCTGAAAGTAAACCGCAAGGGCCTGCGCTTCACCAATGAGTCCAGCCCCTACAACGACACCTCATACGCCGCCGGCAATCAGCCCGGACGCGTGTATGCGCAGATTCACGACGCCAACTACATGGAAGACATCAAGCGGTTCCACACCATCGGCTGCTCCGCCATGGCCCGCAACGTTCCCGGCATGATGGATGGACAGATTGCCCAGTACGTGGAGGAAGGGCTGATCTTCCAGGCCGACACCCTAGAGGAGCTGGCTGACAAGCTGGGCTTTGACGCCGACGCTAAGGCCAACTTCCTGGCGACCGTGGAGCGCTACAACGAGCTGTACGACAAGCAGAGCGACGACGATTTCGGAAAAATGGCTCCCCGCTTAAGCGCCATCCGCCAGGCGCCATTCTACGGCTGCTGGCTGGGCGCGTCCCTCCTGACCACGGAGCAGGGCATTGCCATCAACGAAAATACACAGGCTCTGGACGAGGATCGCAACCCCATTGAGGGACTGTATGTCACCGGGGATATGTCCGGCAGCTTCTTTGCCAACAACTATCCCTGCCTGATGCCCGGTATTGCATGCGGACGTAATCTGACCTTTGCCATTAAGGCTGTTAAGCAGATGGGCGGACTGGAATAATCATATTATCAAATGCAGCCGCAGGCCGGCAAGCCAAAAAATGATAGGAGCCTTAATTTAAGGGGGTGGTTTAAAGCCACCCCTGTTTTATCACCTACACAGCCCAAAATCTATACCCCAATTTTACCCCAAGAAAAATGATATGCATAAGACAACAAAAGACAAATCATATATAGCAGTTTTTCCCGTAAAATCAAGCTTTTTCAGGAGGTACAGGACAACACATCTCACCCCTTGACACCATGCAGCTCATAATAAAAAATGGTGTTAGTCAATCAATGTGTTGATATTGATTTAAAGCGCCACCAGCTG
>CAJUPQ010000084.1 GCA_910588505.1 uncultured Hungatella sp. | reverse complement strand
GCCAATCAGATTTAGGATTGGCTTCATAAAACAACCAATTTCACGGATTCAGGAAGTATTAAAAATATTCCTATTCCTTAATTACAAAATCATAATCGCCCCCTATAAAATAACTACGTTTTCTGCCAAGTTTCTACTCCAACATCCAATGTCTAAACAAAACGTACCATAGGCTCTGACAAGAAAATCTGAAACGCCAAACGGTCTAAATCACTTCCCTGATCGCTAAAATTATGTCTTAAACGCCTTTTTTCTAGTGGCTAAACGCTCCCTCAAAACCGCTATATGCCTTTTTCTATGCCAGAAACTCCCTTTTTGGCGGGATCTGGCACTTTTTTCGCTAAACCATTTTCTCTCTCAAATTTCCAGTGATCTGGCAAATACGTGGCGAAACAAAATTTTTCGCCCAAAGTGCGGGCAGAAAGGTGGTTATGCCATATGAAAGAGAAAGTTTACACATTTACTTTACCAGAATCCCTTGTTAATAAACTGCTTGATATTAGTCACGAGAAAAATATCTCCAAAGCAATTTTGGATGGAATTGCATATGCGTTAGCAGACTTACACGGATCGCATCTGGATTCCTTTTCCCTACATCAACTCTTAACGATTGATAAGAGAAGGCAAACAAAACCATATTCTGTCCGATACGATGAAACTCTAGAGCGAGTTCTTGGTTACTATAAACTGGACGGCCTCACAAATTCAAATATTGTGACATTTTTACTGGCAAATTATTTATTAACCTATGTTTCTATAAAAGACCAGGAGAAACAAAACAATTTTCTTTCTGTGCCAGAAGATTATAAAAGCAACCAAGATTTACACCTCCTGCGGATAATGGGCAGTAAATGGAATCGTGTAATGCAGGATGCCATTCAGCATATTCTTGACACAACAGATAAACACTGGAATACAAGCATTGATGTTTGCGCTGGTGCCCTCGGAATTTTTTCTAATTTTAGTTTTGCTAAAAATGAAATTATTAACGATATCGATCTAAGAAAAATCAATACCTATAAAGGCATCCAAAAGGACTTTCAAAAGATAACTTTAGCAATGTATGCCCTATTACCAGATAAAGAAACATTCGACACGCTGAAAAAGGAACTGGAGAAAACAGATAAACAGTTATTAGCTTCATGTGGAAAAAAGATTATCATTCCTGGCATTGTTTTTTATCTGTACTTGAATTTACTATCCGCACGGAATGCCAGAACTACATACGATAAAAAAAATGATGAAACCTACAGAAATTATTGGAAGGCAATCCCATTATTACATGAAAGATTGAAAGAAACAAAAATCTACAACATGGACATTTTAGAACTTATTGAAAAAAATAAAAATGCCCAAAATACTATTTTTATCGTAGACCCACCATATCTAAACACAAATGTTTACAAGAATGACATTTTAACTTTACAGAATAAAGAGTTCGGCTACAAAGAACACGTAAAGCTGGCAAAACTCTTGCGACAAATCACAAAAGAAGGCAAAAACAATGACTTTATTTATTTCTGCCGTATCACCGCTACCCGCAAGAAAGACCAAAAGACTAAGGAGATAACCAATAGGGCAAATTTACCTGCTGAAGACAGGCATATGGAAGGTATGATAGATGACCTTTATTGGGGGTATGGATTTTACTATATCGATATTCCCTATGGTACTGATGGCACGATTGAGCGAATCATTACCTCTTTCAAGTTTAATAAAGCAAAAGAGTATGAAAAGCGAGAGGAAGACGGAAATGGAAATCAAGAGGAAGATGTAAATGGAAAGCGAGGGGAAGATGTAAAATGAATAATTCTGATCTTCCCAATAATAACATTATAATGCAAAATTCTGATTGGATAGAGCGCTTCCCTTTCCTGGAATTTAATGGTACAATGTCTGAAGATGAAGTGCTGAATCTAGTCAAAATGAGAAAAGCTATTAAAAATGCACAAAAGCAGCACCCGTATAAAATTCACCATACTGATAAAAGCGGCTGGTTTACTAACGTAGATGATCCATCTTGTCCAAACGGCAAACGAAAAATCAGAAAATGCAGCGAAGAAAAACTGATGATCGCTTTAGCTGAACACTATTCTGAAAGTAATCAAAAGAAAGTAACTTTGCCGGAAGTCCACAATGAATGGATAGAACACAAGAAAACACCCACAAATGCTTCAACCATCAGGCGTATCGAAAAATCCTGGGAAGCTTACTACCTCAATGAACCTTTAAGCCAGGAATTGCTCAACAAGCCACTGGCAAATATAACAGTAATGGAATTGAGAACTTGGGCAGAACAACTGCTTAAAAAGCATTACCCAGTAGACCAGAAAAAATTCTCAAGGATTTTTGGAATCATTAAAGGCTGTTATGAATATGCCTCGGATGAAGATGTGAACATTGTCAGTGAAGATCTCTGGTCTAAAGCACAGAAAAAGCTGCCCAAAGAACTTCGCACAGAAAAAGCTACTCCTTTTGATGAGGAGCAAGTCTTCACAGATAAAGAACGGCTGGCCATCAGGCAGATGGTATATGATGATTTAAAAAGATACCCCACCAGCGCTGGCCTGCAGATACTGTTTCTCTTTGAAACTGGCCTGCGAATAGGCGAGGTCTGCGGACTTAAATGGACAGATATAAAGGACAGTAGACTGTACATCCAACGTCAGGCCGACAATCATAGTGTACGGGAGTGGACAAAGACCGAACATGGCAGGCGGGATATTCCCCTGACAACAACCGCAAAGCAAATCCTTGAGGATGTAAAAGCATTCAACCAGAAGCATGGATACATGGCAGAGTGGATATTCCAGAGCGATAATCCTGACTTTGAATATCGTCTTGGATATCAGGCCGCTGACCAGAAGCTGCGGAAACTGTGCAAGCGTCTACATACAACCGTGAAAAGCCCACATAAGATCCGAAAGACCTGTATCTCAACGCTTCTGGATGATCCGAATGTGAATGACCGCACAGTTCAGCGATTCGCAGGACACAGCGATATCAGTACGACGTACCGATTCTACAACTTTGAAAGGAAATCTAAGGAAGAACAAGCGCTGGCTATCGAAAAAGCACTGGCTCTGTAGATCGTACCGAACGTACCGTCGGTTACGATAAATAAAAGTGGCGGGAAACCCGATAAAATCAAGGTTTCCCGCCCCTAAACGATATGCAGAAGATGGGAGTCGAACCCACAAGGTGTTGCCACCACACGGACCTGAACCGTGCGCGTCTGCCAATTCCGCCACTTCTGCATCTGCGGGAGATGGGACTTGAACCCACACGAGCATACACCCACAAGATCCTTAGTCTTGCCTGTCTGCCAATTCCAGCACTCCCGCGAACAGATAATAATATACCACACTTTTCCCGTCTGCGCAACACCTTTTTACAAATTTTTGAAATTTTTTACCGGCTTCCTCTCCTATCCTCCGGCAGTATCCGTCCTCCTCTCATCACCCAGCATCTCCAAAAGCCGCTTCCCCGCCGGTGACACGGGATTTCTAGGACAGGTGGCCACGCACATCTGCCGCCCGGGCATCTCCTCCTCAAACTCCAGGCAGAACAACTCCCCGCTCCTAAGCTTTTCCTTCGCGAAATCCTCCACCACGCACCCGACCCCCATATTCCTGGAAGCAAACTGCACCACCATGTCGCTGGTTGCCAGCTCAAACTCCGGAGCCAGCTTTACGCCCCTCTCCTCCAGAAACGCATCCGTAAACGTCCTGGTACTGGTGTTTCCCTCCAATACAATGCAGGGAAGCCTTTCAAGCTCCTTATACCCAAGCCGCCTTCCCTTGAGAGAGAGAAACTTCTCCCCTGCCACAAACACATTGTGGATCTCTCTGACCGGCGCTAAGTCCACCTCCTCAAAAAACTCCGCCGGCGTGGTAACCACGCCAAAATCAATCTTCCCCTGGCACAGAGAAGCCATAGTTTTTGGGGTGGGGGCATTGGACACGATGACCTTGATATTAGGATACCGCTCGTGGAACGCTTCCAGGTAAGAGAGCAGATAAAACTCCAGGGTCATATCGCTGGCCCCGATGCGGATCTCCCCCACATCCAGATCCTGCATCTTTTTTAACGCCTTCTCACCCTCCAGGATCGAATCCACCCCCCGCTCCACATAGCCGAACAATACCTCCCCCTCCTTGGTCAGATACACGCCCTTGGACGTGCGCGTAAACAGCCGGCACTTTAATGCCTCCTCCAGCTGTTTCACGGCCTGGCTCACAGCAGGCTGGGAGATGCACAGCTGCCTGGCCGCCAAGGTAATACTGCCGGATCTGGCCACATGGTAAAATACCCGACAATACTCCAAACTGATGTCCATAATCTCCCCTCCGTCTCTTATCATCTGCACACTCTAAAACCTCTATACCCCAAAAAGGGACAGTCCCCTCCCCGGAAAACCTGTCCCTCTTCCATCCTTCATTCGCCCAGACACCAGCCAAACCGCCCGAAAGGCGCGGCGCGGTGCCGACCTGGCAAAAACCATTTTCAGCCCTGCCCTACACCGAGATCTCCGCCGTCATGCCCAGGATCTCCCTGTTTTTATCTAACAAAGGCTCTATGATCTCTGACAAAAACTCCTCCACCTGCCATGGAGCTCTGCCCACATACCGTTCAGGCTTCATGGCCTTCTTAAGCTCCTCCATGGAAAGGCCGAAGGCCGGGTCCCCGGCGATCAGCTCCAGCAGATTATTTTCAAGGCCTTTTTCCTTCACATTCTTCCCCGCCTCCATGGAAAGAGTGCGGATCCGCTCGTGAAGCTCCTGCCTGTCGCCTCCCGCCTTCACAGCGTCCATCATAATATTCTCCGTGGCCATAAATGGCAGCTCCGCCATAAAATGTTTCTCGATCACCTTTGGATACACCACCAGCCCGTCCACCACATTCAGGTACAGATCCAGGATGCCGTCCACAGCCAAAAATCCCTCCGGCACGCTTAACCGCTTGTTAGCCGAATCATCCAGGGTCCTCTCAAACCACTGGGTGCTGGCCACCAGCATGGGGTTCATCACATCCGCCATCACGTAGTCGGCCAGGGAGGCAATCCGCTCGCTTCTCATAGGGTTCCGCTTATAGGCCATGGCAGAGGACCCGATCTGATTCTTCTCAAAAGGCTCCTCCACCTCTTTTAAGTGCTGCAAAAGCCGCACGTCATTGGAAAACTTGTGGGCGCTCTGGGCAATACCTGCCAGCACATTGATCACCCTGGTATCGATCTTCCTGGAATAGGTCTGGCCTGACACCGGATAACAGGAGTCAAACCCCATCTTGGCCGCGATCATCTCATCCGCCCTGCGGCACTTTTCATGGTCGCCGTCAAACAGCTCCAGAAAACTTGCCTGGGTGCCTGTGGTTCCCTTGGAACCCAGCATCTTCATGGAGGAGAGCACATAGTCCAGATCCTCCAGATCCAGGTAAAGGTCATGAAGCCACAGCGTGGCCCTCTTTCCCACTGTGGTGGGCTGAGCCGGCTGGAAGTGGGTAAACGCCAGAGTTGGCTGGTTCTTGTAAGTGTCAGCGAACTTAGCCAGCCCCGCCATAACATTGATCAGCTTCTTTCGCGTAAGCTTTAACGCCTCTGCCATAATGATAATATCCGTGTTGTCCCCCACATAGCAGGAGGTGGCCCCCAGATGGATGATGCCCTTGGCCCCCGGACACTGCTGCCCGTAAGCGTAGACATGGGACATGACGTCGTGGCGCACCAGCTTCTCCCGCTCCTTTGCCACATCGTAGTTAATGTCATCCGCAAAAGCCTTCAGCTCATCAATCTGTTCCTTTGTAATATTCAGTCCCAGTTCTCGCTCCGTCTCCGCCAGGGCGATCCACAGCTTTCTCCAGGTCTTAAACTTCTTGTCCGGTGAAAAGATGTACTGCATCTCCCTGCTGGCGTACCGCTCCGAAAGAGGACTCTGGTATCTGTCATTCATAAAATTCTCCTCTTACTGTTTTTCCTACTGGATCCCCAGCCTCTTAAACACCTCATTGTAGGCGTCCTCCACATTGCCAAGATCCCTGCGGAATCTGTCCTTGTCAAGCTTCTCATGGGTCTCCTTGTCCCACAGCCTGCAGGTATCCGGCGACACCTCGTCTGCCAGGATGATCTGCCCATGGCAGCGTCCGAACTCGATCTTAAAGTCGATCAGCTCAATACCAAGGCCGGCAAAATATTTTCGCATCACCTCATTGACCTTGAACGCGTACTTGCTGATCACGTCAATCTCCTCCTGAGTAGCCAGATCCAGGGCCAGGGCATAGTAGCTGTTGATAAACGGGTCGTGGAGATCATCGTTTTTGTAGCTGAACTCCAGAGTCGGACACTTTAACTCTATGCCCTCCTCCATGCCCATCTTCTTGGCAAAACTGCCCGCGCTGAAATTGCGGATAATCACCTCCAGGGGCACGATCTCCACCTTCTTCACCGCAGTCTCTCTATCATTTAACTCCTGGATCAGGTGGGTCGGCACACCCTCCGCCTCCAGCAGCTTGAACACATGATTGGTCATCCGGTTGTTGATGGCGCCTTTTCCCACAATGGTTCCCTTTTTCTGTCCGTCAAATGCAGTCGCGTCGTCCTTGTAGGAAACAATCAACGCATCCGGGTCCTCTGTCGTAAAGACCTTCTTTGCCTTCCCTTCATACAGCAGTTCCTTTTTCTCCATGAGTTATCCACCTGTCCTTTTCTTAGATTCATGTGCTTTGGTAAAACATATTACAAAGTATAATACACAGCGGCGGCAAATACAATATGTTCTTTCACAAAAATTAGGTTACTCGCTCAGTTCCTCCCTGCGGTAGAGATCCACCACCCCATCCTTTAATCGGATGCGTATCCCGTAAATCCGGTCCTTTGACGGAAGCTCTGCATCCTCCTCTCCCAGGGGAATCTGGTAAATGACCACCTCCTGGCTCTCGGTCACCTTAATGACAGGGAATGTAAGCCGGTCCTGCACCCATAACACCCCCAGCTCCGCCCCAAGGACAGCCAGACATACCCGCCGCAGGATCTTGTTTTTAGGCCTCTTATATTTAAATTTTCTCCAGGGTTTTCGTTTCGCCACGGTTTGAACTCCTTACAAATACAGATAAATCGAGACAATACCAATATGGATCAGAAATGACTTTCCTCTACAACTATACCACACTGTTTTCCCGCCTGCAACCTGAATTTAAGTTACAGTTCACGGGGCGGGAAAAACAGGAGCCGGGGCATAATCTCCATATGTCCCGGCTCTCTTACGCGTTTGCGGCTATTTATTCTCATTGGATCCGGTGGAAGTGTCCCTGCCGATCATCATGTCGTCCACACCGTTCTCCACATCGTCGATCATACCTCCGATAACGCCTGTGCTGCTCTCCTCGTCAGCCCCGTCCCTGTTTCCCTGGGTGGACCTGCTGCCGGTCCCGCTCTCATTTGTGCCGGCGTTTCCGGTACTGCTCTCTCCGCTTTCATTCATGGTTCCCTGGTTTGTCCCGGAAGTGCTTTGGCTGGTGGAAGGGTTTGTGGTCTGGTCCATGGCGGGATCCTTTGAGCTGCAGGCTGTCAGCACCGCCACGGTCATCACAACCAGGATCGCAAATGTGGTGATCTTGATCTTTTTCATAATCGCATTCTCCTTTCGTTTTTCTCTGATTATTATGCGCTTCGGGAGAATGTTTTATGTACAAGGCCCGCTTCCATTTTTTAAAAAATCTGTCAAAACAACAACCTTAAGCCCAGTCATGGGCAGCCGCCCTACCCCTTTATCACATCCTCCATGGTGTAAAGCCCCACCGCCTTTCCGACCAGGAATTTTGCCGCCTCCAGGGCCCCCTTGCCGAAAATGGCTTTGGAGTAGGCGGTGTGGCTAAAGGTCACCACCTCGTCCGTCCCGGCAAAGATCACGTCGTGCTCTCCCACAATAGAGCCCCCTCTCACCGCCGAGATGCCGATCTCCTTCCCATCCCGCTTCTCGCGCCTTTTAGACCGGTCGTACTCATAATGATACGCGCCTTTCATGGCCTCGTTTATAGAGTCCGCCAAGGCCAAAGCCGTGCCGCTGGGAGCGTCCTTTTTCTGGTTGTGGTGCTTTTCCACGATCTCTATGTCAAAACCAGCTCCTGCCAGGGTCCTGGCAGCCTCCTGCACCAGCTTCATCAGAAGGTTCACGCCCAGGGACATGTTGGCCGAGCGCAGCACTGCCGTCTCCTTTGCCGCCTGGAATACTTTGTCCAGCTGTTCCTGGGAAAGCCCTGTGGTGCAGAGGACCACAGGCAGCTTCCTGGCCGCGCAGAAATCCAGCAGATGATCCACCGCCGCTGCCGCCGCGAAATCCACCACAACGTCCCCTTCCTCCTGTACCTCCTCCAGAGATCCGTACACCGGGTACTCCGATTCCCCGCCGCCTAAAGGATCAACTCCGGCCACAATGACAATGTCCTCCTGGCCGCGAACCAGCTCCGTAATAGTCCGGCCCATGGCCCCGCGGCAGCCATGCATGATTATTCTCACCATAATGCGCTCCCCCTATAAGATCCCATACTCTCGCATGGCCGCGGCCAGGCTCTTCTGATGCTCCGGCTCCATCTCCGTCAAAGGCATCCGAAGCCCGCCTACCTTCTTGCCCATCAGATTCATAGCCGCCTTTACAGGGATGGGATTCACCTCGCTAAACAGCTGGCTGATCAGAGGTACGGCCTTAAGCTGCAGTTCAAGGCTCCTCTTTACATCCCCGTCAAAGAAGGACTGGCAGATGTCATGGGTCTGCTTAGGAGCCACATTGGACAGCACGGAGATCACGCCCTTTCCTCCCATAGCCAGAAGAGGCACGATCTGATCGTCGTTGCCGGAGTACAGATCCACGCAGCCGTCCGCCATATGCATCAGGGAGGCCATGGCGGAAAAATTGCCGCTGGCTTCCTTCACCCCCACGATGTTGGGCACATCCCTGCACAGGGCGGCTATGGTCCCTGGAGCCATGGTCACGCCTGTCCTTCCGGGAATATGGTAGAGAAGGGCAGGGATCTTCACAGACTCCGCCACAGTCCTGTAGTGGGCCATCAGCCCCTTCTGGGTGGCTTTATTGTAGTAAGGCGTCACTAAGAGCAGCCCGTCCGCCCCCGCCTTCTCGGCCTCCTGGGACAGATGCACAGCCTCCCTGGTGCAGTTGGAGCCGGTTCCCGCCACCACCGGGATCCTCCCCTTCACCACCTGACAGGTGTAGCGCACCACCTGGATGTGCTCCTCGTGGGTCATGGTAGAAGACTCCCCTGTGGTCCCACAGGAGATGATCGCATCTGTTCCCCCCGCGATCTGCTCCTCCAATATCTCCTCCAGCTTTTCGTAATTCACTTCCCCGCTGTCTGTAAAGGGCGTAATAAGGGCAACGCCCGCTCCCTTAAAAATAGCCATGATATGAACCTCCTTCACTTTTTCCTGGGTACACAAAAGAACCAGCCGGAGCTGGTTCTTAAAGGTCACTTGCTTTCCTTAAGTAGCTCCCCATCCGGCTTCGGATGACAGTCACAAAGCTCTTCGCCCTATGCCCAGATTCGTACTGTCAGGCGGTACTCCTCTTCGGCGCTCTCCCTTTCTGCCATCCTCCTCTGCACCTGCTGCATCAGGTGGCATACTCATGATTCGCGCGACCTCTACTCTTTATGTTCCCACTGCACGCAACCAGGCGGCAGCTACGATTATACTACCATCATTGTCTCTCTTTGTCAACTTCAACATACTCGATGGTGGAAATGGCGTCCACATAGGAGCGGAGCTGTTTCGGAAATACTTTCCCGGTGAGGATAAGCCCCATGTAATCCTCCTTGCCGCCAATAAGCTTCTCAAACTCTTCCACGGTCACGATATTCCGCTCCAGGACTCCCAAAACCTCGTCCAGGATCAGCAGGTCACACTCGCCTGTGGTCACCACCTTCCTGGCAAAATTAAAGCCGTTGCGGATGTTGATCAGTTCCTCCTGCTTTTCCTCCGGGGAAAGATTCTCAAAATATGTGTCCGCCTTCTCAAATCGGAACACCTTCAGCCGCGGCTCCAAAACCTCCAGGATATCCAGTCCCACCTGGTTCTGACTGCCCTTCAAAAACTGGATCATGATCACTTTCTTCTGCCGGGTCAGCGCGGCGATCCCCTTGCCGATGGCCAGGGACGTCTTGCCGATCCCCGAGCCGCAGATAACTTCTACGTTCCCACCTTTCATTCTTTTGCACCTCATCTTTATCTTTCCGGCCCGCCCCATACCGGATCCGGACTTTGCCGAAACACGGCGTAAACGTCCGTCCATCCAAACGGCAGGTCTTCCCCGATAAACTACGTTGTCCGCATATCGTAGCACAATTTCCCAAAATATGCAAGGTTTTCGGCTATTGTTTAGATATTTTTAACACTCCTGCAGGAAGGTCACTCCTCCTCGCCCTCCCCGGCTGCTCCAAACTCCAGCTTGCTCACTGACACCTCGTAGGCAGTCCTCTTCTCACACTCGCTCTCGCTTAACTTCTTGGTGTACTCCCTGCTCTGGACACGACCCCAGATGCGCACCCTGGATCCCACCTCAAAGCCCGCCGCGTACCTGGCATTCCTGCCCCAGGCAATACAGGGGATATAATCCGACTTCCCATAAGGCCGGTTCACCGCCAAAAGGATATCCGCGATCTCCCGACCCAGAGGGGTTTTTCGGTAAATGGGAACCTTGCAGATATACCCGTCCAGAAAAATCTGGTTGGTCTTGGTATAATCCGTAAACTCCTCGATAAAATTGATCTCCCTGACAAAAACAGACAAAACCAGCCGGTTCTTGGCTCCCTCGTGGCGGTTGTAGGAGCGAAACTGCCCTGTGGCCTCCACCGTGGTGCCTATGTAATCCTCATCTACATTCAAAAGCCGCTCGGATATCATCAGCGGGATGACGTCCGACTGCTCGCTCAAGCGGCTCACCTCCAGATCCACTACATAAAATCCTTCTCCAAACACTTCATGACTAAAAGAAAAGCCGGATACCACTTTTCCGATCACTGTAACTTTGTTGTTTTCAATAGTTTTTTCTGACATAGTATCTTCTCCTCGATTCCTTATTTGTTTTTTTGCCTTACAGCTACTAATAAATGTATGCCGGGGCAAATCATTCCATGCCAAAAACCGTTCGGGACATTTCGACAGGAATCTCGACTTAATCTGCTGGTACCTCGTTGCACTGATAATGCAATGAGGTTTTTCAAAGAAGGCGGCCTCATCCCTAAGTCCGCCTCCGTCCACACCCTGCTGATCCTATTGATTTTTCTTAAAAGAAGCCCTCTTTCGGAGCGTAGGGTCCAAAATCCTCTTTCGGATGCGAAGGCTCACCGGAGTCACCTCCAAAAGCTCATCCGTATCAATAAAATCCAGGCACTGCTCCAGGCTCATGTCCCTTGGCGGCGTAAGCTTTAGGGCCTCGTCCGCGCTGGAGGAGCGGGTGTTTGTTAACTTCTTGGTCTTACATACATTGATCTCAATATCCTCCGCCTTGGGGTTCTGGCCGATAATCATGCCGCCATAGACCTTCACTCCCGGCCCGATAAACAAAGCGCCTCTCTCCTGGGCCGCAAACAGCCCGTAGGTAATGGACTCTCCGCTCTCATAGGCGATCAGGGAGCCTGTCTTCCTGTAGCTTAGATCCCCCTTGTAGGGCGCGTACCCGTCAAAGATAGTGTTCATGATGCCGTTTCCTTTGGTGTCGGTCATAAACTCTCCCCGATATCCGATCAGGCCTCTGGCGGGGATCTCAAACTCCAGCCTGGTGTACCCGCCGTTTGCCGGGCTCATGCCCTGCAGCTCTCCTTTTCTGGAGGTCAGCTTCTGGATCACGGCCCCGGTAAATTCCTCCGGCACGTCGATGTAGGCCAGCTCCATAGGCTCCTGCTTCTGGTTCCTCTCATTGTACTTGTAGAGAACCTCCGCCTTGCTCACCGCGAACTCGTACCCCTCTCTGCGCATATTCTCGATGAGCACCGACAGATGCAGCTCCCCTCTTCCCGACACTTTGAAGCAGTCCGGGGAGTCAGTCTCTTCCACCCGAAGGCTCACATCCGTGTTAAGCTCCCGAAACAGCCTTTCTCTCAAATGCCTGGAAGTGACGTACTTGCCCTCCTGTCCTGCCAGAGGGCTGTCATTGACCATAAAATTCATGGCAATGGTAGGCTCTGAGATCTTCTGGAAGGGAATAGCCTCCGGGTTCTCCACAGAGCACAGCGTATCCCCGATATGGAGATCCGTAATGCCGGAGATGGCCACAATGGAACCAATGCCCGCCTCCGAAACCTCCACCTTGTTCAGGCCGTCAAACTCGTACAGCTTGCCGATCTTCACCTTCCGCGCCTTTCCCGGATCATGATGATTCACCAGGGTACACTCCTGGTTCACACGGATCTTTCCGTTGTCCACTTTGCCTACGCCGATGCGCCCCACGTATTCATTATAATCAATGGTGCTGATAAGCACCTGGGTCCCGGCCTCCGGGTCTCCCTCCGGCGCGGGGATATGCTCAATAATGGTCTCAAACAGAGGCCCCATGTCCACGCTGGGATCATCCTGATTCCTCTTGGCATACCCCTCCCTGGCCGACGCGAAGAGGAAGGGACAGTCCAACTGCTCGTCAGAGGCGTCAAGATCCATAAGCAGCTCCAGGATCTCATCCACCACCTCATCCGGCCTTGCCTCGGGCCTGTCGATCTTGTTGACGCACACGATCACAGACAGATCCAGCTCCAGGGCCTTGCGCAGCACGAACTTGGTCTGGGGCATAGCCCCCTCGTAGGCGTCCACCATAAGGATCACCCCGTTGACCATCTTTAACACCCGCTCCACCTCGCCGCCGAAATCCGCATGGCCCGGGGTGTCGATGATATTGATCTTGGTGTTCTTGTAAAAGACCGCCGTATTTTTCGCCAAAATGGTAATACCCCGCTCCCGCTCGATATCGTTGGAGTCCATGACCCGCTCCGCCACCTCCTGGTTGGCCCGAAACACGCCGCTCTGCTTTAAAAGTTCGTCCACCAGAGTGGTCTTGCCGTGGTCTACATGGGCGATGATCGCAATATTTCTTACATCTTCTCTTTTCATTTTCATAAACTCTACTCTTCTTTCCCTTATGTTTTCCGGTCTCTGCCAGTCTGCCAATCTGCCGGGAGCCGGGGGGATGACCAGCCGCTCCCGTCATTAATCGAAAAAACTAAGGACTGATCGGCCCTTAGTTTCAAGTCACATTTTCCAATACCCTAATATAGCATTATCTGGTTGGAAATGCAAGTAAAAGTTTCTATAGGCCAGCACTTTGCTCACTAAACAACACGCTAATTTCAATAACTCTTATTCAACGCCATATTACCGAAAAATGGACTGCCGCACTGCCGCGACAGTCCATCTCTCCTCTCACTTTCCAGTCCAGGCCCCGTCAGCTCCCAGCTGATATCCGTCCGGCGTCCGGGCATTGGTAAGCATCGCTCCGTCACTCCCCAGATAAAACCACTTACCCTTATCTTCCACCCAATAGTTGGCTGCCATAGCTCCGTTAGACCGGAAATAATACCAGGCTCCGTTGGTAAAATGCCGCCATCCTGTGGCCATATACCCATCGCTGTCGATCCAATACTCCGTCCGGCCTAAGTTCAGCCATTCCCCTGACGCCCGGGTTTTGTTCTCCTTTATGTAGTACCAGCCCTTGTCGTCCTGCCCCCATCCCGAAGTTACGCTCCCCGAAGCCCCGGGTCCTGCCTGGGAAGTCGTCCCGGATCCACTGGCAGCCCCAGGGCCCACCTGGGAAGTCGTCCCGGATCCGCCGGCAGCCCCAGGGCCCACCTGGGAGGTCGTCCCGGACCCACTGGCAGCCCCGAGCCCTGCAGCCACCGCGGCATTAGACCCGGCTGTCACGGCTCCGCTCTGGCTCATCACCGCGAACCCATAATCCAGCAGCGCCTTGGTGTCCTCGTAGTGAGTGGACTTGCTCTTCATCACCACGGCGATAAGCCGCGTTCCATTCCTCTCCGCGCCTGTGACCAAGGTATTTCCCGCCAGGGAGGTATACCCGGTCTTGCCTCCGATGATGCCCTGGTAGTACCTGGAATCGTTAGGGTACACCATCTTGTGGCCCATGGTTATGGTCCTGGCCCCCGACTTCTTGGTGGCAGGCAGCTGATAGCTGACCGTAGTGGCCACCTTGCACAGGGTCTGATTCTGAAAAGCCGCCCTGCCGATCAGAGCCATGTCATAGGGCGTGGTGTAGTGATCATTGTTATTAAGGCCGTTGGGGTTGACGAAATTTGTCCCCGTACATCCCAGGGCCGCGGCTTTCTGGTTCATCAGCTGGGCGAAGCCGGCCACCGAGCCCGCCACGTGCTCCGCCAGCCCGTTAGCCACCTCGTTGGCCGACTTTAGGAGAAGGGCGTAGAGACACTGCTCCACGGTCAGCTTATCCCCCTCCGTCAGGTTCAGGGAAACCGCCCCTGACTCTAAGTTGGTGGTGGCTGCCTTGGAAAATGTCACCGTATCCCCCAGATTCGCCCGCTCCAAAACCAGCATGGCTGTCATCAGCTTGGTGGTGCTGGCCGGGTAAAAACGGTTTTTCTCATTTTTCCCGTACAGCACATTGCCTGTGGAAACGTCTATGACCACCGCTCCCTCGGCCTTGATCTCCGGTTTTGCCACGGAATCTGTGTTAACTGCCGCTGTTGTCTGGTTACTTGCCCCCGGCCCCACTGTGGCGGCCTTTGCGGGGGTCCCCATCCCCAGACACAAAGCCGCCGTCAGAGCCAGAGCCGCGCCTTTTCTCCATCGTCTCATATGTCACGCTCTCCCGCTTGTTTTTCCTTGTTTTGTCACACGGACAGGACATCCCTCCTGCCAAAACCACATGTCTTTATG
>CAJUPQ010000083.1 GCA_910588505.1 uncultured Hungatella sp. | reverse complement strand
CCAGGTATTGAATTTTCAAGGTGCATAGGCAAAATCTATGTGCGAAGTTTGAGTACTTTACATTTACCAAATAACTTGCGTGGATGCGGATATAGCCATAGCCTTTCAGCGCTCTCTCCATATCATCCATCTTGCCCCGGATCAGAAACCTTCCCCCATCTCCCATATAAAACTCAATATAGTGCTTATTGCTCTGCAGATACATGATCTCATCCGGGTAAAAGCAGTGGACCTTTTTCCCTTCCATAATATAAACCTTCGATTTCCTTATATGCTCTTCATACAGCCTCATTGCCCGCTCCAGATCAGTCTCCAAAAATGCTTTCCTTATGTACGCGATCGGTCTGCTCCCAAAAACCTGAAATACATTTCGATCGTGAGCCGACACATAGATCACCTCTCTGACCCTTCCCGTCTGTTGCAATCGCTCAAACAAGTCAATCCCATTATCCTCGGGCAGCACAATATCCATGAACACCAGGTCATAAATCGTTTCAGCCGACTCAAACTCCTCCGCCCTCACAAACCCGTCAATAACAAACTCCTGACTTTCCTTTTCAAACCACTGTTCCTGCAAACCCTTAAGTAAATTGACAAACACCTTGTCATCATCTAAGATCGCCACTGTCTTTTTCATCTCTGCCCCTTATCCCTCCAGGCGCCCAGTCCTATCGGCATATGGCCGCCTGCTCCTGCCTGTTCATCTTCCCGGTCTCACTGCAACGCAAACAGGCGATGAACAGCCCTAGCCATTCATCGCCATAACCATATCTAAGTTTCAATCTTAACCGTTCCGATCTCCGCCAGATTAAACGCGTATTTCATCAATTGTTCAAGGTCATACTGCTTCTCTTTTGGACATCTTTCCAGGAAACTTCCGCCAGCCCCTTCCTTTTGATCGCCGGTCAGCAGATATGTAATATCCGTCCCCAGCTTCTCATAGATGATGATCAGTTTCTCGATGCTGGGCGCCTTCTCGCCCCTCTCCATCATCCCATAAAATCCGGTACTCACGCCACGCAGCTCCGCCATCTGTTCCTGAGTATATCGCAGTTCTTTCCGCCTGCTCAAAAGTCGGCTTCCTATGCCTTTATATAACTCCCGCGTATCTTTAGATTTTCTCTCTTCATGCATATGTACGTTCCTTCTCCTTCATTGTATATAGTATATTCTATATAAATGTTTTTGAAGAAACTATCAGTTAATATTTTTACAATCTATAGGTATTTTTTAACCACATATCACTTCAAATATCCGATCCACACAATTAGACCAGGTATAATTGCGACTCACCTTCTCATATCCTCTCTGAATCATAGCTTCCGCGAAAGCGCTGTCCTTCAGTAAAGACTCTGCAATACCAGGAAGCTGCTCCAGGTGCGCCAGATCATACAGCGCAATATCAACCCCATCTGTAAAATGATCCGCAACCCAGTGGCTGTAATCTGTAAGCGGCACGGAATGCTGTAAAAGCGTGTTAAAAATCCGATCATGGCTGCCGGATTTGAACCATGGAAAAACATTTAGACAGATTTTAGCGTCTGCCATATAGGGAAGAGTCTCTGCAAAAGGAATCCTCTCGTCAATATGGTATACATTTGGGCGGTCTATAAGAGGATAGTTCTCCCATCCGCGTCCGAGAAGATGGATCTTAAGTCCTGCTTCTGCAAGAGCTGTAATAACCTGTTCCCGATAATACATACGGACGGCCCAGTCCACCGGCTCCGTAAATGTCAGCATCAGCTTCAGCATATCCTCTGAAACTTCCCATTTGCACTGATCCAAAGTCAGATGAAATGCCTGGTCAAGGGTCAGGCAGCTATCCTCTGTCAGGTTGCTAAACATCTGCTCATAAAAAGAATATAATTTCGTGTTGGGTTCTACAGAAAACACTGTTTTCAATTTCATAAACTCATCCTGGTAGCGATAATAAGTGCCGCTGAACAGGATATCATACGATCGTTTGGCATAAGGGATCACCGGATCATCCTCTGCCGGAAGAGTCCCTGCATGGGGCATAAAAACGATATCCGAAACCTCCTCATGAAAATACTTTCGCACATATTCCATGTGATCTCTGTCACAGCAAAACAGATGATAATTCCGGGGATGCTTTTTAAAAACCCCGTGAAAACGGATCGGCGGATCCATCAAAATATCCACAATCTCGGCCTGATGCTCATTCCATATGTCAATATATACATCATCCAGAATCCCCAATCCGTCAAAGCAGATGGCCATATCCACCTTTTTTGATATAAATGGAATAAAGTAGTCAAAGGAATGAACCCCCCCTGAACCAGGATTTGTCAGATCCAGTATAAAAGTTTCATGTCCCCGGGCCTCAAGCTGGGCGGCCAGAACATCCGAAAAATAATTAAAAGACTCAACTTCTGAATAAAATAAAACAATCCTCATTTTCCATTCCCTCTAATCACATCCAAGATCCACTGGCTGCACAGATCCCAGGTCAGAGTCCCGGCAACCTTCTGATACCCATTTTCAATGATCCTCTCCGCAAGTTCATCATCCTCCAAAAGCTTCCTCGCAATCTCCGGAAGCTTCTCAAGCTGTTTCAGATCATACAAGGCAATATCCACGCCATCCATAAAATTCTCGTCAATCCAGGCGCTGGAATCCGTCAGCGGCACGGAGCGCTGCAGCAATGTGTTAAAAATCCGGTCATGCGTACCATCCTTAAAGCCTGGCATAACATTAAGATTGATCCTGGCATCCGCCATATACGTTAAAGTCTCCCTGTACGGCACCTGACCGGCAACCCGGTGAACATTATTCAGTTCGGCGGCAGGATGATTCTCCCACCCTTCCCCCAAAAGGCAGATCTCCATCCCAGCCTCTGCAAGGACCGTCACAACGCTCTCCCTGTAATACATGCGGACAGCCCAATCCATGGCCTCAGCCCCCCACAGCAATGTTTTCAGATCATGTCCAGAAAGCTCCCATCCCAGCTGTTCCAAGGTAAGCATGATTCCCTTCCACACGGACAAACTGCCATCCGCTTTCATATTCTCAAATGCCCTGGCATACACTTCATGGGCATCGCTGTCCTTTGGAACCGTTCTCTCAGCCTGTTTAAATTTACTCTCCGGACTGTAGTAAGTGCCGCTGAACAAAATATCATATTTTCTCTCCCTGTAGGGGATCTTTCTTATCTCCCCCTCAGGCAGTACCCCCACATGGGGCATAAAATCCACAATTGGAACCTCTTCTTTAAAATATTTCTTTACATACTCCACATGTTCCCTGTCACAGCAGAACAAATGGTAGTCTTTAGGATGCATCTCCAAAACCGGGTGAAACCGCAGAGGCGGATCCATAAAAATATCGACGGTCACAGCCTGATGCTCATCCCATATCTGGACCATATCCTCACTTCGGATTCCCAGCCCGTCAAAGCAGACCACGCCGTCTACCTTATCCAGCAAGAACCGCTCAAACCGCTCATCTTCCTCAAAAGAGCCGTCTTTCAGCACGCCGATCTTTCCCAGATCCAGCACGAAAACTTCACATCCCTTTTTTTGCAGTTTGTCCCTCAGCTGGTCTGTAAAAAAGTCAAAAGACTCTACACCAGAATAAAACAAGACAATCCTGGGACCATTGGCTTTTTGACCTTCTGACGAATTTTCACCCAGCAGCGCCCGCTCCACGATCTTCCATTCCTCCTGGCTAAAAGTTTCCCGCAGCGCTGTCACCACTCCACGATACCGGGCCCTCATGGCAGCCCGCAGCACAAAGAGACGGTCCTTTAAAGTATTGTAATCATAAAAAGCCCTGCCTAATAATTCTGTAATCTGTCTGGCTCCAGCCCCATGATCTCCGGTTCTAAACAGCTCCTTCCGATATGAGGAAAGCAACAGCACCAGGCTGCCCATAAGATAAGGGTCCTCCTTTAGCAAAGCAGCTGTCAAGTTCACACACTCATCCAGCTTCCCATCCTCATAATAGCGCATCGCTGTCCGCTCGTATTCCTCTACCCTCTTGTTTTTCTCCAATCGTCTCGTCACCCTCCTTTTCCCGGTTTGTTTAAACCCTAAACATCTCTCTCACCCGATGCCTGAATGTATGGCTGGCAGCAACCCGATCGTGTCCACTTCTGGCAATCTCCTCCCGCTCGTCTTCATGCCTCAGATAATAATCGATCTTTTGAAGAAGATCCTCCTTACTTTCGTAGTAAACAAAATCCTTTCCAGGCACAAAGAAATCCAAAAAGTCACTTTGAAAATTGCTCAGCAGAAAACCGCCGCTCCCCATAATATCCATACATCGAAGAGGTATTCCGCTTTTTATACTGCGAAGAGTAATATTCAGATTGACCTTGCTCTGCTTAAACACTTCGTAAGCCTGTTCATAAGGCTCTACACTTCCATGGTTCCGCAAATTCGGCACAGAAAACTTTTCATCAATTGTAAAAAGATCAACAACATGGTTCTTGGCTATGGCCTGCAGCAGCCCAGGACGTTCCAGCCCCGTGATCTTTCGATTGATTACATACTGGGCAAAAAGAAACTCCCGGCTCTCCACTCCGTCCGCGTTAGGCTCCATAGGAAGAGCTCGGCTCAGTTCATCCATAACCGGCTCCAGACATTCCTGGATAAAATTATCACCCTGCACTTCCATCTGACCCTTCATAAGCCCATCCAGATATCCTCTGGCATAATCTGACAGCGAGATCATGCGGTCAAAAAAATTGTGAAATTCCGTATACAGGCTGCCGACAAAAGAAATATCGTACAAGTATGGCAGCTTAGCCCCTTTCTCTATGGCATCCAGCCGCTCTGTGTTGGCAGCCATAGGCAGATAGCGTATTGTGCCAATACCGGCCCTGTGAAACTCCATATACAATTCCCTGTCAAATACATAAACCGTATTGCATGGATTGAGGATCGTATAAGAATACAAATTCACCAGAGGACTGTCATATACCCAGGAAACATATGGGATATGCTCTTCATTGCAGACTTTGGAAATGATAGGAAAATAATTAAACGAGAAGACCAGATCCGGCGTCTCTTTACGCAGTGTGCTAGTCAGTCTTCTCTCTTCTCCCGGGTTATTCCGGGTTGACTCTTTCTTCGCAAAGAGAAAATCCACAAACGTATGACCTTCCGCGATAAAAGCCTCTTTTATGTCCTTACTTCCAAAGGCATTCAACTCAATATTTAAGATCTTCATAACACAGTTTCTCCATGCCCTCTCGTGGAAAGCTTGAGCTTTTCCCTTTCTTCATCTGTAAACAACCGTCTCACCGCATAACCTGCAAAATTCTGGCACTCTGACCGCTCTGCCGCCTTTACCAGAAACAGCCGATCTTTCAGGCTGCCGAAATCATACAGCTTGGAGAAAAAATCCAAAATCGTCCCATGCTCCTTCTCCTTTATCTTTTCTCCATTCGAAAGCAGTACTTTCAAAACCCTCGACAGCACTCCCATGTTATACTTGTCGTATTTTAAATACTCGGCTCCGTAGCTCATACATTTGGAATCTTCCCCTAAGTCGTAAAAACAGCGCACCAGCATGTCGTAAGCTTCCAGCAGATTCGCCGCCAAAAGCAGAGCCTTATTATAGCATCCAAAAGCATTCAGTTTCCCGATAGCCATCTCCAGATGTTTAACTGCCGGCTGTGCCTGTCCCCGGGAAGCAAAAAAGTGTCCTGCAATATAATCAAAATCCGCCTCCTCCGGAAACGCCTCCACAGCCTTTTGGTACAGAGGCTCTGCCTCGTTCCAGGAGATGGTCTCCTTTTCAGTTAGAAGCCTTAAAAGCTTAGTAAAAGTAACCGCGCTTCTCTGATCATAGGACTTTAGTGTCAAAGGCATAAACTCGACAGCCCTTCGATACCACTGCTCTGCCTCCGCCTTTTCTCCATCACCCAAACACTCATCTCCCATGTATCCCATCATCTCATAATTGTCCGGCTTTTCCCGCAGTTCCTCCAGGATCAGCCTCCGGTTTCTCTCATTTTTGTTCTTTCCCTCTATCTCCGCATTCTGATATCCCGTATGAAAGACGGAAAGCTCTCTGGTAACATCACCTACCCGGAGTTCTCTCCCGGTTATGGATTCCAGCTGTTCATGGATCCTTCTCCTGTAGCGAACATCTGATTGGTTCCGAAAGAATCGTATCTGTGTTCCTGAGGCAAAGATCCTTCCCTCATCATCGATCTGCTGACATCCTGTGGATACTCCGTCAAAGCCATCCCCGGAAATGCGTTCTATAACTTCCGCCATCTTTAAAGCGTCCCCAGGCTCCATATATTCATCCGCGTCCAGAAAGGCGATCCATTCCCCTCTCGCCTTGCTGATAGCAAAATTTTTCGCGGCAGAAAAATCGTCCTTCCACGGAAAATAAAATACTTTTGCTCCCAGCTTTTGGGCCAGTTCCACCGTTCGGTCCGTGGAGCCCGTATCCACCACAATCTGCTCCCACATGACAGCCTTGCCCCATGACAGCGCTTTCTCGATATTCCTCTCTTCATTTTTTACGATCATGCATTGAGAGATTCTTACCTTCTTACCTTTTTTCCCCAATCCCGGTCCTCCTTACCCATGTAAGACAAAAAAGCCATTCCCAAGCATTTGCCGCGGAAATGGCTTTCTGACATATGGCCCTATGCGCAGGCCCGGAAAAGACCGGGCCTGATGTTTAAAATTTAAATCAATTAGCCAAGCAGGCTCAAGACACTCTGCGGTACAGAGTTGGACTGCGCCAACATGGACTGAGAAGCCTGCAGAAGAATGTTATTCTTCGTGAATGCAGTAATCTCATCAGCCATATCAGTATCACGGATACGGCTCTCAGCAGCAGTGATGTTCTCAGATGTAACCTTCAGGTTGTTAACAGTGTGCTCCAGACGGTTCTGTGCAGCACCCAGTTTAGCACGGTGTGCAGAAACTTTATCAATTGCAGTATTAATCTGCTTAATTGCAGCGTTAGCTTTAGCCAATGTTGTAAGCTTAAGACCAGACACACCGATACCAGAAGCATTCATCTTAGCTCTGTCTACAGTAATGGTCTCACCAGCGGTCGGACCAATCTGGAATGTCATCTTCTGACTCTGAGACGCGGAATCAATTGGCTTGATACCGTTAAAGTCTGTGTTGTTAGCGATACGATCAATCTCAGAAATCAGTGCGTTAACCTCTTCCTGAAGGTTGTTTCTAGCTACAGTATTATAAGTACCGTTAGCGGACTGGGTAGCCAGTGTGGTAAGACGCTGAAGCATAGAGTGAGTCTCGGTCAGAGCACCCTCTGCTGTCTGAATCAGACCGATAGCATCGTTAGCGTTCTTCGCAGCCTGGTTAAGACCGTTGATCTGAGATCTCATAGACTCGGAAATAGCAAGACCAGCTGCGTCATCGCCTGCACGGTTGATTCTATAACCGGAAGACAGTTTCTCCAAGTTCTTGCTCAAACCGGACTGGTTAATACCTAAGTTTCTATAAGAGTTGATTGCCGCTATATTGTGCTGTATAATCATAAAATTTCCCTCCTGATTATGATTACTATTATTACCAGGAACTTCCCTGTCCCTGTTGTCTCTCCGAAGAGGGCCCTGCTCCGGAAAGTCTGTAAAACTTATATCTCACTTACCTTACATTTTTAATTATCGTCAATACTTTGGAAAAGTTAAGGGTATTTTCAATCTTTTACTAAAATTTCTTATCTTATCATCCGCCGTTATCTAAGAAGGCTTATGACCAGCTCAGGAACTGAATTAGCCTGGGCTGACATAGAAGTAGCTGCCTGAAACGTGATATTCTCCTTGGTAAACTCCGTAAACTCCTCCGCAATGTTGGTGTCACGGATGCGGCTCTCGGCGCTGGTCATATTCTCCGATGTAACGCTTAGATTATTATGAGTGTGCTCCAAATGGTTCTGAGCGGCTCCAAAATCTGCCCGTATATCCGCCACAGCCTCGATCGCTATGTCTATTTTACTGACAGCCTTATTCGCCTCATCCAGAGTCGTAAACTTCATGTCTTCCAAAGCCAGCCCTTCAACGCTCATATAATAACGCGGTACATCCAAAAGTTCTTTGTCACTGTGGCCGATCTGCAGTGTAATAATCTCATCAGAACGCTTCGGAGGTTCTATTATCGGCCCTGCTGGTTTTTCAGACTCAAACAACGGAATCTCATCAAAATTCGATGTCTCACCGATGCGGTTAATCTCATGAAAAAGTTCCATCCGTTCCGCGTCCAGGTTTTCTCTCGCAATACTGTTATACGTGCCGTTAGCGGACTGCACTGCCAGAGTCTTCATCCTCTCCAGCATGGAGTGAACCTCCATCAGAGCCCCGTCGCCTGTCTGAGTCATACTGATCCCGTCATTCACATTTCTCATAGCCTGATTCAGTCCTGTGATCTGACTGCGCATCAACTCGGAGATAGCGAGACCGGCCGCGTCATCCCCCGCCCGGTTAATGCGGTAACCGGATGACAGCTTCTCCAGACTCTTTCTCATCTTGCCTTCTGCGATTCCTTTATTGCGGGAGGCATTAATACCCGCTATGTTATTCTGAATAATCATATATCCGCAACCCCTTCCTTGCCTTGTCGCGGCTCTCAAGCTCCCTTACCGGAGCCGGACCGTCTCACTGCGACCATCCTTGGTCTTACCGTTTCTGTTTATTATATCGGCAGGTTCGGACGGTGCATAAGGTTTCGGAAAGATTTTCATATTTTTTTCACAAATTTTAACTGCCTGCTCTTTAAACATCAAAAAAGAAAATGATCTTAAATTGTCCGCAGCCGCGCCTTGGCCGGCCCATACCCCGCCTTCGCCGCATCCCGGTAATACTGCTTTGCCATCTCCATCTGCCCGGACACCTCATACCAGGCCCCCAGATTATAAGCCGCCTTGAAGGACCCGGTTCCCACGACTCCTCCCATCCAGGGCCGCTCACCCAAACTTAGACACTTAAGATAACACTTCTCGATATTAGGCAGCAGAGCCATATGCCTTTCCACGTCCGACAGCACTCTCTTCATATAAAAAAGTCCGCACACAAAGCAGAAATCCGGAAAATCCCCCAGCACCCTCTCTTCTCTCTCCACAATCCTTGCCGCCTCGTCAAGACACTCCTCAGCGCCCACATCCAAAAGCGTATACAGATACAGCACCACGCCTCCTGCCCGGTATCCGCTGGCAGGCTCTGCCATGCGATAAAAATTCCGAAAATACAGAAGGCTCTCCTCAAGTCTTTTCAGATTTCGAAGGGTGGAAGCCATCTGAAACTGATAATATCCGTCATCCGGATGAAGCCGCACTGCTTCCTCAAGATAAAGCAGATTCCGCTCCCCCTTATCCTCCACCAGATATCCGTCGTGGTCCGCGGCCAGCGGCAGACTGTAGCAGGGATGATTTCCTTCTGGCTGCTCATGGATGATCCCCTCATACCTGACTCCCCTGGGCAGCACTCTGGGCAGCACCGATGTACTCTGACTGATAATCTCGCCATCCCGATAAGAATCATACCTGGTGATCCCTCCAAGCCACACCCCGCTCCGACTTCTCAAAGCCTTCTCCAGGTTCTTTCTGCTGCAGGGACGCAGATACTCGTCCGCGTCCAGCACCAGATTCCAATCCCCGTCCGATTGCTCCAGCGCGAAATTGCGGGCAGCGGAGAAATCATGAACCCATGGAAAATTCACTACCACGGCTCCCATAGACCTTGCTATCTCCGCTGTGCGGTCCGAAGACCCGGTATCCGCTATGATCACTTGGTCCACCAGAGGCTTTGCCGCCTTCAGGCACCGCCTTAAGGAACGCTCCTCATTCTTTACGATCATGACCAGGTTCAGTTTCACTAGAGTCTCCTCTCCGGATTCTTCTGATTTTCCACCTGTTTCGCAAACACGAATTTGCGGATAGTAGCCTCTGTCTCCGGAAGCAGCCGGACGAACTGACAGCCATAGCCGAACCCGCCGGCAGTAGCCCCCCTGGCCCTGAGAACCCTGGCAGTGGCCTTGCACGGTTCCCCGTCAAAGCGGTAAGAAAACGAAAATCTCGTCTCCGGCTGCAGAGCCTGGGAGGTCACCAGGAAAATACCGCCTGCGCTGATATTCTTAATAGTTCCCGAGAAAAAGCGGCCGTCATCCGTAGTAAAGCTGGTGGAGATGTTCACCCTCACTCTCAGATCCTTCTGCCTCTGAAACACGTCCGCTACCTCCAGCACCTTCACATCGGCCATCCAAGGTTCTGCCATATCCTTATTGACATTCTTCCGGATCACCAGCTCGCACCGGGCCCTCATAAGGCCCTGCTGCATATCATAAAAATCCACAAAAGTCTTAAATCTGACGCTCCGCAGCTTATAGTTGTTAAAATATAAAGTTACCTTGTCCTTTGCATCCGTCTCAACCCTGGCCCTGGACAGAGGCTTGTTATCTGTTCCGTACACCATGCAGGTTTCACAATCTCTAAACTTCATAATTATGTAGCCCTCCTTTATGTCTCAATCCATTCTTCTCTCTATACAGTCACATTGCCTGCGGACCTGCTGGCATTCATCAACATCTGAAGCCGCAGGATCTCCACCATACTGGCAAAGCTTTCCTTATCGAGAGAAACCGTATCTCCTCCTTCATCTATCGAAGCCATGCCCAGGAACATGCTCAAACGGTTAATGCTGGTTCCATAATCACTGCCCAGGCCTGACAGGCCATAGGAGTTATTCAGACTGCCGGATGAAACGTAAGAATTATCCAGCAGACTTCCCACACTGCCTCCCGAAACTCCATATAGACTCAAAAGCTGATCTGACGTGAGACCTGACAGACCGCTGTTTCCGTAACCGAACCCCCACAGACTCCCCATCCCGCCTGTCTGCACGGTCCTTCCGGAACTAAGGGGGGAACCATCCAGGTAGGAATTGACGATTTTTACATAGTTCTGGGTTTCTTTATAAGGCGGAATCCCGCCATATTTCTGAACACTGTTTGGTCCGGCATTGTACGCTGCCAAAGCTAAATTCACATTGCCGCCAAAACGCTCCAGATTCTCCTTTAAATATTTAGCCCCACCCATAATGTTCTGCCTTGCGTCATAAGGATCCGAAACCCCCAAAGACCTGGCAGTAGCCGGCATAAGCTGCATCACGCCAATAGCCCCGGCCTTTGACACCGCCTTAGGATTAAAATTTGATTCCGCTTTTGCGACGGCTTTGAGCAGATTCACGGAAACCCCGTATCGGGATGACGCCTCCTCAAAGATGTCGTCCATACTTTCCGTCTGACTCTTCCCATATGCGTTTTGAAACGCCTCCTTAAAGCTGTCGCTGACCTGCTCCGTCTGAGCGACCTGCCGGTTAGAAGTGCTGACGTTGCCCAAATCCGTCACTGATGACACTAAACCCATAGCCCTCTCTCCTCTTTCTCCTTCTATTCTATAACCGTTTGTTTATTGGTATGCGGCCCCGTTGGCCCCGATAGTCCATCCGTCAATAACCGCATTGGTCACCATGCTCCCGTCAGCATTGAAGTAATACCACGTTCCATCCACCATGACCCAGCCCCGCTGCATCTTTCCATTGCCGTCCAGATAGTACTGCCGGCCGCCGACGTTGATCCAGCCTCGCTGCATATACCCGTTGCCGTCCAGATAATACCAGTCTCCCGGTTTTGGCTCAACCCATCCGGTACACATCTCCCCGTTGGCGTTCATATAAAACCAGGAATCCGCCGCCGGATTGACCCATCCGGTCTGCATGGCGCCGCCGCTGCCCATAAAATACCAAAAATTATTGATATACCTCCAGCCTTTCACCATGCTGCCGTTCTCGTCAAAATAATACCACCGCCCGGATACCTTTTTCCAGCTGTTTCTGGATTTCTCCCCGTCCGGCATAATATAATTATTGCCCCGGATCGAGCCGCCGTCGTCCGTATTATCATTCCAGTTTTCGCTGTAATCGTACTCGTCATCCGTGGACGCCACAGCAATGCCTTCCTTTAAGTATTTCTTCTCCTCCGATGTGGTAGGGATCGCTTTTACCTCAAAATAATAGGTCTTGCTGTCGCTTTTCATGAAAGGCGCCATATCCAGGCTGGTGCCTTTCACAGTCTGACGCTTCACCACTTTGTTGTCCCCATAGAGGGACACCGAGTATCCGGTAGCATATTTCACTGATTTCCAAGTGGCTTTCTTTCTCTCCGTCTTGTCCCATCCCGCCCACGTGGTACCGCCTAATACCATAACCGGCGTGTAGTCTACCTTCACTTGAAGTTTGCTGTCTCCCAGGGCTCTGGCCGAAACAAAGCTGGCGCCAGTGACCTTACACTGGGAACTGTTCAGAGATACGGGAAACACTTTTCCGTTTTCCGCCTCCACCGTGATGTCGATCCGCACTTTTTTGCCCGGCCTCCACTTATCAAAATCCGTGCCGTACTGGTAATCTCCCAGGGTACAGTCCGTTCCCCCAACCTTAATAGAAGGCTCCAAAATCTCCTCCGCCTCCCCGTAGGCTCCGGTCAAGGTCACTGTCACATTTTCCACCACACTGGAGGATGTAGCGCCGTAAGTCGTCAAAACTCCGGCTCTGCCTGTCGCCCCGCTCACCAGGGCAAACGCACACATACCTGCAGCCAGCCTTTTTATCCGATCCCAAACTTTCATGTCTAACCCGCCTTTCCATTTTCACTGTTAAATGTTGTCTCACCTGACAGCCTGAATCACTGCCCGGTTTCCGCCTAAGATCCACATAAGACTCACTGCCGCCACACTCCGTCAGGATCCAGATAAAAACCGTCAACCTCCGTATTATACGCCATCTCGCCGGAACCAGGATAGAAATAATACCACAGTCCGTCGATCTGATACCAGCCTACCACGATCTCCCCGTTAGAATCCGCAAAATAAGTTTTCTCGTCCCGGCGGATCCAGCCTGTAAACATAGCCCCCTGAAGGCTGTTGTCCAGCACGTTTAGATAATACAGCTTGTCATTCTCCTTAAGCCATCCCGTATAAACGCTGCCATCCTGATTAAAATAATAATAATACCCCGCAATCACCCGCCATCCGGAAGAAAACATGGATCCTTCCGGGTACACGCCCTCTTTCTCAGGCCGCGTATAATACCATTTATCACCAACCCTGACCCAGCCCAGAGCCATCTCGCCGCTGTCATGGAAATAGTACCAAAATCCGTTTATGCTCTGCCAGCCTTTCTTCATAAGTCCGGCATCATCAAAATAGTACCATTTATCATTGATCCGCTCCCAGCCCCCGGTCTTAAAGTCGCCGCTGGGAAAACGGTACTTCCACTCAGTTCCCTGCTTGATCCAGCCCACCGTATCCTCTACGCCCTTTACGGCCGTGGCTCTGGCATTCTGCTGTCCTTTGCCGTCGGAAACATACCGTTCCGTGATCACCAGCTGACCGGATTCCAGCCAATCGCTCCGCTTTCCATAACTCTTCTGAAAATCCGTTCCAGGGATGGTCCGGATCTTAAAGGTATAGTCTCCGGTCTGGGTCATATACGGATAAAAATTATAGTTGGTAGCAGAAGTCCGGTCCACCTTGAACACGTTTTTATTGTCCCTGAGAAGCTGCACCTCATAGTATCCGGAGCCATTCTCCGGCTTCTCCCATTTGGCTTCACCCAGATTTTTCTCATTCCAATACGCGTCCCTGGGGCTGTCATATTCGCCCCTTATGGGATTGACTTTCACGGTCACCACCAAATTATCCCCGTCCCGCCTGGCTGACACAAAAGATCCCCCGCTGACCTTTACATTGGACGCCTTATAGCTGGCCAGAAAATAGTACTCGCTTACGTCGTCCGGCTCCAATACCAGGCTCATCCTGGGCTCATCCGCAGCCACCACCTCCTTGGAAGTCTTATCTGTCCATGTAGCGGAGGTCACTGTAAAATGGCTGCCCTTCTGAGTCACCAGGATCCCCCCGTCGGAGGCTGTCCCGCTGCCGATGTCAATCTGAGGCAGTTTAACGCCCGCCTTTAGCTTTGAGGAAATCTTAATGCTTATGGAATTCATGGGCTTTGTGGCTGCCAGACACTCCATAGGCGCGGCCGCCAGACAAAGGATCGCAAGAACCAGCGCTGTCAGTCTCCTTATATTCTGATACATAATCATCTGCTCCTTTTCTCACTACTTTGCTCTGCCTTCATTCTCACAGTTCGCTCATCTCCTCCTGAATTTCTTCCCCCTGCGCCCCAGAAGCCTCCTGCTCCTGCGCTCCAGGCACATAGCCCAGAAAATATATGTAGATATCCACAATAGCCTGGTACAATTCAATGGGGATCTCCTGTCCCAGCTGCAGCTGAGTGAGAAGCGTAGCCAGAGAATCATCCTCATAAACCGGAACCCCTGCCGCAAGAGCGGTCTCCGTGATCTTCTCAGCCAGATATCCCATACCTGACGCCACGATCACCGGAGCTCCGTTCTTATCCGGATTGTACTTTAAGGCTACGGCCTTCTGCCGCATCATCTCATCAAATTCTGACATTGATCGTTCTCTCCCTCTCCCGTATCTCAGGGAAAATCTCGTCAACCCGCCGATCCCGGGTATGACGGCGCACCATAAGCTGGCTGAACCGAATCCCGTTGTTCTTTAGGATATCCGCCACATCGGACTGGATCCGCTTATCCTCCTTCACCAGATGAGGCGGAACAAACACCTGCAGTGAGGCCTCCCGATTCTGAAGCCCCAGAACCAGTTCAAACTTGCCTACGTTCTGGATATCAAACTTCAAAAAAAGCTTGATCCTTCTTGCGCCTTCCTGATCGCCCCTGTCAGAATCCGGATCCACCCACATCTCCGACATCACATTCTTATCTTCATATTGAAAAGGAAGGATAAAATGAAGCAGAGGCATATATACGCTCTCATTCATCAACATACCGTTCATTATATTATAGAACTGCTGGATATTTTCCAGCCCCGCGTAGCCGTTGGCTCCCTTCAAAAGAAGCCCTGAAAGCCCGTCGGCAAAATCCGACATAGGCCGCGCCCCCTGCCTGGCG
>CAJUPQ010000082.1 GCA_910588505.1 uncultured Hungatella sp. | reverse complement strand
AAGTAATAAAGGCCCCTTGGGGGGCCCTCTCCAAACCCCCACTTGAAGTGGGGGTTGGTGACTTTTTTTACTACAGTGTTGAAATAGCGTCCCCTACCGGAAACACTTCAAGTGAGCAAATCTTGACCAGCGAATTCTGCTTTTGCCAGTCAGAGAAGGAGAGATGTCCCGGCAGGGTGAATTTATGCCATGGAGATGAGACTAGGAAAGCAGGAGAGCTGATACCCGACTGATTTCCGCTTTAAGGGCTCATCGGAATGTTTGGCATATCTGAACCCGGACGGGACATCTCTCCTTCTCTGACTGGCTCCGCGACACCCCTCGCCCCATGCTCACTCAATAATACAGCAATATGAAACTCTGGTTTTGAAAAAATAAAGGCGGAATGTACGAAAAGCATATTTGGCGCCTATAATCCAGCTAGCCATGGGGAGACTGAATGTTTCCTCTCTTTTCATTTTACCCTGAAAGCGTATCTACAGCTTCCGGTATTCCGCCATATGCCCCGGCAGAGTCAAAGCCTTTAGATTCATGCACTGCTCCAGCTGCTGGGGCGTCATAAGATTCTGCTGCAATACCAGATCCCGCACAGACACGCCGCTTTCCAGAGACTGCTTGGCGATATCCGCCGACTTCTTATACCCGATATAGGGACACAGGGCAGTGGCGATGGCCACGCTGGATTCCACCAGATGCTCACAGCGGTCCCGGTTGGCAGTGATGCCCAGGATGCAGTTGTCGATCAGGGTCTGGACAGCCCCTGTCAGGGTGTCGATGGACTCAAAAATATTGTAAAAGATAACCGGCTCAAAGGCGTTCAGCTCCAGCTGTCCCGCCTCTGCCGCCAGGGTAACAGTCACGTCGTTGCCGATAACATTGAAGGCAACCTGGCTGACCACCTCCGGGATAACCGGATTGATCTTGCCGGGCATGATGGAGGAGCCGTTCTGCTTCGGCGGCAGATTGATCTCCCCCAGGCCTGTCTTCGGGCCGCTGGACAGAAGCCGCAGGTCATTGCAGATCTTTGACAGGCTGACGGCGCAGGTCTTCAGCACGGAGGAAATATTCACAAACCCGTCCAGATTCTGGGTAGCGTCAAATAAGTTCTCCGCCTGATAGCAGTTGGTCTGGCACACCAGATTCACGTTTTTAATAATATGGAAGAGGTACACAGGATTTACATTAATGGCTGTCCCCACAGCCGTAGCCCCGATATTGAGCATCTTCAGGTCTTCATCCAGCCCCTTAAGCCGCTCAATATCCCGCATCACCACAGCGGAATAGGCCTCAAAAGACTGGCCCAGGCGGATGGGAACCGCATCCTGCAGCTGGGTGCGGCCGATCTTCACCACGTCGTCAAACTCCACGGACTTCTGCTTCAAAGCCTTGTGAAGCCGCTCCAGCTCCTTCACAAGCCCGGGGAGAAGTTCCAGGATCGTCAGCTTTCCGGCGGACGGGATCACGTCGTTGGTGGACTGGGCCATGTTCACATGGTCATTGGGGTGGACGATAGAATAATCCCCCTTCTCACCCCCCAGGATTTCGATGGCCCGGTTGGCGATAACCTCATTGGCGTTCATGTTGGCCGAAGTTCCCGCCCCGCCCTGGATGGCGTCCACAATAAACTGGTTATGTAACTTCCCTGCGATGATCTCATCGCAGGCCTGCAGGATGGCTTTTCCGATGCGCTCATCCAGCACATTGGCCGCCATGTTGGTCATGGCAGCAGCCTTCTTGATCCTGGCCAGATTGTTGATAAAAACCGGGTGCAGAGGACGCCCCGTGATATTAAAATTATGTTTGGCCCGCAGCGTCTGGACTCCATAATAGGCCTTTATGGGAACCTCCAGGGTTCCGATCGAGTCGGATTCAAGTCTCATAACATATGCCCCTCTCTTTTGCCGGATTGGGGGATGATCTAATCATCCTCTAACCCATCCTGCGCGTCTTTTATAAGTTCATCAATAATTCGTTTAACTTCCGCCGAATCCCCGGCTTCATGTGCTTTTCTTAAAGCGTTTAGCTGTCTTATAAGCTGTCTTAGATAACTTTTAAATACAGACATGATCAATCTCCTTTCTGAAAATCACACATATATTCTATTATAACAAATTTCCCAACTCTTTCAAGTTGTTTCATTCTCTCTTTGGATATTCTTTCTAAATTCTGAAAATTGAAAAAATTTTCTTGATTTGATTGCGGTTTTCGCTTGCCATGTGATATACTGTTTAGTGGAACAGAGAAGGGAGAGGAAGAAATCAATGAAGAAACTGATTTCCTGGAATGTAAACGGATTGCGGGCCTGCGCAGGCAAAGGCTTTTTAGAATATTTTAGAGAAGCGGATGCGGACATCTTCTGCATCCAGGAGAGCAAGCTCCAGGAAGGCCAGATCGACCTTCCCCTGGAGGGGTATCACCAGTACTGGAATTACGCCAAAAAGAAAGGCTATTCAGGCACAGCCCTGTTCACCAAAGAAGAACCCATATCCGTCACAAACGGAATCGGAATAGAAGCCCACGACCAGGAGGGCCGGGTCATCACCGCCCGGTATCCGGATTACTATGTAGTCACCTGCTACACACCCAACTCTCAGAGCGAGCTGGCCAGGCTGTCCTACCGCATGGAGTGGGAGGACGCGTTTCTGGCCTACTTAAAAAAGCTGGAGGAGGATAAGCCGGTGATCTTCTGCGGCGACTTAAACGTGGCTCACAAAGAGATCGACCTGAAAAACCCGAAGTCCAACCGTAACAACGCGGGCTTTACGGACCAGGAGCGGGAAAAGTTCACCTGCCTTTTAGAGGCTGGCTTCATTGACACTTACCGCTACTTTAACCCGGACAGAGAGGGAGTCTATTCCTGGTGGTCCTACCGGTTTAAAGCCAGGGAGAAAAACGCCGGATGGCGCATCGACTATTTTTGCGTGTCCAAAAGCCTGGAGGGGCGTCTGGTCAGCGCGGACATCCACACAGGAGTCACAGGGTCAGACCACTGCCCCGTAGAACTGGTGATCGCATGAACCTGATAACTATAGAACATCTGACCAAATCATACACGGAGCGCCTGCTGTTCGACGACACGGATTTTGCTGTCAATGAGGGCGAGAAGATCGGCATCATCGGCATCAACGGAACCGGCAAGTCCACCTTCCTTAAAATCGCGGCCGGGTTGGAAGAGCCGGATAGGGGCGCCGTAGTGAGGGAACGGAACCTGGACATCCGCTACCTGCCTCAGAATCCCGTATTCACGGCAGGGGACACCATACTGGAAAGCATCATCAGGGACAATGAAGGCCATGACCATCTCTGGAACCTGGAAAGCCAGGCCAAAACCATGCTGACAAAGGTGGGGATATTTGACTTTGACGCCAAGGTGGAGACCCTGTCCGGGGGCCAGAGAAAGCGCATCGCCCTGGTAAGCGTCCTGATGTCGGACACAGACCTTCTGATTCTGGACGAGCCCACTAACCATTTAGACAGCCAGATGGCCCAGTGGCTGGAAGATTACCTAAAGAAATTCCGGGGCACTATCCTGATGATCACCCATGACCGGTACTTTCTGGACAGTGTGACAAACCGCATCGTAGAGCTGGACAAGGGTAAGTTCTACAGCTACCAGTCCGGTTACGAAGGATACCTGAAACTAAAAGCAGAGCGCCTTGATATGGAGGCCGCCTCCGAGCGAAAGCGGCAGTCCATCCTGAAGGTGGAGCTTGCGTGGATGCAGCGGGGCGCCAGAGCCAGGTCCACCAAGCAGAAAGCCCACATTCAGCGCTACGAGGCCCTGCGGGACCAGAAAGGCCCCCAGGCAGACAGGGAGGTGGAGCTGGAATCCGTCTCCAGCCGCCTTGGCAGGACCACCGTGGAGGCGGAGGGCCTGTGCAAAGCCTACGGCTCAAAGGTTCTTATAGAGGATTTTAACTATATTTTTCTGAAAAATGACCGGGTGGGGATCATAGGCCCCAACGGCAGCGGCAAGTCTACCCTGATGAAGATGATCGCCGGGTGGGTACAGCCGGACAAAGGCGCGGTCCGCATGGGGCAGACCGTAAAGATGGGCTATTTTTCTCAGGAAAACGAGGCCATGGACGAGAGCCTGAAAGTGATTGAATATATCCGAAGCGGGGCGGAGTATGTGCAGACCAGGGACGGGAGCGTCAGCGCCTCCCAGATGCTGGAGCGGTTTCTGTTTCCGTCGGAAGTTCAATATACCGTCATAAGCCGTCTCTCCGGAGGGGAGAAGCGGCGGCTCTACCTTCTGCGGATCCTTATGGACGCGCCCAATGTGCTGCTTCTGGACGAGCCCACCAATGACCTGGATATCCGAACTCTGACCATACTGGAAGACTATCTGGACGGATTTGAAGGCATTGTGATCGCCGTGTCCCATGACCGGTATTTTCTGGACAGGACCATGAGGCGGATATTCGCCTTTGAAGGCCAGGGCCGAGTGACCCAGTATGAGGGCGGGTTCACGGATTATCAGGCAGCCACGGACATAAAGTCCGAAGAGGATGGCAGGCAGCCGGGAGCGAAAGGGAAGGAAGAAGCCAAAAGAAAAGGGACCATCAGGGGAAAAGAGAACCGTGCCAGAGAGAAAAAGCTGAAATTCACCTACCAGGAGCAGAAAGACTGGGAAGTCATAGAAGATCAGATTGCGCAGCTGGAGGAAGAGATGGAAAAGCTGGACATCCGGATCGAGGCGGCTGCCAGAGACTTTGTAAAACTGAAAGAACTGATGGAAGAAAAAGAAGAAAAGGAAAAACTGCTGGAAGAAAAGATGGAGCGGTGGATGTACTTAAATGAGCTGGCGGACAGAATTGCTGCCGACAGATAAAGGGGGCATACGGTGGAAGCATACACAAGAGTGACAGAAGAGACCCAAAGATATCCCATAGGACTTACCATTACGGATAAAGGGTTACACATATCAGCCATTGGAGCAAAAGAGACATGCAGCCTGGTGTTATTTCAGCCGGACCAGGACGAACCGCAGCTTAAGATACCCATGGACCCGGCCCTGAGGGAGGGGGATGTCTGGAACCTGACCGTGGAAGGGCGGTGGCCCAAAAGAACCATGTACTGCCTGGAGATGGACGGCATTTTAAAAGCTGACCCCTGCGGGCGGCAGTTTACAGGCTGGGAGCAGTGGGGAGATCCGGAGAATATAGGACATCTGATGAAAAGCCCTCTGTACCCGGAGGTGTTTAACTGGGAGGGGGATAAGCCGCCCCGGACCCCTATGCGGGATACCATTATCTACCGCTGTCATGTGCGGGGCATGACCTGCCACAAAACCTCCGGCATGAGGAACAAGGGTACCTTCCGCGCCCTGACGGAGAAGATTCTTTATATAAAAGCCCTGGGGATCACCGCTGTGGAGCTGATGCCGGTAAACGAGTTCCAGGAGGTCATGGTGCAGGAGACTCAGTGGAACCCAAAGGCTGTGCAGAAGCCCCAGGCCACAGGCAGGCTGAACTACTGGGGCTATACCGGAGGGTACTACTACGCGCCTAAGGCCTCCTACAGCAGCGGGCAGAGGAAGCGGCCGGTCTATGAGTTCAAGACCCTGGTAAAAGAGCTCCACCGCCAGGGCCTGGAGCTGATCACAGAGCTGTATTTCAGCGGAAAAGAAAGCCCGTCCATGGCGCTGGATATTGTCCGATTCTGGGTTAAAGAATACCATGTGGACGGCATCCATCTGGTGGGATACCCGCCCACTGACCTTATGGGCAAAGACCCGTACCTGCGCCGCGTTAAGCTGTTTGCTACCAGCTGGAGCGGCGTGGAGGGGACGAAGGATAAACATCTGTCCCAGTACAACGACGGGTTTCTCACAGACATGCGCAGGGTATTAAAAGGCGACGAGGACCAGATGCGCCCCCTTATATTCCGCATCGGCCACAATCCCAAGGGCTTCGGCACGGTCAACTACATGGCCCATACTAACGGATTTACCATGATGGACATGGTATCCTTTGACCGCAAGCACAACGAGGCCAACGGGGAGGACAACCGGGACGGCAGCGACTACAACTACAGCTGGAACTGCGGCCTTGAGGGGATCTCCAAGAAGAAAAAGCTGACAGAGATACGCCAAAAGCAGATCCGCAATGCCATGACCCTCCTGTTTTTAAGCCAAGGCACTCCCCTTCTGCTGGCAGGGGATGAGTTCGGCAATTCCAAATTCGGCAACAACAACGCCTACTGCCAGGACAACGATACCTCCTGGCTCAACTGGAACCAGCAAAAGACCAACAGAGATATTTTTGAATTTGCCCGATACATCATAAATTTCCGCAGGAACCATCCCATATTCCATATGGAAGAGGAACCGCTGAACATGGATTATCTTGCCTGCGGCCACCCGGACGTATCCTTTCACGGGGAGAAGGCCTGGAGGCCGGAATACGAGAATTTCCGCAGGCAGCTGGGCGTGCTCTACTGCGGGGAGTACGAGAAGAAGGAAGACGGGAGCCCGGACGATTATTTTTACGTCATGTATAACATGCACTGGGAGCCCCACGACTTCGGCCCGCCCCGCCCGCCAAAAGGGCGCAGATGGCATGTGGCCATAGACACTTCCTTAAGTCAGATAAACGGCTTCTATGAGCCGGGAAAAGAACCTCTTTTGGAGGACCAGAGGAAGTATACGGTAGACAGCCGGTCTGTGGTGGTCCTCATAGGCAAGGTTTTTGAGACAGACAAGGACGTTGTCCCTAAAAGGCGAAAGGAAAAGGACGGACATGAAAAAGTATGATTATGTGTTAGTAGGAAGCGGCCTGTTTGCCGGAGTCTGGGCGTATCTGGCCGCAAAGCAGGGGAAGCGCTGCCTGGTGGTGGAAAAGAGGGATCACATCGGCGGCAACATCTACTGCGAAGACATAGAAGGAATCCATGTACACAAGTACGGCGCTCACATTTTCCACACCAGCAACAGACAGGTGTGGGAGTTTGTCACCGGCCTGGCGGAGTTTAACCGCTATACCAACAGCCCGGTGGCCAACTACAAAGGTGAGATGTACAATATGCCCTTTAACATGAACACCTTCAGCAAGATGTGGGGAATCTCCACCCCCCAGGAGGCAAAGGACATCATCACCCGGCAGAGAGCCGGTATTACGGGGGAGCCGCAGAATCTGGAGGAGCAGGCCATCAGCCTGGTGGGCGTGGATCTGTATGAGAAGCTAGTAAAAGGCTACACGGAAAAACAGTGGGGAAGAGACTGCCGGGACCTGCCCGCCTTTATCATCAGGCGGCTGCCTGTGCGCTACACCTACGATAACAACTACTTCAATGACCTGTACCAGGGAATTCCCATTGGGGGCTATAACGTGCTGATCGAGAGGCTGTTTGAGGGCTGTGAGATCCGGTGCAATGAGGATTACCTGGAACATAAGGACCATTACGACAGCCTGGGGGAGACTGTGGTGTACACCGGAACCCTGGACTCCTACTACCAGTACCGCTTCGGCAGGCTGGAGTACCGGAGCCTGCGGTTTGAGACAGAGGTGAAGGACACGGACAACTTCCAAGGGGTGGCTGTGGTCAATTACACGGACAGGGAGACGCCCTACACCAGGATCATTGAGCACAAGCACTTTGAGTTCGGAACTCAGCCAAAGACAGTTATCACCAGGGAGTACCCTGCTGCCTGGCAGGAGGGCATGGAGCCTTACTACCCGGTCAATGACAGGAAGAACCAGCAGCTGTATGAGCAATACGCAGCCCTGGCTGCAGAGGAAAGAGGAGTGATTTTTGGCGGACGCCTGGCAGAGTATAGGTATTATGACATGGATAAAGTGATCGAATCAGCCCTGAAACGGGCCGGACAGTACGGATTATATAGGGAATGACAGCTTAAAGGGAATGACAGCTTAAGAAGAAAGCCGGCGGGAAAAACAGGATATTTTTCCCGCCGGCTTTTTAAACGAAACAGTTTTTGACTTTGGCATATGATAATGGTATAGTATAATGAAAACTGCCGATCATATCCTGGCAGTGATAAACGTCAGACAGCCAGTACTGGCAAAATGGAGAGTTTTATGAGAAAGCATAGAGAAAGCAGACCAGACAAAGGGATGCCGTTGATCTTATCTATTTTAGTGGTCTTCTTTATTTTGGGGACTATTGTATTCACTTTGTCCCAAAGGATCTCGACGGAGATGTCCTCATCGGCCATAAATAATCTCAGCGAAAGTCTGGATCTGGTCAAAGGGACTCTGGAAGCTATCTTGACAAAGGAGGCGGAATTTCAAAAGCTGATCGCCAAAGAGGTGGCGATGTTAGAACAGCCGGAGGAATTTATCCGCTCTTATAACCGAAATCGAACCATGGTCAAACTCTCATTTATCGCATCCGGTGAAGAGAACGGTATTTCCAATACCAGCGATTTTTTTTCGGAGACAGACTTGGATTTTTCCGCCGGGAAGAGTGTGGAAGGCCTTCCCATTTCCCGGTCATACTTAAACAGCATGGGAACATGGGCCTACACCATGAAATGTCCGGTGGAGAGAGGAGATAAAGAAATAGGAGTTCTCTATATTGAATATATTTATGACTCTTTTGAAGAATCCCTGCCTTCCGGCTTTTACGGCGGCAATGCCCTGCTCTATATCATGGACGCGAAAAGTCAGCGTTTTGTGCTAAAGCCCAGGGGGATGGGAGAGCGTCAGGCCGGTCATTTAAATCTGGAGGATTTCTACCGGGCTAACAACATCCTTGAGACAGATGTTCAGAGGGATGTGGAGGAGAGCGTAGGTATGGGGAGAAATTTTATGTTCTACCACCATATCCGAAATATGGATTCCCTGATCTTTATGTGGGCGGTCAATGAGGGCTCTATTTATCTCATAGGATATGTGCCTATTGAGGCGATCCAGCAGGAGGGGAAAGCGGTAAACCAGAATATTTACACGGTTGTAATGGTCATGCTGGCCGCGTTTTTAATTTGCTGCGTGTTAGTTTATCGGAATCAGAGACAGCAGATAAAGCTTCGGCAGGAGCGGGAATCTGAGCGGGAGATACATAGTCGTCAGCTGGCAGAAGCCCTCCAGGCGGCTCAGGTGGCAAGTAGATCCAAGACCATGTTTCTCTCTAATATGTCCCATGACATCCGCACTCCTATGAATGCGATCCTGGGATTTACCACTCTGCTTGCCAAAGACGCGGACAATCCAGCAAAGGTAAAGGAATATACGGCTAAGATCACCGCGTCGGGACGCCACCTTCTCAGTCTCATCAATGATGTGCTGGACGTCTCCAAAATCGAAAGCGGCAAGGTGGTGCTTACGATCGGGGATTTTACATTGAGTGATCTGGTGTCCTCTGTGGACGCCATCATCCGTCCCATGGCAAAGGAGCGGAACCAGAGCTTTGACGTGTCAGTGACGGATATCAAACATGAGTACCTTATCGGCGACGAGACCAGGATCAACCAGATTTTAATTAATCTTTTGTCCAATGCGGTGAAATATACGCCTGAGGGCGGCCATATCTGGTTTCGCATCATCGGATTGCCCCAGCGGTCCGGTCAGTTTGAGCATATCCGCATCGAGGTGGAGGATAACGGATACGGTATGACCCCGGAATACTTAGAGACTGTGTTTGACGCGTTTACCAGGGCGGAAAACAGCACCACAAACAAGGTTCAGGGAACAGGGCTTGGCATGGCTATCACCCAAAATATCGTGGAACTTATGGGCGGTACTATTCAGGTAGCCAGCCAGATTGATAAGGGGAGTATCTTTACAGTGGAGCTGGAGCTTCGTATACCCGATGGACAGGCAGACAGACAGTTTTGGAGGGACAGCCGCATTTTCCGGATCCTGGCAGTGGATGACGATGAGGAGGTATGCAGCAGCGTCAGGATGCTTATGAAAGATACGGGAGTGGAGGTTGACACAGTTCTGAACGGAGGAGACGCCGTATCCAGGGTACGGGAAGCGGCTGACGGGGAGAATGGCTATCAGATGATCCTGCTGGACTGGAAGATGCCGGGAATGGATGGGGCCTGGACAGCCAGAGAGATCCGGCAGGCCAGGCCGGATATTCCAATCCTGTTTTTGACTGCCTATGACGGCTCTGAGGTGGAAGAAGAGGCAAAACAACTGGGCAATGCAGGGGTTCTGGCCAAACCGTTTTTCGTGTCAGCGTTTAAAGAAAAGATCGTGGCCATGAGGGATGACTGCTTCCATGAGGCGGCGCCCAAGATCACAGAGCCAGATAGTTTAAAAGGCTTGAGATTTCTCGTGGCGGAGGACAATGACATTAATGCCGAGATCTTGTCCGAGTTGCTGGATATAGAAGGAGCGGTGTGCGAGATCGTAGAAAACGGTCAGCTGGCTGTGGCGCGTTTTTCCGAGACAGAGCCAGGGACATTTGACGCGATCTTGATGGATGTGCAGATGCCGGTGATGAACGGGTATGAGGCAGCCAGGGCGATTCGGGCCCTGGGACGGGCGGACGGGGAACATATCCCTATCATAGCCATGACAGCCAATGCATTTGCGGAAGATGTGAGAGATGCCCTGGAAGCCGGGATGAACGCGCATGTTGCAAAGCCTATAGATATGAGGCTGTTAAAAGAAGCTATGGATCATATAGAAAGAGAGGAATAGGTATGAAGAGAGCAGGGCGGATCTGTCTTGCTGCTCTGGCGGCATTTGCCATAGGAGGCTGCGGGGCAAAGGTAGAACCAGATAAAAACCTGATCGCGGACCACGGCGGGGAAAAGAAAGTGGTAAATCTGTTTGGACCTATGGAAAAATCCAAACCAAATGCGGAGAATGCGGCCAGAAACGCGTTTGACAGAACCATTGCTATAGCAGAGGAGCGTTTCGGCCTTACTGTGGAGTACAGAACCTACACGGCGGAGGATTACACAGAGAAGACCTATGATGACGTGACCCTTGACAGAGCCCGCAACAATATGGATGATCTGTACCTGCTGAATCCGGATACCATACAGATCTTGGGGGAAGAGGGAAGGCTGTTAGACCTGTCGGGGCTTGACAGCGCCAAAAATCTGCGGGATGTTGTAAAGATAGGCAACACGGTCAACGGAAAACTGGTGGCAATTCCCCAGGAGGTGGTGGCCTACGGCCTGTTTGTCAATAAGGATATGTTTGACCGGTACGGTCTTCAGCTTCCGGACACTCCTGAGGAGCTGATGGAGTGCTGCAGAGTATTTAAGGAAAACGGAATCGAGACCCCTATTGGGGCCAACCGGTGGTGGCTGGAGAACTTTGTCTTTGCTCAGGCCTATGCGGAGCTGTACAACGGCGGCAATACAAAGGCGGAGATAGACGCCCTCAATGAAGGGAGGGCCAAGTACAGCGACTATATGCGCCCTGGCTTTGAGTATCTTCAGGAGTTGATAGATAAAGGATATATCGACAGAGAGGCTGCCTTCACATATGAGGCCATTGATGGAGAAGGGCCGGATTTCCTTGCTCAGAAAACGCCTATTGTTATGGCGTACTGGGGGGCAGCCAACGTGGAGACTGCCTATGGGAAACCGGATTTTGAGATGCAGGTCATCGGATTCCCCAGCAGCCGGGGCCAGATGCCGGTGATGGCCATGTCGGGATATGGGATCAGCGTGGACGCGGAACATCTGGAGGATACCATCCAGGTGTTGGATACCATTCTCTCTGATGAGGCGCTTGAAATATATTCTCAGGTCAATAAAGTAATCTCCCCCTCCAAAAACGTGGAGGAGGAGTGCATTCCGGCTTTGAAGCCCCTTAATGACAGAATACAGGAAAACGTCTATGTACTCGGCTCCAATGCCAGCATGAAGATGGAGCAGTGGGGCAATACCTGTATCGTCGTGCGAAAGCTCTTAGGCGGGGCCACAGTGGATGAGTGTATGGCAGAACTTGACAGGCTTCAAGAGGAGGCGCTGGGGCTTAATTGATGGAAAAATCCACACAGACCCTGGCTTCGATGCTGACCTGTCCTGGTTCCACCGCCATATCCGCCATGGCGGCCTCGGCGACGCCCCCGCTGTCTCTGGAATATTTGGAGTAACTGTTATACCGCAGTTCCTGGGAATCCGTGTATTCTTCCACATGAACTACAGCGCCCAGGGCGCAGCCGCCGGCCTCAGCAATAGCCTGGGCTTTTTCCCGGGCAGAGGTGATGGCCTTAGTCAGGGCTTCCTGATAGCAGGTATCATACTGGCTGGAAAAATAGGAAACGCGGTTGATATTATTGATGCCCGCGTCCACGCAGGCGGTGAGCAGGGTCCCTGTCTGTTCGATGGTAATGTCGGACACCGTAAGGGCGCTTTCCATCTCATACCCGGTGATCTTCTGGCCGGCAGACCAGTCGTAGATGGGATTCATGCCGTAGTTTGAGGTCTGGATGGACTCGGCGCTGATGCCAAAATCCTTGAGAAACTGGATCACCCTGGTCAGATCTTCGTTGTTCTTCTCCTGGCAGGTTTTGGCGTCTTTTTCCTGGGTTGCGACGCTGAAACTGATCTGGGCCATGTCGGGAACTACCTTCACAGTCTCCGCGCTCTGAACGGTTATGACGTTCTGTTCTACATTGCGCACCTCAATGTAATTTGGAAAGGACGAAGCTTGGGGCTGGGCGGCCGCCTGGGGCTGGGAAGCGCATCCGACGGCTGTGGTTACGGTCAGGGACAGGGCGGCTGTGGATAATAATCTTTGTATTGGTGTCATGAGTATCAATTCCTTTCATGTTAGTTTTTCTTTTATTTTACAGGAAAATAGAGAGGAATGTATTTCTTTTCCCTTAATATATTAGGTCAAAATTGGGAGATTGTGGTATAATACTTTAGGAAGCACGCTGATGCGTGGGGGCAACCTATTTTTGGCAGGGAGTGGTAAAGATGATAAATCTGTCGGGGATTATGGGGATTCCTCTGTTAAAGAAAAGCCGTTATACAGGCAGCGACGGCCCTTTAAGGTTTGTTCTTGAAAAGAGGAGCAGCCAGGAGGAAGAAGACAAGCTGGCAGCGGTCTTCTGGATCGGGGAGGCGTGTTCCGACGCCACGCCTCAGGAGGATAAGACCGAGAAATTATTTCCGTTTACAAAGGAGGGGCTTTTGGATGCCCAGGCGTGGCTCAATGAACAGTTGGAAGGAGGAGGGGGCAGTGACAGAAAAGGAAGTGCTGAAGCAGTGGATTGAGGAAAGCGACAACATCGTTTTCTTTGGCGGAGCGGGGGTGTCTACGGAGAGCGGGATCCCGGATTTCAGAAGCCAGGACGGGCTCTATCATCAGGAGTATCAATATCCGCCGGAGACCATCATCAGCCACAGTTTTTACCAGAGAAATCCGGAGGAGTTTTTCAGGTTTTATAAAAACAAGATGGTGATCACCGACGCGAAGCCTAACAAAGCCCATTTGGCTCTGGCCAGGTTAGAGCAGCAGGGGAAGTTAAAGGCTGTTATCACCCAGAATATTGACGGGCTCCATCAGATGGCGGGAAGCAGGGAGGTTCTGGAGCTTCACGGCTCTATCCATCGGAATTACTGTGCAAAATGCGGGAAGTTTTATGGTCTGGAGGCTGTGACCCAGGCAGAGAGCGTGCCCAGGTGCAGCTGCGGCGGGATCATAAAACCCGATGTGGTGCTCTATGAGGAAGGGCTGGACCAGAAGACCATCCAGAAGGCGGTGGAGTATATCCGGCAGGCGGATGTGTTGATCGTGGGAGGCACGTCACTGGTCGTCTACCCGGCGGCAGGGCTTATTGACTACTATGAGGGCAGTAAGCTGGTTCTCATCAACAAGTCGGAGACCGGAAGGGACAGCCAGGCAGACCTGGTGATCCGGGAGCCTATCGGGCAGGTGTTTGACGAGATTTTGGAAAGGTAAGACTTGATATGGCAGATCAGGTAGTTTTTGAGGTGGGAGACATTGTAAAATTAAAAAAACCCCATCCCTGCGGCAGTCAGGAATGGGAGATTCTCCGGGTGGGAGCGGACTTCAGGCTGAAATGTCTGGGCTGCGGCCACCAGATCATGGTGGAGCGGAAGCTGGTGACGAAAAACTGCAGAGGCCTTAAAAAACCGTGAAGACGGCGACAGCAGCCAGGGGCCTTCGGCTTACCGCCGGATATACTGGATGGCTACGCACCGGGGCCCGCCCTGGGCCACAAAGGCGGCGCTTAACTCCAGGATCCGGATTTCCAGATCCTGGAAGGCGCGCTGGAATAAAGCTTTTATCTTCTGGGCGTCCTCCAGGGCATTGCCATGGGAGATGTAGAGAATATGATCTTTTCCCAGATGCCTGTCTTTCAGACTGTCAATGATGCTCTCGGCGGCGGAGGCCATGGTCCGCTTGATGCCGAACTTATCAAGCCGCTTTCCGTCCTTGGTCAGCTTCATGATCGGTTTCAGCTTCAGAACAGAACCTGTAGCCGCGGCCAGGGGGGTAAGGCGTCCGCCCCGCTTGAGGAAGGAAAAATCCTGGGGAATCAGAAAGGACTCGGAGTGGTCTGCGGCTTCATTGAGCCAGGTCAGTATCTCCTGGGCTGTGGAGCCGGATTCTTTCATCTTCTGGGCGGTCTGCACCATATACTGGTGAGGGCCGCACAAGGTTCGGCTGTTAAACACATGGATGCGTTCCTTATGGTCAGTCATCTCTCTGGCGCTGCAGGCAGTCTGGTAGGTGCCGGACAGTCCGTCGGCCATGGAGATGTTTATGATCTCAAAATCCTTATAAGTCTCAAAAGCTTCTATCACATCCCCCAAAGGCGGCTGCGACGTGATGGGAAGCAGGCCCCGGTGGATCTTTTCATAATATTGGTCCATGTCAAGCAGCAGATCTCTCTCATGGCTGTCATCAATACAGACGCATAAAGGAACCGCTTCAAATCCGGCTGCTCTGGCTTCTTCCGGCGTATACAGGGAAGAAGAATCTGTAATAATCTGTACCATATATCCCCCAAGCAAATGTAGTTTTAAAAACTATTTATCAAAGTTTAATTTACCTTATATCTGGCAGGCAGTCAAGTATAAAGCGACATTTTTCGACCTTGTATTTGTTTTTACACCAGTTTACAACTTTTTGATTTTTGAAAAATAAAAATACAAACTCAGCCTC
>CAJUPQ010000081.1 GCA_910588505.1 uncultured Hungatella sp. | reverse complement strand
AGTGAAGCCATGAAAAAGCCATTTGTATTTCTGTCACTTGGAGCCATACTCGGATGTACTTTTTTTGGCATCTTTCTTATGAATGCTCTTGCAAAAGAGCCTCCCGGCCCGGGGACCGTATCCTACTATACCTGCATCCGGATACAGCCCGGAGATACGCTGTGGAGCATTGCCGAGGCCTACACAGAAGGTACTGACATCACGGTGGAGGAGTATGTAAAGCAGTTAAAGCAGATGAACCGCATGGGAGAGGACACGATCCATGAGGGGAATTACCTGACCGTCATGTACAAGCATCCGAGAGAGAGCATTGAGACAGAAGAGGAGTAAACGAGAGCCTGCCGATTTTATGATTTTATCGGCAGGCTTGTATTGAACTTTTATCACTGGATATGTTGGTTTTTGACCGCATTTTTCATCTTGTTTACATAATATTTTTATGTAATCTTCTGACACATTGATCATACCTGGCTTACCAGATTTTGCCAAAGCGTCTTGAACCACGCTTTTTCAAACCGAGCGTTCTTATTGGGCTTCATAAAACGGATTACTCCGGCTCCCGAAGCCACACTTTATCCCTGGCGCTTCTGCGTCTGGCGTCATCCAGAGCCGCATAGTGCTTCTTTGTGGTATTTACGTCCGCATGGCCCAGAACATCCGCCACCAGGTAGATATCCCCGGTTTCCCGATACAGAGCGGTGCCGTAGGTGCTCCGAAGCTTATGAGGAGTGATCTTCTTTAACGGAGTGACGATCCTGGCATACTTTTTTACCAGATTCTCCACGCTGCGCACGGACATCCGCTTCATTTGCAGAGAGAGGAAGAGGGCGTTGTCATGGCCTTCTACAGGGAGCATTTGGTTTCTCTCATCCAGGTAGTCTTTCAGGGCATCCTCCACCTCCACGCCAAAGTACACCGTGACCTCCTTTCCGCCTTTGCGGTGTATGCGGATCCCTCCGTTTCGGAAGTCCACATCCGAAATGTCCAGGCCCACACATTCGGACACGCGGATCCCCGTCCCTAAAAGCAGGGTCAGCAGCGCCAGATCTCGGATCCTGGTCTTGTTGTGGAATGCTTTCTGCTTGTCTGTCAGAGATTCCCCTTTTTCCACCTCGTCCAGAAGCATGGCAACTTCGTCAACGTCCAGACGGATGATCTCTTTTTCGTGGAGTTTTGGAAGCTTCACCAGGGCAGCCGGATTGTTTTTTATCATTTCCCTCCGGTAGTAGTAGTTATAAAAGCTTTTCAGGGAGGAGATCTTCCGCATGATTCCACGCTCCTTATTGACCACCTCCTGATTTCGGTCGTTAAACCGGTATTTCAGATATTCCATGTATTCTTCCAGGTCTGTTACCTGAATCTGGTCTAAGTGAGAGAGTGTGATACTGTTTTTATCCAGTTTTTCCATAACCGGGTTTTCCTTCTGCAGAAAGTCAAAGAATACCTTTAAGTCGTAAGCATAGGCGATCCTGGTTCTGGAGGAGGTCTGAGGCTCGATCCCACGGAAAAACTCGACGCAGAAAGGAGGCAGATCCTGGATCATAACACGCAGTTTTTTTACATTTTCCCGGTCTTTTTGTTCATAGTAGGGCAGTTGTTTCATCGCGATTCCTCCTGATCGATCTTTTTATTCGGCCATCCGGGGATGTTTCCGTTTATGATGGCGTGGAACATTCTCTGTCTGACGCCGGGGTTATCCTTTTCCAATGTTTTTGTTATTTTTTTAATATATTCCCGTTTTGTAACTCCGTCGGCAGGACAAGGATTTTTGCGGACCGGAACCTGATAGCGATTGCAAAATCCAATAAGGTCCGCCTCATCCACATACATCAATGGTCGGATCAAGGTCAGGTTCGTCCGGTCTAGGTAAGTCCTGGGGGAAAAGGAGTAAAAACGGCCTTCATAGATGAGGGACAACAGCATGGTTTCCACCATATCGTTTTTGTGATGCCCGTAGGCCACCTTGTTGCATCCAAGTTCCATGGCGGCTTTGTTTAAAGCTCCTTTGCGCAGTTTCGCGCACAGGGAGCAGGGGTTGGATTCCCGGCGCTCCTGAAAGATAATGCGCCCAATATCCGTGGGTATGACCTTGTAGGGAACGGATAAACGGTCACAGAGAGCTTTTATAGGGGAAAGGTCAAAATCATCAAAACCCAGATCTACGGTGATCCCACAGATCTCAAATTTCTTTGGATAGAATCCCTTAAGACTGTTGAGCGCATACAACAGAGCTAAACTGTCCTTGCCCCCGGAAATCCCCACCGCGATCTTGTCATTGTCCTCGATCAATCCATAGGTGTCTACGGCCTGACGGGTTAAACTTAGTAAACGCTGTAATTGCATGGAAAACTCCTTTGAAAGATGTTGATAGCCAATAACTATTCGTTAAACTATTCTTTCGCGAATAGTTAGATTTAGAATTTCCATCACTCCACTCCAGGGCCAACCTCAGAAGTTTCCACAGGAACGGTCTCGGCAGACGTCTCCGGGGCTTTGGAAGGTTCCGAAGGCGTCTGCTCTGTCATACCCGGGCCGATCTCGGTCTCTGTTTCCCCGGGACGGTCAGGTCCCGCCTCGACAGGCTGTGAGGTCTGGACTGGAGACGATTCTGTTTCGGACTCCTGCGAACCCGCGACAGGGCCCTCCTCATCTGTATCTTCAATTCTGCTGCTCTCCTCAGACGCCTCCTCAGATGAAACATCCTGGGAAGTTTCCACAGATGCTTCTTCAGAAGCAGCCGTCTGCGCAGGCGGCGCAGGTTCGGCAGTGGGCGGATCACCAGCCGGATTCTCGTTCCCACCAGGATTGCCGGGTCCATTCTCTCCGGAGCCGGAACCAGATCCTCCTGAACTCTGGGACGCCCCGTCCCCTGTTCCCTTCAAAGCCTTCTGCCCTAAAACCTTGGCCTCCGGCGCGTTCTCTGCCACCTCTCCCATGCCGCTGTCAGCGGCAACTTTGGCGCTGATCTGTTTTACGGTTTGGGACGGCTGGAAATTCTCTGTCCCATACAAAAACTGATGCAGCTGGATAACATTGCTCTCCAGTGTAAGAGGGATCACGCAATCCTTTTTGCCTATATGGGTCTCACCTCTGGAAAACGGGAAACCGCCGGTTTCCGTGATGTGGTATTTGCGGATATTCCTGGCCATGGGCAGAATATCATCAGCGCCAATGCTGGTGGAAAGCTGCGGCAAAATGGCTTTGACCAGGTTCGTCAGCGTTTTTAGATCCGCTTCCTTGGCCTTGTTCATAGCCAGCTGGATCACCAGTCTTTGTCTGGCTGTGCGGTTATAATCTGTGTCCATCAGCCTTAAACGGGCATAGGCCACCGCCTGGACGCCGTCTAAATGATTCATGCCCGCGCTCTCCAGGTGATGGGAACCAATTCCTGTTGACTCCACAGTCTCCGTAATAAAGCTGTTGATATACCTAAACTCGCTGTCCGAGATCTCCAGGTCAATGCCGCCTAAAATATTGATGGCATCTACCACAGCCTTCCAGTTAAACGTGGCATAATCATCAATAGAAAGATCCAGATTTCGCTCCAGGGCCTGAACTGCCTGCTGGTGACCACCCTTAAAATAAGCCTCATTGATCTTATGGTACGTCCCGTCAGGATTGATCTCCAGGTATGTATCGCGGAATACGGAAACCAGTTTTATATCTCCGGTGTCTCTGTCAATGACACAGACCATCTCCACATCGGATAACGCGCCCTTTTCCAGCTTCCCGTCCCTGGAATCCACGCCAAACACGGCGATAGTCCAGTACCCGGTCCCTGTCCGTGTATACCAGAATGCCGTAAACGCTCCCACCAACAGCAGGATCAGCAGAAAACATTTCAAAAACAGGGATTTGCGCTTTTTCCTCCTGGGGGTTCTGCCGCTGCCCTCCGGATTCCTGCCAGAACCGGACCTGGTGGTGGCTGCACCGCCTCTGGGGAACCTGTCCTGTTGCCCCCTTCTGTCCCTGTGGCCTCCCGCTCCCGCCTCATTGCCGGAGCCCCTCCTTCCCTGTCTGTCTCCGGAAGAACTTACTCTGCCGCTGCCGCTGCGTCTGCGGCGCTCCTCATATCTGCCATAATCCTCATAGTCGTCATAGTCGTCGTAATCGTCGTAATCATCATAGTCATCACGATCATTGTATTCCTCATAGCCGTCATACGGATCGTCATCCCCAGAGCCGCCATACCTGCCAAACTCATAGCTGTCATCATAATATCTGTCGTCGTAATCCCTCTGTCCTCTTCTTCTGTCCCCACGCCCCGGCGCGCCTTCCCTTGCAGTCTGTCCGCCTCCGGCCCCGCGCATATATCTGGCTCTGTTTCCCGAAAAGGCTCTGTCTGTCTCCTCCATCCGCCCTCGTCTCATTCCGGAATCCTGGGATCGGCGCCTATTGTCCAAGCCGTCAAAATCCCGTTCGCCGCTGGTCTGCTGTCGGGCCTTTTGACGCCGTTTTCGGTTCCTCATCCGCTCCAGCTCATCTTCATATTCCATAGTATCACCCCTCATCGATCAAACACCTGTAATAAGGCAAGTCAAGATCATACACACCAATGGTCACATTGTTGACATTGCCTGTCGTCTCATGGATCAAATACATAGAGCCGTCCTGAGCCCACGCCAAAAACAGATATACATGGGGCTGATCCCCGGCTCGTATCAAGATATCTCCGGCTTTCAGATCTTTCTTTTCCACAGCCTTTCCGCAGCTCATAAGACCTGACGTACTCTCTGCAGGCAGCGACGCTCCAAAGGTAGTCCAGTAAACCCAGTTGATCCACCCAGAACAATCCAGACCTCTTAAGATCCTGCCATCCTCATCAGGCGATATCACTGTGCCAAAATGATTGTTCTCAAAACCCGGGCCTGACGGTTTTCCTCCCCAGTAGTAAGGAATGCAGCCAATGGATAACAGCGCCTGCTCCACAACATTCCGCCGCTTCTGGGAAGTATCCTGGGGAAGCATAGCCATATAGGAGGCAACCTCGGAACCAGACAGAGGATTGTGGACAAACAAGGTCCTTTGCCCTGTAAGCCCATACTCCTCATACCAATCCTGCTCTGCAATAGCTCTGGCATATTCCATGGCCCCTTCCTTCCAGCCAGCCCATCCCTGAGAGGAAGCTTTTTGCTCTGCGCCGCCGTTTGCCGCCGCCTGGGTAAACAGACTCTTCTTCCCGTCCATGCCAAGGATCACCGCCGAAACATTCAGGTCAATATGTCCCTGACAGTACTTGCTGGCAGATACCTTCCGCCCTGTCTCCTGCTCATCCTCCCCAGAGGCAGGCTTAGACTCTGAAACAGCCGCGGCCGATTCAGAAGAAGCTGAACTTTCCCCCTGCCCTGTCCCGGACGCCGGAATCGGCTCGTGGGTAGTCTGCCCGGAACCCTGCCCGCTTCCCCCGGTCTCCGGGACCGGCTCACGTAAGCCTTGGTTCATGCCCTGGACATTCTCTCCGGACGCCGGAATCGGCTCATGAGAGACCTGACCTGCGCTCTGGGCATTCTCCCCAGTCTCCGGAACCGGCTCATGGGAAATCTGGTCCGCGCTCTGGGCGCCTCCTCCAGTCTCCGGAATCGGCTCGTGGGAAACCTGCCCCATTCCCTGGGCATTTCCCTCGGTCTCTGGAATCGGTTCGTGGGAAACCTGACCCATTCCCTGGGCATTTTCCCCGGTCTCCGGAATCGGCTCCTGGGAAACCTGGCCTATGCCCTGGGCATTTTCTGCTGTAGAACCAGAGTCGGCTGCTGTCTCCGACTGAGATAAAACATTTTCCTGGACTGCTGATCTCTCTGTCTGATCCCTCTCCATTGCAGCAGCCCCAGGAATCGGCTCCTGGGAGATCTGTCCGGAGCCCTCCCCGGAAGCGCCCTCCTTGGAAGTTTCTCCCACAGAAACAGCTGCGGGAAGAAATTCCGAAATTCCCTGATCATAACCTTGTGGCAGCACATCCGGTTCCTGACTTCTCTCCCCGGATCCGTCCCCCGACGAAGCCGCTCCCTGAGACGCCGCCCCAGAACCATCCCCCGACAAAGCCGCACCCCGGCTCCCTGTCCCGGTTCCGGCTTCCTGTCCGTCTCCCACCGCAGAAGCAGAGCCATCTCCCTGGGACAAAACTTCCGGTGTACCCAATCCTTCCTCGCCCTCACCTCCCTCCAAGTCCCTGGAATCCTCCCCATACAGACACTCTCCCTGGCAGTAATACACATTGCTGACAGAGATTTTATAACTGTGTGAAGCATTCCACAGGCTGTCCGCGTAAGACCGTAAAAAATCGTAGGACTGCTCCTGATTAAAATATCCGTACACGCTGGCAACGGACAAGATCTCCTTAATGTTGGAATGACCCATAACAGCCGTACCGTCCCCATTGCGGAAGGTCACCTGAAACCGGTTCCAGGACGGGATCATTTTCGCCTTTTCCTCCCCGTCCACCGGGACCCCGTTGAGATGCCGGGTCCCCATAACCGCGCTCTTATCCATGCCAAGACGCGCCGCCATGGTCTCCGGGGACACGCGGCGCAGGCCGTAGATTTCAGCCATCCAGGAACCGTCCCTGTTCAGCAATTCCTGGTAAACTCTGCCTCCATAGCTCTGGGACACATCCTTTTGCTCAGTTTCCGGATCAAAATAATAGGCAAAATTAAACCGACCCGGAAGATCTTCCTCCTCTTTTTCCAGACCGCCTGCCATACCGCCGCGAATCCCGTCGGACAGGACCACCGCCGCCCCGGCATCCCGGTCAGCCATATCCTCAAGACTCTCCCCCGCTTCCTCCGCCTGGCCCAGAAAAGAGTTCTCCCCTCTCTCCTCCCTGACTTCCCTGACAGGTATGTCCACAAAATAAGGGCGGTTCCACATATTGGCAGCCGCCACAGAAAGCCCTCCTCCTGCAGCCATACAGAGAAGCTGCCAGAATCCGGGAGAACAGATGGTTTCGAATATATGTTCTCTTTTTATCTTCATCTTAAATACACCCGCTTTTCTATAACTCTAAAAATATAGCACATTCCGCCTGGAAAATACACTAAAAATTCATTAATAATTAATTAAGAAACTAAAGAGTTATTTGAGTGAGCAAAAGGCGAGGGTAGTCGTGATGCCAGTCAGAGAAGGGAAGGATGGTCCACGACCAAATCCGCCCAATGCGCACCCCAAAATACAGCAAAAGTCCCCATAAACAGTAACGCAGCCACACCACCAGACAGACACAAAAGAAATCTATTGACGCATACCATACACCAGACTATAATAAACCCAACTGCGGGTTAGGCTAATAAGAGCCAAAACAAGACCACTGCAGGGAATGGAGAATGACTATATGTGCGGAATCATCGGATACAGCGGCCCTCTTGAGGCCAAAAAAATATTGCTGGACGGACTGTCACAGCTGGAATACCGGGGATATGACAGCGCGGGGATCGCGCTGTTCGACACCTTATCCAACATCCGGCTCATCAAACGGACAGGGAAAGTGGCGGCGCTTCGCCAGGCCTGCGCCAAAGAGCAGGACAGCTCCCACTGCGGCATCGGCCACACCAGATGGGCCACCCACGGCGGGGTAACCGACGCCAACGCCCATCCCCACCGGGCCGGGCGGGTGACGCTGATCCACAACGGCATCATCGAAAATTATCACAATCTCACAAATGAATTTGGTCTGGAAGGAAAACTTGTCTCCCAGACCGACTCCGAGGTTGCCGCATGCCTTCTGGACCAATTCTACCGCGGCAACCCGCTGGAAGCCATAAAAGAGCTGACCCTGCATATAGAAGGCTCCTATGCCTTCTGCGTCCTCTTTGACGACAGGCCCGGGGAGATCTACGGCATCCGGAAAGTAAGCCCACTGGTGGCCGCCTACACCCGGTCAGGGGCGCTTATCGCCTCGGACCTGACCGCCCTGATCCCCTATACCAGAAAATACTTCGTAGTTCCAGAGGGCCATGTGGCAAAGCTTACCGGCTACAAGATCTCCCTGTACGATATGGAAGGAACCCCCGTATCCCCCGAGATCATGGAGGTAAACTGGAACATGGACTCTGCCATGAAAAACGGCTTCCCCCACTTCATGCTCAAAGAGATCCACGAACAACCCCAGGCTCTGAAAAACACCATCCTGCCCCGCATGTCAAAAGGCCTGCCCGATTTCACAGACGACAACATCCCGGATGAGCTCTTTTGCCAATGCACCAAGATCCACATGATCGCCTGCGGCACTGCCATGCATGCGGGCATGGTTGCCAGGGCCCTCATGGAGCCTGTGCTGCACATTCCGGTCACTGTATCCATTGCGTCAGAATTTCGGTATGAAGACCCTCTCGTAGACCAGGACACCCTGGCCGTCATCATCTCCCAGTCAGGGGAGACTATTGACACCCTGGCAGCCCTGCGCCTAGCCAAAAGCCGCGGCTCCAGAACCCTGGCCATTGTCAATGTAAAAGGCTCCACCATTGCAAGGGAAAGCGACTTTGTCCTGTACACCCACGCAGGCCCCGAGATCGCCGTGGCAAGCACCAAGGCCTACTCCGTCCAATTGGCGGCCCTGTACATGATAACCTGCCGTATGGCCCTGGTGCGGAAAAACTTCACAAAAGACCAGGCAGCCGCCTTCCTCTCCGGCCTTCTGGACGCCATTCCGGCCATGGAAACCATGATAGCCCGGAAGGAGGAAGAAAAACACCTGGTAACCCATCTCATCAACCAGAGCGACGCCTTCTTCATAGGGCGTGGACTGGACTACGCCTTTTCCCTGGAAGGAGCTCTGAAACTAAAAGAGATCTCCTACATCCACGCGGAGGCCTACGCCGCAGGCGAACTAAAGCACGGAACCATTGCCCTCATCGCCCCCAAAGTGCCGGTGATCGCCATCGCAACCCAGGAACACGTGTTTCTAAAGACCATCTCCAATGTCCGGGAAGTAAAAGCCAGAGGCGCCTTTGTGATCCTTCTCACCAAAGAACACGCCCAGGTGGACAGTTCCCTGGCTGACATCCACATCCGCATCCCGGACATGGACGACCGCTTTACCGTGTTCCCAATCGCCGTCATCCTGCAGCTTATGGCCTACTACGCCTCCATCGGAAAAAACCTGGATGTAGATCAGCCAAGAAATCTGGCCAAATCCGTGACCGTGGAATGAACCACCCTGATTGCAAGCATCGAGGTATTAAACCCGTGAGGGAATAAAACCGAAAAAGAACCCCTTCACATAAGATCAGAGTCCTATGTGGAAGGGGTTCTTTTCCTATCTCAGTCCTTAACTTTATTGGCCATCTTCACCTTGGCAAACTCCTGGATGATCTGAACAGCGCCGTCCACGCCGGTGACGCTGCTGTTCAGGCACAGGTCATAGCTTCTGGCGTTGCCCCATTTCTTGCTGGCGTAATAGTTGTAATAGCTGGCGCGCTGCTTGTCGGTCTTGATCATAATATCCTTGGCCTTGGCCTCTGTCACCTTGTACAGATCCTTCAGATACGCGATTTTATCCGCCTCATTGCCCGTGATGAACACAGTCACCGTGTTGGGATCATCCGCCAGAGCGTAATCCGCGCACCGGCCCACGATCACACAGGACTCCTCACTGGCCAGCTTTTTGATGGTGTCAAACTGGGCCAAAAAGATCTTGTGGTTAATAGGCATATCCATGTAAGCCGACGTGGTGTAGCCCAGAGAGTAGGTGTCCATGACCAGGGAGTACAGAAAGCTGTTGGTTGGCTTCTCGTCGTGGGTCTCAAACAGCTCCTCGCACAGCCCGCTGTGCTTAGCCGCCTCCGCCAAAAGCTCCTTGTTATAACACTTGACTCCCATCTTCTCTGCCAGCTGCCTTCCGATAATGTTCCCCTTGCTGCCGCAGTGCCTTCCGATCGTAATAACTAAATTATCGCTCATACCATCTCTCCTCTCTGCAGTTTCTGTGTTGTTGTCACACAAATTTTCATTTTATGAAATTATTATACAACAAAATTCAAAAAATGTATACGTTTTTTTGAAATCTGCTTGTTGAGTGAGCAAGGGGGCGTGGGGTGTGGAGCCAGTCAGAGAAGGAGAGATGCCCCGTTCGGGTTCAGAAATGCCAAACACGCTCTAGTAATCCGCACCCCCTCTTTTGTTGCCGCAAGGCCGCCCTCCCCTGTCTCCCGGAGGGACGAGTGCATCTTCTCCCCCACCTCCCGCATAGCGTCGAACACCTGATCTGCCGGGATGGCGCTGGTAATGCCCGCAAGGGCCATGTCCGCGCAGGTCATAGCGTTGACGGCGCCGATGACGTTGCGCTTCACGCAGGGGACCTCCACCAGACCTGCCACCGGGTCGCACACTAGGCCTAAAAGAGCCTTTAAGGCCATAGCCGCCCCGTGACTGATCTGCTCATTGCTTCCGCCCTTTAAGGCTGTGAGAGCCCCGGCGGCCATGGAGGAGGCGGCTCCGATCTCCGCCTGACAGCCCCCCGCCGCCCCGGCGATAAAAGCCCTGGAGGCGATCACCTGGCCAATGCCCGCGGCCACGTAAAGGCTTTTCACGATCTGCCGATGACCTGCCTGGCCGCTGCGAAACAAAGGGATCAAAACCGCGGGCAGAACCCCGCAGGCCCCGGCTGTGGGTGCTGCCACGATACGCCTCATACAGGCGTTGGACTCCCCCATCTCCAGGGCCTGGATGATGACCTGGTTTAAATAATCCCCGCACAGGGTATCTCCCGCCTTCCGGTACTCCTCCATGGCCGCCCCCTGGCCGCCTGCCAGGCCGCTGGCAGACCGGGCAGAACCGTCATAGGATGTGGATGCCAGAAGCATGGCGTCCCACATGACGTACATCTCCTTTATGGATTCCTCCCTGGAAACCTTCCGCTCCTCCATGTCATCCTCCAGGACAGCCTCATAAAACTTCTTGCCCCGTTTTTCGCAGTAGTCAAGGATCGCCTCTATAGAATGGTATGCCATGCCCCTACTCCTCCTCTCCCAGATTCAGACAAGTCACCTTGATGATGCCCTCCACCCGCTTTAGCCAGTCCAGACAGGAAGATGGGATGTTCTGATCCGTCTCAATGACCATGACCGCGTACCCGCCCCTCTTGTCACGGTAAAGGTTCAGGGTGGCAATATTGATGGACTTGTGGGCCAGCATGGAGGTGACCTCTGCCACATGGCCCGGCTGGTCCACATTGTGGACGATCAGAGCCGGCCTCTGAGCCGTCACATTGATCTCAACCCCGTCCAGCTTGTTCACCAGGATGCGCCCTCCGCCCAGGGAAGAAGCCTGAACAGACACGGTCCTCCCCCCTTTGTCCCACACCTCCAAAAGAGCCGTGTTGGGGTGGGCGCCCCGGATCGTCTCATGTTCAAACGTAAACTCCATGCCCGCCTTGGCCGCATGGTCAAAGCTCTCCGGAATGCAGATATTGTCAGGCCTCATGCCCAGAAGCCCTGCCACCAGAGCCCGGTCCGTGCCGTGGCCGATGCCGGTGGCTGAAAAAGACCCCGTCAGGGTAATGTGAGCCCGCGCGGGGACAGAACCCAAAAGTTTCTTCGTAACCAGGCCGATCCTGACGGCCCCCGCCGTGTGGGAGCTGGAAGGCCCCACCATCACCGGCCCCAAGATATCAAATATGTTCATCTCTCGCCCTTCTCTCCTCATGCTGATACGGCGGCTCACTCCGCCCTGAACTTCTCAAGAAGCCCCTGGAAATACTCTGGCAGAGGCGCCTCAAACTCCATATACTCGCCGGTCCGCGGGTGGACAAAGCCAAGTACGCCGGCGTGGAGCGTCTGTCCCTGAAGCTTAAACGGACACTTCGCCGGCCCGTACACCAGATCTCCCAGCACCGGATGGCCTATTGACGCCATATGAACCCGGATCTGGTGGGTTCTCCCTGTCTCAAGCCTGCACTCGATAAACGTAAACTGGCGGAAACGCTCCAAAACCCGGTAATGGGTCACTGCCCGCCGCCCGCTTTTCTCATTGACGCTCATCCGCTTCCGGTCCACAGGATGGCGGCCAATGGGGGCGTCCACAGTCCCCGCCTCATCCCTCACAACGCCACACACAATCGCCCGATATCTGCGGACAATGGTGTGCTCCTTTAGCTGCCTGGCAATGGAATTGTGGGCAATATCGTTTTTGCAGATTATTAAAATCCCCGTCGTGTCCATGTCGATGCGGTGTACGATCCCGGGGCGCAGCACCCCGTTGATGCCGGAAAGCTCATGGCCGCAGCGGTACATCAGCCCGTTGACCAGAGTGCCGCATAAGTGTCCGGGGGCAGGGTGGACTACCATGCCTTTGGGCTTGTTCACCAGGATCACGTCCCCATCCTCGTACACAATGTCCAGATCCATAGGTTCCGGCAAGATCCGGGCTTCCTCCTCCTCAGGGATCCTGACAAAAACCGTCTCCCCGCCGCTGACCTTATAATTGGCCTTGACCGCCTGCCGGTTTACCGCCACATGGCCGGATTTGATCAGCTTCTGCACATGGGACCGGGAAAAGTCACAGGAATTTGTTAAAAAAACGTCAATTCGAAGACCGGAATCCTCCTCATCCACTTCAAAAGTCCTGCACTCCTCCGCTCTGTCCTCCATCACGCCTTCCCCTTCCTGCCGGGCATCAGCAGCTCAAACTCCTCATCCGTGTAAAACCACAGAAACAGCACCAAAAGAAGGGCCGTCCCCACGGTTACATAGCAGTCCGCCACATTGAAGATCGGAAAATCGATGAGGCTGAAATACAAAAAATCTACCACATACCCCTGGCTTACCCGGTCAATAAGATTGCCCGCAGCCCCGGCCATGATCATGGTCAGGCACAGCTCCATGGGAACATACCGCCGGGACGGAGGCAGCTTTACCATGGCGTAGACCACAAAGGAGAACACCACCAGAGCCACCACAAAGAAAAATCCCTGCCGCCCCTGAAGCATCCCAAAAGCCGCCCCCCGGTTCTCCGAGTACAAAAGCTCAAACACTCCCTGCCAGAGGACAAAAGCCTCCTTCCCCTTAAGGGAAGCCACGGCCATGGCCTTGGTCCATTGATCCAGAGCTGTCAGACACACAAAGCCGGCGAAAAAAGCCAGCAAATGATCGCGTTTTCGGTCCATATCCATCTCTCCCACTCTATAACAGGATCTCGTCAAGGGCGGCCATCATGTCCTCCTCTGTCACCGTCCGGTCCACAAAGGCCTCCCCCACAGAGCGAAGAAGTATAAAACGGATGGCGTCCCCGTCCATCTTCTTGTCGCTCTTGGTATCCTCCACCACATTCTCCTTTAAGATCTCCTCCACCTTTACCGGCATACCAAGGCTCTCCATAAGGGACCTAAGGCCCAAAAGGCAGTCCTCATCCAGATACCCCTTGAGGATGGAAAGTCTCACCGCCCCCAGACAGCCCAGGCCTACGCAGTGGCCGTGGAGCATGGAAAAAGACAGCTGCTTTTCCAGAGCGTGGCCCAGAGTATGGCCAAAGTTCAGAAGCGCCCTCAATCCCTGCTCCGTAGGGTCCTGTTCCACCACCCGCCTCTTGATCTCATCGCTGCCGGCGATCATCTCCATGCACACGGAAAGCTCCCGCCTGCCGATGGCGTCCTTATTCCTCAAAAGCCACTGATAATAAGCCTTGTCCTGGATCAGGCCATGCTTGATCACCTCCCCCATGCCGGAAGAAAACTGCTCATCAGACAAGGTAAGGAGCGTGCTTACATTGGTGTACACCAGGCGGGGCATGTAAAACGCCCCAACCATATTTTTATAGGAAGAAACATCAACACCTGTCTTGCCGCCGATGCTGCTGTCCACCTGGGCCAGCAGCGTGGTGGGGATCTGGATAAACGACACGCCCCGAAGATACGTAGCCGCCCCGAAGCCGCACAGATCCCCCACCACGCCGCCGCCAAGGGCCACAAGCCAGTCCTTCCGGTCAAAACGGTTCTCCATCAGAACCTCATACAGCCCCTCTACCGTATCAAGGGTTTTCGACTCTTCCCCATCGGGAAAGATATAAGCTACCACCTGCCGGCAATATGCTTTCAGGATATCCCGCACCTGATCCAGGTACAGAGAAGCCACCCTGGAGTCGGTGACAACACACACCCGCCTCCCCCGGACTCCCAGAGCCTCCAGACGGGATCCAAGCCCATCAAATGCAGTGTCCAAAACAATATCATAAATCGGCTCCCCGTTCCCACAGACCGTCAATGTCTTCTGCATAAAATCTCTCTCCTCCAAAACAGCCTTTTCACAACCGTTACTAAAAATGGGTCGGCGCAAACACATACGCAGACCCGCCTAACCTTCCTGCCCGGCAAACAGACGACGCCTGTGACAGCCCCGTCAAAACACTAAAACAGCTACAAACGCAGATTCAGCCCCGACATGTCAAGAGGGCCGCTGCCAGACGCCGCGCCCACATTGCCAAGGATGTCCTGAAAATCTCCGGAGAGATCCACCGTGTCAGGGGTAACGATAAAAATGTAGTTGGAGATCTTCTGCAGATTGCCGTTTATGGAGTAGACGGCGCCGGAGGCAAAATCAATGATCCTCTGGGCGATCTCCGTATGTAACCCCTCCATGTTCAGCACCACGGTCTTGCCCGCAAGAAGATGGTCGCAGATCTCCTTGGAATCTCCAAAGGAGGTGGGGATCACCATGGCCACCTCCATGTTTCTCTTCATAGGAACTACTTTATTGGAATTACTGTTGGAAGAACGCCCCAAAAACGATCTCGGCCTCGGCGATTCCTCCTCATCATCATCCTCATCGTAATAATCGTCGTCTCTGTCTCTTTTCCCGAATAGGCTTTTTCTGGGAGGTCTCTCTTCCTCTTCTTCATAATCGTCATCTAAGAAGTAATCGTCATCATCACCGTCACTTAATCGCATGCTTTCCATAATTCTTCCAAACAGACTCATAGTTTTTCTCCCATCTCCTATCTTGCACCGAATATGCCGGTTCCCACTCTTACCATGGTGGCTCCTTCCTCAACGGCAACCCCAAAATCGCCGGTCATTCCCATGGACAGAATAGTCATACTACCATTATCAATGTTTTTAGTTTTCATGTCAACATAAAAATCATATAATTTTCTAAAAACAGCGCGATTTTTCTCGGCATCCTCTACAAAAGGAGCTACGGTCATGAGCCCGCGGACCCTGACATGGGGAAATCCCCCTATGGTCTTAAGGGCTTCCTCCACCTCTTCCAGCAAAAATCCGAACTTGCTCTCCTCCCTTGCCACATTTACCTCCAGCAGGATATCTGTCACCACGTCCTGCCGTTTGGACTCCTTCTCGATCTCCCCGTTGTTTTGCATCCTCCGATAGATATAATAAGTTGAAAAGCCTTTATTCATCC
>CAJUPQ010000080.1 GCA_910588505.1 uncultured Hungatella sp. | reverse complement strand
ATGATGTGTGGATGAAGGAGCGGGACAAGACAGATAATAAAAAGCAACCCATGTCCATCTATGAGATGCATCTGGGCTCCTGGATTCGCAAGCCCTTTGCCGTGGACGAGGACGGCAAGGAGATCGTGGGCAGCGAGTTCTACAATTACAGGGAGATCGCCGAAAAGCTGGCGGAGTACGTAAAGGATATGGGATATACCCATGTGGAGCTTCTGCCTGTGATGGAGCATCCTCTGGACGCTTCCTGGGGGTATCAGGTGACTGGATACTACGCGCCTACCAGCCGCTACGGAACGCCGGATGATTTCCAGTATTTTGTGGACTACCTCCACGGACAGGGCATCGGCGTGATCCTTGACTGGGTGCCGGCTCATTTCCCCAGAGATCTGGCGGGGCTGGCCTGCTTTGACGGCACCTGCGTGTACGAGCACAGGGATCCGAGACAGGGAGCCCACCCCCACTGGGGAACTTTGATCTACAATTATGGAAGGCCCCAGGTGTCCAACTTCCTGATCGCCAATGCCCTCTACTGGGCGAAGAAGTTCCATGCCGACGGGATTCGCATGGACGCGGTGGCTTCCATGCTGTATCTGGATTACGGCAAGAATCCCGGCGAGTGGGTGGCCAATATTTACGGTGGCCATGAGAACCTGGAGGCGGTGGAGTTTTTAAAGCACTTAAATTCCATTTTCAAGAAGCAGACCAAAGGAGCTATGCTTATTGCCGAGGAGTCCACGGCATGGCCGCAGATCACCGGGGATGTGAAAGAGGGCTCTCTGGGCTTTGATTATAAGTGGAACATGGGCTGGATGAATGATTTTCTGGGATATATGCAGTGCGATCCCTATTTCCGCTGCCACCATTACGGCGGGCTGACCTTTAGCATGCTGTACGCCTACAGCGAGGATTTTGTGCTGGTATTCTCCCACGACGAGGTGGTCCACGGGAAAGGCTCTATTGCCGGGAAGATGCCGGGAGAGACTTTTGAGGCCAAGTTCTCCAACTTAAGGGCGGCCTACGGCTTCATGATGACCCATCCGGGCAAGAAGCTTCTGTTTATGGGCCAGGAGATGGGGCAGATCTCCGAGTGGAATGAAAATGAGAGTCTGCCGTGGAATCTTCTTGAGTATGATATCCACAAGCAGACAAAGGCGTATGTGAAGGATCTGAACCACCTTTACAGGGAGCATCCGGCGCTGTACGAGCTGGATTATGATCCGGACGGGTTCCAGTGGATGGACTGCGCCAGCAGCCAGGACAATATCGTTGTGTTTGTCCGCAAGACGAAAAAGCCGGAGGAGACTCTTCTGGTGGTGTGCAACTTTGCCCCGGTGCAGCATGATGATTATCAGGTGGGTGTACCTTTCCACGGCAAGTATAAGGAGATCTTTAACAGCGAGAGCGAGATCTATGGCGGATGCGGCGTGACGAACCCCCGGGTAAAGACTTCCAAGGCAGAAGAGTGCAGGGGCAGAGACGAGTCCATAAAGATTCAGCTGGCTCCTCTGGGTGTGCAGATCTTCACCTGTACGCCGGTGAAAGAGGTTAAGGCCGCGGAGCCGAAGAAGAGCGGGAAGACGGCTGATAAGGCGGAGGCTGCGGCAGAGAGGAAAAAGGCGGTTAAGGCGGAGGCTGCGGTAGAAGAGAAGAAGACAGGTAAGACGGAGGCTGTTGCGGCAGAAGAAAAGAAGACGGTTAAGGCGGAGGCTGTTGCGGCAGAAAAGAAGACGGCTAAGGCGGAGGCTGTTGCGGCAGAAAAGAAGACGGCTAAGGCAGAACTTGCTGCGGAAGCAGGAAAAGAAGGGAAGAAAACGGTTAAAACACAGTAAACAGGAAGGAAGTTAACAGAATGCCGGGGACAAGATTTCTGTGCGGGGATCTTTGTTTCCGGTTTACTGTTCATGGGCTTTTGCTGTATTGTTTAGTGAGCAAAGGGGCGAGGATTGTCGTGGAGCCAGGGAGGGAAGGGAGGCTGTGTGCCGGGCGGGTTCAGATATGCCAAACATTCCGATGAGCCCTTAAAGCGGGAGCCAGTCGGGTATCAGCCCTCCTGTTTCCCTGGTACATCATTGCATTAATTCCTAAGCAATAGTACTCGCTCTCTACGCCAGGAGCATGTCTGCGAAGCTAGATGTAGGGTCCACTACACCGTCGCTTCGCAGACGCACACCTGACACAGATATCAAGCACTATTACTCAGTTATTAATGCAACGCTGTACTAGTCTCATCTCCACGGCATAAATTCACCCGCCCGGCACACAGCCTCCCTTCTCTGCCTGGCTTCACGACAAACGCCGATTTACTCACTAAATAATATATCAATTCAGATACCCCGCGAGCAACATGTTTCCAGCACTGCTATTCCCTGTCTTTTTCCTATGTCTTGAATTACACTTGTAAAAACAGTATAATGAACATAAGTTTATAAAATAGGTATGGCAAAAAATAGGAGATAAATGGTATGGTATGGAGAGAGGCGGAGGCGCTAACTGAAACCTTGGAGATTGTTCAGGAGGTACAGCAGGATCTGGCACAGTTAAAACCTAATGTGATACTGGAGACGATGAAAAGCTGGATACCAGGCCTTATAAAGCTGGGATACCGGCTTTTAGCTGTGTGTATCATACTGGCTGTGGGATTTAAGATTGCGGGAATTGTGCGAAAGATGCTTGGCAAGACCTTTGACCGTATGGACATGGAAGTTTCCTTAAGGAAGTTTCTTCTTTCGGCGGTGTACGCGTGTATCTGCGGGCTGGCGGTCTTTGTTGCGGCGGAAAAGCTTGGGATCAGTTCCGCCTCCATCATAGCCCTTATCGGATCGGCAGGCCTGGCCCTCAGTTTGTCGCTGCAGAATATGCTGGGCAATTTTGCAGGCGGAGTGGCCCTTTTGATGCTGAAACCATTTAAGGTGGGGGATTATATCATCTGCGGAGCCGAAGAGGGAACGGTGTCAGCCATCGGCCTGGTCTACACCACCCTTCATACCATGGATAACCGGCAGATTACGCTTCCCAACGGTTCTCTCTCCAATAGCAATTTGACCAATGTGACAGCCCAGGAAAAACGGCGTCTGGAGATCAAGGTGATAATCGGGTATCAGTCGGATCTGAAAAGAGCCAAGGAGATCCTGGAGCAGCTGTGTACGGGCAATGAACTGGTAAAGCAGGAGGAGGGAATCCTGGTTTTTGTGGACAGCTTAGGGGACAGCGGCGTGGTTTTGGGGGCCAGAGCCTGGGTGGCCACAGGAGATTACTGGAGTGTAAAGTGGGAGTTGACAGAGAAGATTAAGCTGTCCTTTGATGAGGAAGGGATCGAGATTCCTTATCAGCAGGTGGATGTGCATCAGAGGTGACAGGGGAGCTGAATTGATATATAATTGAGTGAGCAAAGGGGGCGAGGGTTGTCGTGATGCCAGACAGAGACGGGACATCTCTCTTTCTCTGACTGGCTCCACGACGATCCCCGCCCTTTTCTCACTTAATTATACAGCAAATTCAGATATCCCGCGAACAGTCAGAAAGTTAAAATAAATAGCAATCCCCTCTTGCAATCCCCCCAATTTTGTGATATGCTATTTCTGCATTTCGGGAATTTCTTTCCTGATAAGTCTGTGACATGGGTTACATTCATGTCATACATGGCCGATTCGGCCAGAGTTTTTCCTTAAGTTTAAGCACAACCCACGACAGAAGTATGTTTGGAAATTCTTGTGTATCTTTTTTATCACCGATTTCCGACACTTCCAAAGAAAAGGAGGACTATGAAGAAAACGTTACGCAAAAAGGCGGCAATCTGCTTTTGTGCCGCAGAGATGGCCTTTCAGGGAGTTTTTACTTCCTACGGAGCTTGGCAGGCCCATGGCGGTCAGTGGCAGTATACGCCGCCTGATACCAGGGAGACAGTACGGTCATCCTGGTATCAGGTAGATGGCCAGTGGTACTGGTTTGACCAAAATGGTTATATGAAGACAGGCTGGCACATGGATCCAGATGGCAGGTGGTACTTTTTAAATCCCATATCAGATGGGACAAAGGGCAGGATGATGACAGGCTGGCAGTGGATTGACGGATACTGCTATTATCTGTCAGAAAAGACCGCGAAAACACACCCTCTGGGGGCAATGTACGCGGGAGAACAGACCACGGACGGCTATCAGGTGAACAAAAGCGGAGCCTGGATAAAAGCGGACGGTTCTCCGGTCTACAGACCAGGGAAGGGGATCATTACCAAGGCAGGACATGGAGGCAGTCAGGGCGGCATCTCGGGAAGCGGCAGCAAAAGCAGTGGGAGCAGTATTAATCAGGCCAGGAGTTTTGTAACCGAAAGCGGAGGCGGCAAAGCAGAGGGAAACAGTCAGACCATGTTAAGTCCGGTTAACGTAGGTGTGGAAAAGAAAGGCGAAGAATCGGACAATGCCGTAGACAGAAAGGAGGAATCCGGCAGCGAAGAGGATCCTGACAGCAGGGACGATCCGTCAAACAAAGGCAGGCCGGGTCATGGCCAGATCAACCAAGTACATTGGAAGATACATTTTACAGATCTAACTACTCATCAATCACAATTAGCGCCTCCCAAAAGCGGGATCAGTGAGGATGGCGCTGATCTTACGATCTATTTTCAAACAAAAATCATAGATGGCGACAACCGCATCTGGAAATCTTTACAGAAATCCCCCTATGTAATTGCGGTCACAGGACCCCAGGACAGGATTATCTATGTAGAATATGAGGAAATCGGGACAACTGCCCAGGAGGCAGATCCGTGGAAGGAGGAAAAAGAACATCTTAAGGCATGGATGGACCTTGCTAAGAAGCAGGAAAGCTCTTTTTTGGGAGGCACCCAGGAAGGATTTTTGGACTCCCGTTTTTTTGCGCAGGACAAAAACAGCTGCGATAAAAGGTTAAAGTCCGCAGCCGCCAGGATAGAGCCGGGAGAGAGTGGTACGTTTTACGTGATCGGAAGGAATTATGTGCCGGAAGGAAGCGTGCTTACAAAAATCTACGGTGATGCTATGGAGTATTCCAACACCGTGGAGGGCCAGGTGACAGTTGGACAGGATGTGTATGTGCTATCCAGATTTCAGCTGCGCAGGGAGCAGACGGTTTCCCCAAAAGAGCATGTATGGTCCCCGGGTGAGAAGGAGCACTGGAACATCGGAGATGTGCAGCAGCGGGAATTAGACGGAAAACCGTACCGTTTCCGGTGCATTGATCAGAACTATGGGGATGAGACGGACCGGTGCAGACAGAAGGCGCTGTTTCTGTGCGAGACCGTGATCCCCGCTGACACAGGTTCCTCCTATATCTACGAAAAGAGGGAGGACGGGGCCTACGGATACGAGTTCTATCCGGGGCCTGTGGTGTCCTTTGGAGATTCCGACAGCTATAAATATTCCAATATCCGGACCTGGCTGAAACATGCAGAGGCAGATTTTGAGGATGCCCAGGAGATCCCAACAGGCGTAAGCTTTGCCTACGAGGGCGGTACAAAGGAAGGCGGAGGAAAGGCGGCGGCAATATCAGGACAGGGACTGAAAGCATCCTACATAGGAAGCCAGACTATGACAGACCGCCTGTTTATTCTGTCTGTGGACGAAGCTGTTAAGTACGCCTCCTGTCTTTGGACCTTTGACGGGGCAAAAGAGGAAAACCCGGAAAGCCAGTTAGACACATTTTGTCAAGGCTACTGGCTGCGGAACCCGTCTGCGGGAAAAGAGGGGGACAAGGTCTATGTGGTAGATCTGATCCGAAAAAATATCCGTTCCCAGAATATAAAACCCGGGACGGACAACGGGGATGAGGAGCTTGACGCCACAAGCACTGTGGGAGTCAGGCCTGCGTTTGCGGTGAGACAGCGATAGACATTTGGACATCCCCTGGCAGATCGGCGGGGGATGCCAAAAGAACACATAAAATATAAAAGAAAGTGAGAAGACCATATGAAAAAGAAAACAAAGAGCAGAGCATTACTGTGGGCAATGATTTCCGGATTTATGATACAGGCGGTGATACCGGAAGCATCTGTGTATGCTTCCGTGAAAAGCGGTATGCATCAGTCAATGAGAAACATGCCGAGGGATGTGGGAGAGTGCCTGTCCGGCGCGTCTCCTTCCAATGCGTCCCCTTCCAACGCGTCTGGGACGGATATATTTCGGGGAGAGTCCTTAAGGGCGAGAGCCTCTTCCACAGGCAATCTGTGGGATGACTGGGAGGGAGATACGGATTTTCCCGGGGAAGGGACAAAAGAGAGTCCATTCCAGATAGGCAGCCTGGCTCAGCTTATGGGCCTGTCAGAGCTGGTGGCTGCGGGCAATACTTTTAAAGGAACATACTTTGAGCTGGTTCGGGACATTGACCTGGGGAATCTGACCAGGAACAACGGAAGCTGGAATCCCATCGGATGGTATCAGGAGGAGAGCCAGATGGGCGGCGATCTGTCCTGTGGATTTTCAGGCAATTTTGACGGCTGCGGCAACACCATAAAGGGTCTTCGGATACACCGCTCCGGCACAGCGCCGGATTACGCGGGACTGTTTGGACTGATTGACGGCGGCAGCGTGACCAGGTTAACCATCCAGGCCGACGAAGTGTATGGCGGTAACCTGACTGGAGTGCTGGCAGGTATGATCACAGGCAACTGTATCATCCGTGATGTGCAGGTGTCCGGGTATGTCCGGGCCACGGGGGACGCAGGCGGGATCGCTGGAGCTGTGGACGGGAGAGAAGGCAGAGCCACGGTGGAAAACTGCCGGGCTCAGGGAATTGCCATTTTATCCGAAGGGGGAAGCAGTTTTACCGGAGGGATCGCCGGATGGGCATCCGGGGCAGACCTGGTGGACAATGTGGTCATGACCCAGAACGGCGATGGGGACCGCATTCGGGGCAACGGCTATGTAGGCGGAATCACCGGACGGATGGACGACGCCAATCTTTACAATTCCTACGTGGAAGGAACTATCGGAGGAAACGGAGGGAAGGCTGTAGGCGGCATGGTGGGGATGTATGAAAGCGGCAATCTCATACTGGCCAGATTTGCGGGGGACATCGGACGGACAGGAGGCGGAACAGCGGCCAGGGAGGGCACCTTTGTGGGGGTGCGCCGGGGGATGTTTACCTATGGGACGGAGAAGGGGAGCAATCTTTCTTACCTCTACACCAACACGTCGGGAAAGACCAAAAACGTATTTGGTTCTGATCAGGACGGTGACAATCTGTTTACCAGCCATGCCCACATCGGCTATTGGACGGACAACGGGAAAAAGTATGTTACTGTGGCAGGGATCACGGAAAATAACTGCGGCGACAGGTACTTTTATGAAGAACTGGAGGACGGCGTCCGGTATCTGGTGACCCAGAAGCTGGAAAAAGAGTTTACGGCGGAGGATTACGCAAAAGGTCTGTCCTTTAAGCTGGACCATTTTGCTCCGGGATATCAGGGAGAGCCGGTGAAAGGGTATCTGTTATCTGTCCCACGGATTGACGCCCTCAATGCCAATGGAACCTATGACACAGATGTGGCCTCCTTGTCAGCCGTCCCGGCAGGTTCTAATACGTATTACCGCACGTTTACCAAGGATCACTGTGGGGCTGTTGCCCCTGGGGTAACCGTATCCGTGGCCACAGCGGCAAAAAATACAGGGGACAACCGTTATCAGATGGTTGTGGATGGAACGGAGGCAGGAGGAGTAAGGCCGCCTTCCTACATCAATGAGGCGGGAGAAAAAGCTCCCATGACCTATGTAAATGGAGGCACTTACAGCTTTCAGATGCCGGAGCGCGACACAGAGATCAATGCAGAGTATGTAAAAGTCACTACCCAGGTTCTTCTTAACCCTGCAGAGACAACCATTTCCGTGACTCAGACCAGGAAGGGGGACCGGAAAAACCCGGACATTCTGACAGAGGTTAGAGACCAGGGGGGAATCCTTATTGCCCGCTATATCAACGATCAGCTGGATACGGCATTGGATGTACAGCCGGTGCGCATCCATGGGGAGCATAACAAGACAGGCAGCACGGCGGACCAGTCTCTGGCGTGGTCTGTAGATGACGCTAATCTTCTGACTCTGGACTGTCCCACAGGATATTCCAGGGAAGATGCCGCTGTGATGCCTAATCTGGATAGTTCCTTTATCCAGGGGATCTTAAACCGGGAAATAGAAAAGCAGGCAGACCATGATTACCTGGAGCCAATCAGCCCTGTGGTGTACGATCAGAGCGGCGTGGTCACTGCGGCCTCAAATCCGGAGACCTCTGCTGACGGCAGAGCAGTCTATGGAAACTGCAAGGTGACTGTGACCTTTCAGATCCTGGATCAGACCACCAGGAGAGTGGAGGGGCTGGATCTAAATGAAACTGACCTGGTGTGCAGGGTCACAAGAAAGTTGACTGGGGACAGAAAAGATCCCCACCAGGAGATTACCTGTTCAGGATTGACGATCCTGGCAGCAGAGTTGTATCCCCAGCAGCCATTTTATAAGAATGTTACATGGAAGGACAAAGAGAGCGGTCAGATCATACGTCTGACTCCCTCTGGCGACCATCAGGAAAACTGCGACATAGAAGTGCGGTTTGATCCGGAGGGAAAGGCCAATCCGGCGTGGATCCAAAATGTGATCCAGGCAGATAACCAGATAAAAAAGGAAGACCCATACCGGAAGCTGGAAGGAAAGGCTGTGTATGAGGAGGAGGTGACGGCCACCGCCCAGGATCAGACCCACGGGGTGGTATCAGGCAAGTGCAAGGTGACTATTGAGTTTGTGACAGAGGATGAAACGGAGATCTGGCCGGAGAAGGTAAACATGGAGCCCTGGAAAAAGGAATATAACCTGTCTGTGGTAAAAACCGGCGACAGTTCTAAGCCGGTCGTATCATACCAGGGATTTGACGGTGTAAAGCTGAGCGCGTCCTTTTTGCCGGAGGTTCCGGATGAAGAGCCTTATAGGCCATATGCCAGTCTCATCCGGTGGAGCAGCAGTGATTCAGGAATTCTTGGGGTTACAAAGGACGGAACCATCAGCCCCTCTAAGAATGCTTCCTGGATTGGAGAGCTTTTAAATACAGCCTCATCCTCCGGAACCAGAAAAGCTCAGGCAACAAAGACAGTCCTGGTCTGGGCGGAGGCAGATCAGGGACAGGCCAAAAGCGCCGCAGAGATAACGCTGCATCTGACTGCGGAAGATAAGACGGTGAGATATACACCTAAGGCGTCCGGCAGCAGTTCCTCCGGGCGCATAAAGGGAAGTTCTGATTCCGGTCCGGGAGTGGAGGCGGTCATGAAAGGCAACAGCCTGTCCTACTCCGGATCGGGGAGTCCCAGCTTAGTTTTGGAAGGTCAAAAAGGCCAGTGGGGACGAACGGCAGAAGGAGACTGGACCTTTACAATCAATGGCCGGATGTGCCGGGATGAGTGGGTCTATGCCCAGAATCCGTATGCGGATACGAAGAAAGGTCAGAGCAGCCTGGATTGGTTCCGGTTTGATTCCCAAGGCCGCATGGTGACCGGGTGGTACACGGACAAGGATGGACTCCGCTACTATTTGAATCCAATATCCGACAATACAAAAGGCCGTATGATGACAGGGTGGAACTGGATCATGGGAAATGACAGATGGCTTCGTTGCTACTATTTCCAGGAAAATTCTGACGGAAAGAAGGGATCCCTGTTTAAGAGCAAGACCACCCCTGATGGATACTCGGTCAATGAGGAGGGAGAGTGGACTGTAAAAGAACAGGTGCAGAGGAAATAATGTTTTCGATCAAGGGGGAATTTGACAGGTGTACAGGATAAAAGAAAAACTGCGCGGCGTCGGGGCATGGATCTTGATGGCTGCATTGATATGGGGGATGGTGTTTCCCTGGCTTCCGGTGAAAACCGTTTTGGCGGACAGCGGGACGGTCCTGGCATGGAGCGGGGAGTGGCATCACTACTGCATCGACGGTTCCGGCTATGCCCACAATACTGCCAGTACAAAAAACGACAAATATATGCGGGTAAACACGCAGGACGGGATTAATTCGCAGGAGCGGGCCATCTTGTTCTGGGCCATGCTGTCCTTTAAGGCAGCGTACTGCCATGACGCGGCTGCCGCCGGAAGGATCGCCGCTATTAATGAAGGCGCCCAGGCCGCAGGGCTGAAGCCTATCGTGTCAGGGGTATCGGAGGAGGATTTAAAGGGGGTTATCCACTCTTCAAAGGTTCGCGCCAAATATGGCTGGCTGGACGACGCGGTTGACCGCGGGGAATCGTATCTGAGGCTGGCAGGGTTTTTAGGAGGTTCGGGCAAGGGAGGAAGCACAAACTCCGTACCATCCCTTCTGCAGAATGCCACGTCCCTGGAAAAAGCGGTTCAGGCCGCAGGAGGGGAGGGGAAGTATGTGCTGGACTTTGACTCGTCGGGCAAAGACGGGGATTTTCTGGCAAAGGTTCCTCTGAAATTGTCGGCGGACGGGGTCAACTGGACCGGGGGAAGCGTAAACGGCTGGAATGTGCAGAAGACTGCGACTCAGGTGTGTATTACCAATCCTGATCCCCAGGCCCAGCCTGTATACCTGAAATTTGACCCGTCAGGCACGGATTACGCGCTGTCATCAGGAGGGTTCGGCTCTCCTGATGAGTGCTACAGTCAGACGCTTCAGGTGTGGAAATGTGTGGAGTGCGCGGGAACTCATGCCACAGGGGGGAAGGTTCACCCGCTGGAAAACCATCAGAGGACCATATGGATGGAACTGACGGATATACCCGTAGGCGCCTACTACGGTATGACCGGCAAGGGAAATCTGGCAGGGCCCACAGGAGAACTCCATTTTCAGATGTACCGCCATGAGGAGGAGATGGATGCGGATTATCTTGTACAGCTGTACAAGTACGACTATGAGACAGGAGCACCTTTGGAAGGCGCGGTGTTTGATCTGTATGAGCGCTTTGATGATAAGGACCAGGTAAATCAGGAAAATTGCGGACAAGGAGAGATCTACGAGCAGGAACTGACCCATACGCCGGTTGTGTGGGACGGATTCCGTCTGGTGACTTCTGTGCAAACGGACGCGAACGGACATGGATCTTACAGACTGGAAAAGGGGTATCACTATGACAAGACATTCTGTGACGGCCATCCGGCGCCGGTATTTAGCGGAGACTCTCAGGAAGATGATGGGGAGGAGAACTGGGAAGACACGTCTGACGGGGAACGGCAGGGAAGCGTGAAAGACGCCGCAGGGGCATACAGCGAAGACAGAGATGAGATGGAAGGCGAGGAGGAGACAGAAGAGGAGACGGACGGAGCCGGCAATGCGGAACTGGCCCGGGAGTGGATGGACTGTGTGGCAGCCTGTGAGGCCAGGGCGCAGGACGGCACTCATTTCCACTGGATCATGGATGAGGTGGACGAAGATGCCATCGAAGCAGCGGCCTCTTCCGGGGAGAGCGGGGATATGGGCTGTACCGAAAGCGCGGATGCTGAGAGGGCCTATGAGGAGTCCGGGTGCAGGACAGACTGTGAGGAGACATACCGGGCTTTTGTCTCCATGAGATACAGCTATACCTTTGTGGAGAAAGCAGCCAGAGAGGGGTATGTACTTCACGGGCAGCACAGGGATGACGTGCCGGTGGAGATCATCACAACGGATGCGTCCCAAAACGGAGCCAACGGAGTCTTTGGGGGCGGATACAGCCACACTATCCAGGGCAATAGCTTGAAGGTCCAGGCTTTTGGGGCCATAGAGGCTCCTGAGAGAAAGGGAGACAGGGCAGAAAGCGCTGACTATTACGGAAGGGCAGTCCCAGTCCGGCGTCTTATGGCAGTGGCAAAAGACCTGGTGGAGTATGGGGATGGTTTCATCCAGGACCAGGATCCGACAGAGGATGTGGGGGAGCAGACATGGAAGAATACAGAGGCCTGTGAGAGTGGAACCCCGTCTGATGCCGTAAAAGAGGACCATACAGAGACGGCGACTCCCTCTGATGCCAGCCTTTCTTTTAGTCAGACGCCCATTCCCAGAACCATGACAGCCAGATATGAGGAGGACGAAGATCCGGGGCCTTCCCGGCTTTTTGAGGATGCCTATCAGCAGGCCTTAAACGGTTCCAGTTGCGGAGCCCAGGTGGAGAAGGGGCCTTCGGACCTTTATTCCCATGGCGGAGGAAAAGGCGGAGAGGAGGAGGCGTGGAGGATCTACGACCACCGGACAGAGGGAGAGATCCACATCAATAAACGGGATATGGCTCTGCAGGACCACGAGGGAGGCAGCTACTCCTCCTACGGAGACACTCAGGGGGACGCTGTGCTGGAAGGGGCGGTTTACGGCCTGTTTGCAGCCGGAGACCTGGTACATCCAGACGGGATCACAGGGATCGTTTTCAGACAAAATGATCTGGTGGCCATAACAACTACGGACAAGGAAGGGGACGCGTCTTTCATGGCCATCACCGAGGCGCCGGGTCATACCTATGATTATAAAACCGGCTGCGTCACAGCCACGAAAGAGGGCTGGAACGTGACAGCTCCCAAGAATCTCTATATAAAAACCCAGGAGATAGATGATTATACGGCTGACAAAGCGTATGTTCGAAGCTATCTGGATAATGAGAGGGAAAACGGAAACTGCTGGATCGGAAGGCCGCTGCTTCTGGGGGATTATTATGTGAAAGAGCTAAGCCGGTCGGAGGGATACGAGTTGTCTGTCAACGGGCAGATGGATCCTGAGAGCAATCAGGGTTACAGTCTGGAGGTGACCATCCCAAGAGGAGAAGGCTCGGCGGCTGTAACAAGAGCTCCTTATGTGGAACTGCAGTCCTCAGGGGAGGACGAGGACACCATGCCTAATGTTATTAATTTTGCGGTAACCTCCCAGGGAACCGGGGACAAGGGCTATGATATGGTCCTGGAATTATTCCCAAAAGGAACCAGGATGTTTCGAAAGGACACCTCCACAAGAGAACAGCAGGTGGAGATGGCCACAGGACAGAAAGAAAAGAAGTATCTGTTTGACGATTTGGGACAGCCCGTGTACCAGAGGGCCGACGCAGATGATACCTATCCTAAACGCAATCCGGACGGAAGCTTTGTGACGGAGGAAACCGCTGTTAATGGAGTGGTCGCCGCCATGGGGACGGTTCCGGCGCAGGTGATCGATCCACAGGCAGTGGAAGAGATGTTAAAGAGGGAATCTGACAGCGGGAACGGTCAAAATAAAAATGACCAGCCGCTGGCAATCAACAGTAAGACCAGCCCGCAATTTCTGTATATCAAGATGAAGGTAGAGGAGGCGCTGCGGGAATGTGGGTATGATACGCCCAAACGGGCAAAAACGGCAGAAGGAGGAACCGGCCAGACAGAATATTCCGGAAGGGATGAGGGAATCTATGATAACGGTGTCCGCCAGGGAGAGACAGACCGGGAGGGAATATCCGGAGCCGTGCCAGGCGGGCCGGCAAAAAAGACTGTGTACGGTCATCCCATCATCACCGTGGAACTTCCCAAACAGAGACAGGACGGCAGCCCGGCTACGGCGGGGGACGCAATTCTCTCCCTCATAGATTATTACGGACAGCATCCGTGGTACAGCTTTGGAGGGATCCACGGGTGTGAGGAGACAGATCACACCTGGCAGTTTCACCTCTATGCCGGGGTAAAGGGCAGTCCTGCCAACTTTGCGGTGCCTGGGACAGCACAGGGGGAGGCTGTTATTTTTCACCGGATCCCGTGGATTCCTGATGATGGGGCAAAGAGTCCAAGATGGATCTATGTCACATATAAAAACAGTGTGTCCCAGGATGCCTTTGGGACTTATGAGGACTTTCGGTCCTGGGAGACCATGGGGCAGTATCGGTGCGGCGCGGTTCTTGTAAGCGACGCCAAGGCCCTGGGGGATGGAACCATTCAGTCAAAGACTGTAGAGAAAAACGTCTGTTACAGCAAAGGGGAGATTCTGCGCGCCCCAGATGGAAGCCCTCTCCAGGCCTATGAGTGGGTGGATGTGATGGATGTTGTGACCCAGACCCAGGAGGTTTACACCTGGAGCGAGATTCCTGTTACGGATAAGAGCGGAACCTTGACAGGTCATGGCCAGGGCAGGTTTACGGACGTCTATGGGGCGGCAAAGGACGATAAAGGGGAGGCGCTGACAGTGACCTATAAGCTGGTGCTGCCCAGACAGGACATCACGCTGACACAGGCGGAAATAGACCGATTGCCGCCAGGCTGCGGCTATGAAGCAGGAGATACCATAGGATATGGCGGCTATGTCCTCCAGGCACTGGGGGCCTGTGTACAGATCTATCTGGATCATGAGAGTCAGACCATGGCAGGCTTTGGCCTGTATGTGAAGCCTGTAAGTCTAGTCTATCCAGGACAGAGCTATGTATACCAGGATGGAGCCGTAAGGCCGGGGGAAGGCACCCGAAAGAACCCCATAGGAGTGCAGCAGCGGGTGATCAGCCAGTCTGTGAAAGTGACAAAAGCCATCGAAAGTGAGGATGGCAAAGTAATGGATAATTTTCGCTTCAAGATCTATCTGATAAGTAACCTGGAACGTCTTTTTCGGGATGAGGATGGCAATGTGGTGTGGATGGACAGAAAAGGCCGTGAGATACAGCCGGCGCAGTGGAAGGAATCCTACCCGGCTCTTGTGCCGAAGCTGTATACAAAGGCGCCCCACAAGACCACGCCTCTTAACAAGGATCCCATGGACAGTATAACTGCCAATAAAAATCTGTACGGGATGGAAGGCAGTTTTATCAGCAGCCAGCAAAATCCCGGGTATACGGCGGTTTTGGAGACGAGAGACGGAACCTATGACTATGAGAAGTTTTTTGACGCTATGGCCGTGGCAGACAAAGACAAGTGGGAGGATGGGGCCCCGTCTTACACTTCCCACCGGCCTCTGGGAAATAAGGTAAACAGCACCAAGGAAGCGGAGGAAAACGCCGCTGTGTCAGACAGTGTGCGTCAGTTTGCCATTGACTGGTATCTGGATTGGGAGGTGGAAAAACTTACAAAGGCTTCTATGGCCTACAGCGATCAGCTCTATGATCAGGCTCTGCGGGAGGCCATAAAAAAGGCCGAAAATTATTTAAAGCCTTTTTTTGCCTATGACTTGGATGCCATCTACGCGATTCAGTGGGATCCGGAGGAAGGTGGAGGGAAGGACAACGATAAGACTACATTGAGCGCTGACAAAAGGGAGGCAGAGTGGTGTCTGGGCGTGTCGGAGGTTCTTCCCTACGGAATCTATGTGATCGTGGAGCAGCAGCCAAGGTATGCTGCACTGGAGGATCTGAAAAACCGTCACTATAAAATCGACGCCCCACAGGAGATCCCTATTCCGGCAGTTTACGAAAGCTATGAGGGAGCTGTGAAGACACCGCAGAAGATGAGCAGCCATTATACATATCACAGGGAAATGTCGCCGGAAGACATGGCAGCCAGATACCAGATCCGGTTTAACCAGGAGGAACATGTGGTGAAAGCCCACAATCATTGCGGTGACTTTGAGATCTATAAGTACGGCCTGTCTATGGGAGACATTGCAAACGGAGCGGCGGAGGCTGGAGAAGGGGACTACTTTGGGCTGACGCAGAGCCGGTGGAAGCCTCTGGCAAATTATTACAACGAGGATGATGACCGGCGTACAGGAAACGTACCCTATTATCTGACTGAGGGCATGAGCGGAAGAGCGGGAGTTTCCTCTGTCTACCGCTACAGTTCCGTATCAGAGACAGGGACACAAGACACTATGGCCGGAGCTCTGAAAGTCCGGGACGGAGAGTACGCCCAGGCTCTGGTGCCGTGGAGTATAAAGGTGTCAGACGGGAACTCCTGGGGAGAAGAAGAAAGGGGTGACAAAGGCTCTGCATATGGAATCTTTTTTGACGAGCCCTACAAAAGCAGGCTGAGGATCGAAAAGCTGGATTCACAGACCCATGAAAATATTCTCCATGACAGGGCCGTATTTCGGAT
>CAJUPQ010000079.1 GCA_910588505.1 uncultured Hungatella sp. | reverse complement strand
TCCACCAAGGGGGTAGTGCGCCCAAAATTCAGGCTATGGATTCACACTTATAACCGCTGCGCCGTTTTTTGTCAGCCAGTTTGCAGACACAAAAAGACATATGCCAGCCATGATAAGGAGCATTGCCAAAAAAAGATACATCCGTTTCCGCCTCCCAATATCAAACTAAAACAAATGCCATCTGCCCGCAGCTTCTCCCCACAGGCAAATGGCACCCGCCTAATCGCTTAATCCGTCTTTTCCCGTCATCGTCACCTCTCCAGATACCGCTTCACATACTGTCCGGTGTAAGACTGGGGACACCGGGCTACCTCCTCGGGAGTTCCGCAGGTCACCACGGTTCCTCCCTTGTCTCCGCCTTCGGGGCCCATGTCGATGATATAGTCCGCCGTCTTGATCACATCCAGGTTGTGCTCGATGACTACCACCGTATTGCCGCCCTGGGACAGTTTCCGCAGGATGTCCACCAACTTGTGGACATCCGCGAAGTGGAGTCCTGTGGTGGGCTCGTCCAGCACATAGATGGTCTTTCCCGTGCCTCTGCGACTTAGCTCCGTGGCCAGCTTGATCCTCTGGGCCTCGCCTCCCGACAGCTCTGTGGACGGCTGCCCCAGCCGGATGTAGGACAGGCCCACGTCGTTCAGGGTGGAGATCTTCCGGTAGATGGAGGGCACGTTCTCAAAGAACTTCATGGCTTCCTCCACTGTCATGTTCAGAACGTCGTAAATGCTCTTGCCTTTGTACTTTACTTCCAGAGTCTCCCGGTTGTACCGCTTTCCTCCGCAGACTTCGCATGGCACGTACACGTCGGGAAGGAAATGCATCTCAATCTTGATGATGCCGTCGCCGGAACAGGCCTCGCAGCGGCCGCCTTTCACATTAAAGCTGAAGCGTCCTTTTTTATAGCCCCGCTCCTTGGCGTCCACTGTGGCTGCGAACAGATCTCTTATCATGTCAAACACGCCTGTGTACGTGGCCGGGTTGGACCTGGGCGTCCGGCCGATGGGCGACTGGTCGATGGCAATGATCTTGTCCAGCTGCTCCACGCCGTCGATCTTCTTAAATTTCCCCGGAATGGTCCTGGCCCGGTTCAGCTTCTTGGCCAGAGTCTTGTAGAGGATCTCGTTGACCAGGGAGCTTTTTCCGGAGCCGGACACTCCGGTTACGCAGGTCATGACGCCCAGGGGAATCTTTACTTCAATATTTTTCAGGTTGTTCTCCGCGGCTCCCTTGACTGTGAGCCAGCCTCCCGGCTTCCTCCGCTCCGGGGGAACGGGAATCTGCAGCCGTTTGCTTAGGTAAGCCCCGGTGATGGACTCCGGACAGTTCATAATATCCTCCGCCGTTCCCGTGGCAATGACCTGGCCTCCGTGTTCTCCGGCTCCGGGCCCGATGTCCACAATAAAGTCCGCCGCCCGCATGGTGTCCTCGTCGTGCTCCACCACCAGGACGCTGTTGCCCAGGTCCCGCAGATGGATGAGGGTCTGGAGAAGCTTGTCATTGTCCCTCTGGTGAAGACCAATGCTGGGCTCGTCCAGAATGTAGGCCACGCCCACCAGCCCGGATCCGATCTGAGTGGCAAGGCGGATTCTCTGGGCCTCTCCGCCGGACAGGGTTCCCGTGGCCCGGGACAGGGACAGATACTCCAGCCCCACGTCGATGAGGAAGGTGACTCTGGCCCGGATCTCCTTTAGGATCTGGGCTCCGATGGCCTCCTGCATGGGGCTCAGCTTCAATCCGTCGATAAATTCCCGAAAGTTTACAATGGACATGTTGGTGGCGTGGTAGATGTTCAAATCCCCCACAGTCACTGCCAGGGAGCTTTTTTTCAGGCGCTGCCCTTTGCAGGTGGAGCAGGGGGTGATCCTCATGTAGGTCTCGTACTCTGCCTTACTGGCCTCGGAGAAGGTCTCCTTGTACCGCCGCTCCACATTCTCCACCAGCCCCTCAAAGGCCACGTCGTAGACCCCGGTGCCCCGCTGCCCTGTGTAGTGGACCTTTACCTCTTTTCCGTGGGTTCCCCACAGGATCAGGTCCTGGATCTCCATAGGATAGTCCTCAAAGGGGGTGTCAAGGCTGAAATGGTACTCCTCGCTTAACGCGTCCAGTATGGCCCTGGTGAAGCTTCCCTTGTCCGCGCAGGACTGCCACCCCATGACCACGATAGCGCCCTGGGTGATGCTTAAGGACTTGTCCGGGATCATCAGGTTCTCGTCAAATTCCATCTTATACCCCAGGCCGAAGCAGTCGGGACAGGCGCCGAAGGGGTTGTTGAAGGAGAAGCTTCTGGGCTCTACCTCCTCGATGCTGATCCCGCAGTCAGGGCAGGCAAAGTGCTGGCTGAAGTTCACCGGCTCCCCGTCCACCACATCCACGATCATCAGGCCGCCGCCCAGGGCCATGGTGCTCTCGATGGAGTCTGTCAGCCGCTTTTCTATGCCCTCCCGGACCACAAGCCTGTCCACCACAACCTCAATATTATGCTTAATGTTCTTGTCTAACTTGATCTCCTCTGACAGCTCATACTGATTGCCGTCAATGCGGACCCGGACATAGCCGCTTTTCCTGGCCTGGTCCAGGACCTTTACATGTTCTCCCTTGCGGCCCCGCACCACAGGAGCCAGCAGCTGGATGCGGCTCTTCTCCGGCATGGACATGATCTGGTCCACCATCTGGTCCACGGTCTGCTTGCGGATCTCCTTGCCGCACTTGGGGCAGTGGGGAATCCCGATTCTGGCATACAGAAGGCGCATGTAATCGTAGATCTCCGTCACCGTGCCCACGGTGGAGCGGGGATTCCGGTTGGTGGACTTCTGGTCAATGGAGATGGCCGGGGACAGTCCCTCTATGCTCTCCACGTCCGGCTTCTCCATCTGTCCCAGAAACTGCCTGGCGTAGGAGGAGAGAGACTCCATATACCGCCTCTGCCCCTCCGCGTAGATGGTGTCAAAGGCCAGGGACGACTTCCCTGACCCGCTGAGGCCTGTGAGAACCACCAGCTCGTTGCGGGGGATCTCCAGGGATATATTCTTCAGATTGTGTTCATTGGCTCCACGTATTTTGATGTACTGCCTCGACATAATAAGCTGCTCCTTACACTTTTAAGTATACACAGAATCATGTTTCACAAACCATAATATCACAACATTACCGTTTTTGCAAACATTTGTTCTCTTATTTTATCATTTCATAAGGAACCCTATATAAATCCGCAATCATCTTCTCCCGTTCATCCCCCTGCTCCGTCTCCAAAAGCAAACGCTTCTGACTATCCGTCATATCCGGCACTCCAAAATCCTTTATATAGTTTTTTGCAAGCGCCATGTACCCTTTTGAATATGGTTTGCTTGTATTTTTGATATAATACCAAAATACCTTTGATTCAATCAACCTTTTAATCAATGTCATCTCCATATCATCTGTGAAAAACAGAGCATAACCGCAATAAAAAAGCAATGATTCCTCTTTCGATTCAATGGCTACCCCTCTCTCCGCCATGTATGGAATAAGTAGTTTTTTGCCTTCCCTTTATCACGCTCAAGCAATAACTGCTTATTGCTTAACAGGAAATCATAGGCTTTGGGGTACTTGAAAGAAAGCTCATTCTCATCTATGATTTTCCCTCCGGCTTTATAAGGAAATATGGCTTTCTCAATTTTTTCTTCTAAATCCTTCTCTGTACGCATAATATTAGGCTTTGCCACGCTGATACAGATTTCTTTTTCTATGGCGACCTCCTCTCCTCTGTACGTTCTGTAATAGTAGTTGTTGTCCACTCTCTTAACCGAAAAAAATACAAATCATTTTTCAGCGTCGCCAGTCCGTTTCTGATCTTATAATCCTCCAGCCTGTGGGGCTGGCTCTCTATTCTCCTAATTATATCGTCAATACGACTATTACCGAATCTCCACTCTTTATTAACCGGGTAGTTTTTTATATTATAAGTTGTAAATTCATATTTATCCAGGGAGCTCTCCCCATTGAGAAGCGCATAATCCAAATCATAGGTGGATTTCCCTTTAAAAATCAGGCAAATACAAGTATAATAGCTGATCTCCTGAAACATTTTTGTTTCCCTGAAATCAAGGACTGCTATTTTATATCCCCGACCAACCAGATAATTCCTGAGCCCTTTCCCGTTAACGCTCTGCAGGAAGGTATTGGGGGAAATGTATCCCATTACCCCATCAAGCTTTAATATCTCGACAGCTAATTGATAAAATGGAATATACAGATCAACATTTCCCGAAACCACGCTCCACAGTTTCACAGATTCCTTCACCTGTTTCTCCATATTCTTGGCTCTCACATAAGGCGGATTTCCGATTACCACATCATATGTGTTTTTATATGTCTTCTTTGAAAGTTCCTGTAAAGAATTTACTGTGTGCAGCTCGCAGCCTTCCTCAATGGATGTTCCCTCTTCTTCCAGGGACAAAATATTAAACAGCACTTTGTCCTTTTCTATGCTATGCCCGTCTATGTCAAAACCGACAATGTAGCTTCCGAAAATCTCTTTATAGCTGAGACCGTATCTCTCTTTGAGAAACTGTGCCGCAGTCAGCAAAAAGGAACCGCACCCGCACGCCGGATCCACCACCTTGGGAATCTCATTTTGAACTATTACATGTTCAATAATATATTTTTTATATGGTATGGGGTATATATCATACCGTTCATCTTTTTATTTTCAGAATTCAATAAAAGCTCAAAAATCCCTATCAGATCATCTATCTGGACGAAATGAAAACTGTCGAAGATATACCTGTAAAGCTCTGCATCTCTGTCCGCGACCCTTTCAAGATAGCTGCATATGAATCTGCTGTTTTCAAAAAAGATGTTTTTCTTTTGCAGATAGACTTTTACAAACGCAGCCTCGATAATTGGGATATCTGTATCTTTAAACTTTTGCATCAATTTCTGCACGTCAGACTTCATGGTTATTATCCTTCTTTTCCCGTGACCCGGTCAACTACCCTTCCAACTTTCTCTATCTCAGTCCAATCGTTCACATCTAATCCATAAAATTCATTGCAAATCCTGTCAACTTCTTCCCATTTATGTTCCATAACGGATTTAAAATATATCCTATTATGCTGTTCCGCCTTCTCGTACTTCTCCTGCAGTCCGGTCAGCTCCTCATAATAGTCTGCCAATTCCCGAATCTTGCGGTTACCGGGCACCAATTTTTCATTTGGAAGGGGAGCAGGGTTTAAATACTGTTTATTAAACTTATAGTAGCCGCCCCGCAGCGCAATCGCCCCGCTTTTTGCCAAAACAGAAAATACCGTAGAATTAAATATCATAGTTAAAGCCTTAAATACCATGTCATCTCCGGAATCTAAATTAATAAACCATACATTAGAATTATCCATATAGAATCCGTGATCTGCCTCGTAAGCGGCAGTAACATCCTTTGCCGTCATGGGAATTATGATTTTCTTACTTTCAAACCATTCATGATTATGTTCCCTGGTAAATGTATGCCAATATTCGCCCTTATTACACCTTACGCTTTCTTTTATTCTCGACTCTTAATTGAATAACCCCCACGTTTGCAGGCATGTCTTTCTTTGGAGGTTCTTTGCAGTCATAAATTGCAAATTGCTCAAAATTCGATAAAAACGCGCAGGGAACCCCTGCCGACCAGCCATATGACCGAATCTGAAACGCTGCCTCTCTGTTGGTAAATAGATCAACCGATATATTTTTCGCGTCCAGATAGCTTTTTACTATATTCCCATTTACAAGTGTATAGTCTGGCTTTATGTGGGTGGAACTGATTTCTTCAAGTTTATTCTTTTGTGTATCTTTTATTCGTTTCTCCTGTATGATCTGGGAAGTGCTGCGCACATCCCATCCGAAAATAAACAGCATCTCATTAAGCCAGACACGGATTGCCTCCTCGCTTATGTCTGACCGTTTTGAGGTTTTCTTATTTTGGTGATACTGCTCTATAAGCTGCTTTAACTTTTCATATCTTTCCGGCATCGCTCACTCTCCTCTCCGCGATTTGAAATCACCCGGACTTCTTCCTCTCCCCGGCCAGCCTCTTCATCTCCCTGGCATTGTCGTACACTGCTTCCGTGATCTCGGCGCCGCCCAGAAGCCTGGCCAGCTCCGCCACCATCTCTTCATCTTCCAGCTGCCTGATGGAAGTGGTGGTGGCTCCTTTCCGGGCCTGTTTCTCTATCTCGAAATGCGTATCCGCCATGGCCGCGATCTGGGGCAGGTGGGTGATGCAGATGACCTGATGGGTTTTTGCGATGTAACACAGCTTTTCCGACACCTTCTGGGCCGTGCGGCCGCTGATACCTGTGTCGATCTCGTCGAAGATCAGAGTGGGGATGTCGTCCGTGTCCGCCAGAACCGCTTTGATGGCCAGCATGATCCTGGACAGCTCGCCGCCGGAGGCCACCATGCCAAGGGGGCGCATGGGCATTCCCGGGTTGGTGGAAATGAGAAATTCGGCTTCATCATAGCCTCCTGGACCGTACTGCTCCAGACGCCGAAATTCCATGGAAAATTCCACATCAATGAAATTCAGGTCGTTAAGCCCCTGGCTGATGCGTTTGACCAGCTTCTTTCCTTCTTTCTGCCGCAGGTCGGACAGTTTTTTGCACAGGGCGTCCAGATGCTTTTCGCATTCCTCCTGCTGCTCCCTGGTTTCCTCCTTCACCTGGTCGTAGTTTTCCAGCTCTTCCAGCCGCTTCCGCTTCTCCTCCAGCTTCTCCAGGATCTGGGCTGCTGTTCCGCCGTATTTTGCCTGAAGGCTGCGGATCAGGTCCAGCCGCTGTTCGATGCGGGCAAATTCTTCTTCGTCAAAGGAGAACTGGTCTATATACTCTCTCACATCCCGGACCACGTCGCTGACAATGGCGTCCACGTCATAGAGCTGCTCCCGGATCCCGCCTAATGCTTCGTCGTACTCAGCAGCCTGGGACACAGCTTTTAAGGCTTGGCCTACCTGGGCGTTTTGCATGACTTCGTAGGCCTCCGACAGGTTCTCCATGATCTTTTGGGAATTGACAAGGCGGCGGTACTGGGATGCCAGCTCTTCTTCCTCCCCCTCTTTTAGGTCCGCGTTTTCCAGTTCCTCGATCTCATACCGGCAGAAATCCGCCTCCCGCAGCCTTCCCTCCTGGTCCAGGCTCATTTCCTCCAGCTTTTTTGACAGCTTCTGGTACTGGTGGTAAACGCCGGCGATCTCTTCTTTTAGGGGGGTGGTTCGGGATTTTGCGTAATCGTCAAGAATCTGCAGATGCTTGGATTTATACAGCAAAGACTGGTGTTCGTGCTGACCGTGAATGTCGATCAGCAGACTTGTGATCTCTTTTAATCTTCCGGCAGTTACGGTCTCGTCGTTGACCTTGCTGGTGCTTCTGGCTGCCATGATCTTCTTGGAGATGATCAGGGTTCCATCTTCCGGAAGGTCCACCTCCATCTCTTTTAAGCGCTTTCTCTTCTCCTCATCGTCCACGGAAAAGATCAGCTCCACATAGGCGTAGTCAGCCCCCTGGCGGATCATGTCTCTGGAGGCTTTTCCTCCAAGGGCCATATTGACAGACCCGATGATGATTGATTTTCCCGCACCAGTCTCACCGGTCAGGATGTTTAAGCCCTCCCCAAACGCCACCTCCGCCTTCTCGATCAGCGCCAGGTTCTTCACTCGCAATTCCAGTAACATGTTCTTCCTCCTAGCCTTCAATCAGCTTTCGAATCTTATCCATAACCAAAATCGTGTCGTCCACGCTTCTGACAGCGCACATGATGGTATCGTCCCCGGCAATGCAGCCTACGATCTCATGGAAGTGAATGGCGTCCAACGCGGCTGCCACAGCCATGGCCATGCCGGACACGGTCTTAATCACCAGAATGTTCTGGGCCATGTCCATGGACAGAAAACCGTCCCTTAAGATCCGGATGTACTTGTCGCTGAAGGACCCCTGGTTCTGCAGCACTACATAGTGCTGTCTGCCGTTTTCCGACTGGACTTTAGACAATTTCAGCTCCCGGATATCTCTGGACACCGTGGCCTGGGTCACCCGGTAGCCTGCGTTGTTCAGCCGCTCCGCCAGCTCCTCCTGGGTCTCGATCTCATATTTTCCGATCAGTTCCACAATCTTGCTGTGCCTCTCTACCTTCATGTTACCTCCCTATATGCCTGCCAGCTTGCTCCGCAAATTATCTAAGAATGAAATGTTTTTCAATTTCACAAGGATTGTCTCAATGTCTGACCTGGCGATGCGGATCCTGTCCCCCACCTTCATGTACACGGCCTGGTCCCCGTCAAAGACCGCCACCTGCCCGGCGTCGTCATTGCCCAGCACCTCGATCTCCACCACGTCCTGGGCGGACAGCACGATGCTCCTGCCGTTTAGGTCGTGGGGGCAGATGGGCGTCAATATGACCATGCGGGCGTTGGGCTCCACAATGGGGCCTCCTGCCGACAGGTTGTAGGCCGTGGAGCCTGTGGGCGTGGCGGCGATCATCCCGTCGGCCCGGTACTGACTTAAGTATTCTCCGTTGACGTAGATACGGAATTTCAGCACCCGCAGTGTCTCCCGCCTGGTGATGACCACTTCGTTGAGGGCCAGGTCCTCTTTCACCAGGATTTCTTTTCGGAAAATGCTTCCTTTCAGCATCATCCGCCGCTCCAGCTGGTACTGGCCGTCAAGGAGAGCGTCCAGAAGCCCCTCCACGTCCTCCTGCCGCCCGATCTGGGTCAGGTAGCCCAGATTGCCCAGGTTTACGCCCACCATGGGAATCTGCCGCCCAGCCAGATCTCTGGCCGCCTGGATCATGGTGCCGTCCCCTCCAAGGGTAATGACGCACTCCGTATCCAGGGGAACGCGGTGGGCGTCGGTGTACTGGAAATGGGGGTGGGGGGTGCAGATGGAGAGGTGATCTGACATTGGGGCTGTTTCTGATGTCTGACTCGTCTCCCACATCCCGGCCTGCTCTGACTCCCGACTTGTTTCCCACATCCCGGCCGACTCCGATGCCTGACCTGTCTCCCACATCCCGGCCCTTTCCGACGCCTGACTCGTCTCCTCCGCGCCGTCCTTCTCCCGCACCATGCAGGTTCCGCCCCGGCTTTCTATGTAGCGGCAGATCTCCCGGGCCACACGGTCCGCCCCCGCCTTTTCCGGGTTCTTTATCAAATAAAAATTCCTCATCATTCAAGCTCCTAAAGACTTTTATGGGCTGCATCCACCACGGCTCTGGCGTCCACCGGACATCGGGGACTCTGAAGCTGCGGCTGTCCCGTCTCTGTGCGCCTCTTGGCCTCTCCGGACTCCTCCGCCTTCTCCTGCTGCCCCGTCTCCCGGTTTTCTCCTGCTGCCTCCAACATTTCCTCCACTTTTCCGTCCCCTGACGGACAGTTCTGCAGATACAGCAGGTACTCAATGTTTCCCTCCGGCCCCTTGATGGGGGAATATTCCAGGTTCAATATCTCAAACCCTATGGACCGGGCAAATACCATCACCGCCTCTATCACTTCCAGGTGTGTGCTTTTCTCCCGCACCACGCCCTTTCTCCCAACCTTGTCCCGGCCGGCCTCAAACTGAGGCTTGATCAGGCACACCACCTGACCGTCGTCGGTGAGAAGGGCCTTCACAGGCCCCAGCACCTTGGTCAGGGAGATAAATGACACGTCAATGGACGCGAACTGAATCCTGTCCGGCACATGCTCCCCGGTCACATAGCGGATGTTGGTCTTTTCCATGCAGACTACCCGTTCATCATTGCGCAGCTTCCAGTCCAGCTGTCCGTGGCCCACGTCTACGGCGTAGACTTTCACCGCCCCGTTCTGCAGCATGCAGTCTGTAAAACCGCCGGTGGAGGCCCCCACATCCATGCAGATCTTATCTTGCAGCTCAACGCCGAAATGAGTCATGGCTTTCTCCAGTTTCAGCCCGCCCCGGCTCACATATTTTAAGGTACTGCCCCGCACCTCAATAACCGCCGTGTCCTCAAAGGTGGTTCCGGCCTTGTCCTCCTTCTGCCCGTCCACAAAGACGATGCCGGACATGATGATGGCTTTGGCCTTCTCCCTGGACCGGGCCAGGTTCCGGTTCACCAGAAGTACATCCAAACGCTCCTTCATTCTGCTCCTTTTCCATAAAATCGGTTTTCTTCAGAACCTAAATTGCCTTGGGTGGCAAAAGCGCCTGTTCCCCTTTGCCGCATGGCTCTTTGTAGAAAAACCGGTTCTTAATCTTCCTTATAATAGAGTCACTGTCAATCCCCAGCCCTTCCCGAAGGAGGGACACATTTCCATGCTCCACATAGGCGTCGGGCAACGCCACGTTCAACACCTTTACCTGGGGATAGTGCTCATGGATATAGGCCGTTACTTCCAGCCCAAATCCCCCCTGAAGTACATTCTCCTCCAGAGTCACCACAAATTCGTGGTTCTCGGCCAGCCTGTCCACCAGTTCAAAGTCCACAGGCTTGATAAATCTTCCGTTGGCCAGGGTCACATGGTATCCCTCTGCCTTCATCTTCTCCCGGATGTGCTCCGCCGTGCTGACCATGCTGCCTACCGCCAGGAGGGCAAGACCGTCCTCCTCAAAGATCATCTCTCCTCTGCCGTACACAATGGGCTCACAGAATTCTTTCAGTCCCCTGTAGGCCTCCCCTCTAGGATAGCGTATGGCCACAGGCCCGCAGTAGTCCATGGCAAATTCCATCTCCCGCCGCAGCTCCCACAGATTCTTGGGCGCCAGGACGCTCATGTTGGGGATGGACGTCATAAAGGACAGATCAAAGATCCCCTGGTGGGTCTCCCCGTCGCTGCCCACCAGCCCGGCCCGGTCAATGGCAAAGACCACGGGAAGGTTCTGGATGCACACGTCATGGAGAATCTGGTCGTACCCTCTCTGCAAAAAGGAGGAGTACACCGCCACCACCGGTTTCAGCCCTGCGGCCGCCATGCCCGCCGCGCTGGTGACCGCGTGCTGCTCCGCAATACCCACGTCAAAGAAACGCTCCGGGTACAAACTGGCAAATTTCTTAAGCCCTGTGCCGTCGGGCATGGCCGCGGTCACTGCCACGATATCGGTCCGCTCCTGGGCCAGCTGGCACAGTTTCCTGGAAAATATATCGGTGTATGAGGGATTTTCCTTCTTTACTTTTGGCTTTCCCGTCTCTATGTCAAAGGCCTCCACCCCGTGGAATCTGGCGGGATTGCGCTCCGCCGGGGCATACCCTTTTCCTTTCTGGGTAATTACATGGACAAGCACCGCCTGGTCTAGCCGCTTGGCCTCCTGCAGCACCCGCCGAAGCTTTTTTAAGTCGTGGCCGTCCACAGGCCCCAGATAAATAATGCCCATGTCCTCAAACAGCATCCCGGGAATAAGAAGCTGCTTGATCCCCTGCTTTGTCCGGCTGATCTTGTCTATGAGCCTGGGGCCTGCCACCGGAATCTTTTCCAGCAGGCTGGTCACACTTTTCTTCAGATCATTGTACCCGCTGCCTGTGCGGATGCCTCCCAAGTATTGGGAAATGCCTCCCACATTTTCGGAAATGGACATGTTGTTGTCGTTTAACACGATGATAAAGTTTTTCTTGATCTGGGCCGCGTTGTTCAAGGCCTCATAGGCCATGCCCCCGGTCAGGGCCCCGTCGCCGATGATGGACACCACCGAATAGTCCTCCCCCAGAATATCTCTTGCCTGGGCCATGCCAAGGCCTGCGGATATGGAGGTGGAGCTGTGTCCCGTGTCAAAGCAGTCGCAGGGGCTTTCCTTTGTCTTGGGAAATCCGCTTAAGCCCCCGTACTGGCGCAGATCGTCAAAATAGTCTTTCCGCCCGCTGAGTATTTTGTGGGTGTAGGCCTGATGGCCCACGTCCCAGATGATCTTGTCCTTTGGAAGGTCAAAGGTCAGATACATGGCCATAGTCAGCTCCACAACCCCCAGATTGGAGGCCAGATGCCCGCCTGTGGCGCTGATCTTTTCAATCAGGAATCGCCTGATCTCCGATGCCAGAATTTCCAGTTCCTCCCGGTTAAGCTCCTTAATGTCCTGAGGCCCATTTATTCTTTCTAACATAGACATCGTCCTTTTTATTTTACTCTGGTTATCAAAATGTCAATCAGGCAGGACAAAAATTCATGGTCGCCGGGCAGGCTCTCAAGAATCTCCTCCGCCTCTTTTGACAATTCCATGACAGCCTTCCTGGCCGCCTCCATACCATACAGTGTCACATAGGTTGTCTTCTCATTTTTCTCATCGCTCAGCACCGGTTTGCCGATGACCCGGGCGTCGCCCACCACATCCAGGATATCGTCCTGAATCTGAAATGCCGTCCCCACGCAGGAGGCCATCTTCTCCACAGCCTTTACCTGCTCTCTGTCAGCGCCTCCCAGGATGGCCCCGATCATCATGGACACCTCCAGAAGGGCCCCGGTCTTCAGCCGGTAGATAAAGTCCAGTTTCTCCGGGCTCACCTCTTTCCCAGTCAGCTCCACGTCCGCCGTCTGCCCGCCGATCATGCCGCTGATGCCGGATTTCTCCGCCAAAAGCCCCATGCACTGGCCCACCAGGTCAGGCCTGTCACTGACAGAAAATGCCTTTGCCGCCGTCTCAAAGGCGTAGATAGCCAGAGCGTCCCCGGCCAGCACCGCCATATCGTACCCGTACTTTACCCAGGTGGTATCCATGCCCCGCCTTAAGGTGTCGTTGTCCATACAGGGCAGGTCGTCATGGACCAGGGAAAAAGTGTGGATCATCTCAATAGCCGCCATAAACGGCTCCACTGCGGCTTCCCCGCCGCCCTCCGGCCCGCCTGCAAACAATCGGTACACTTCTCTCATAAACAGAGGCCGCAGCCGTTTCCCTCCGGCCTTCATGCTGTAATTCATCGCTTCCAAGACAGTCCTCTGATATCCTGCCTTCCTGGGCAGGTATCTCTCAATGACCGCCTCCACCTCTCCGGTATACTGTTCCAACTGCTCCCTAGAACTCATAAGTTTCCCCGCTCTCCTCACTAAGGACCATGATCTGTTTCTCCACCTTGTCGATCCGCTGGCTGCACTCCTTTACCAGCTTCATGCCTCTCTCAAAGCAGGCAAAGGAATCCTCCAAAGTACTCTCCCTGTCCTCCATCTTCTCAATAATGGATTCCAATTCTTCCATGGTCTCTTCAATGGATCTTGTCCCTGTTTTCTCTTCCATTTTAACTTCGATTCCTTCCAAAATATACTCAAAGAGGCCAAACCCCTTCCACTTTCGTCTTCACTGTCCCGTCCGCCAGTCGCACGGACAACTCCTGTCCCGCTTCCACCTTGCTCACGGACTCCACACGTTTCCCGTCGGCTCCTGTCACAAACCCAAATCCCTTGCTGAGCCGTGTCAGCGGCGACAGATCTTTAAGCCTCCCGCTGATCAGGGCCAGTCTGTGTTTCCTGTCCACCAACCTCTGTTCCATCAGGCTCCCCATTCGCTCCTCCATATCCGCAAGCTGCTGCCGCTTCTCATTGAGCTGCCTCTGGGGATGGTGCATCATAAGCCGCAGCCTGCTCTGCTCTGCCTGATGCTTTCTCAATTCCACCTGCCCAAGCATCCCCCTTGTAAGGATATCCTGGTATCTCTGCATTTGTTCCTCAAACTGCCTGTAATCAAACACTGCCAGCTCCGCCGCCGCCGAAGGCGTGGGGGCCCGCATATCCGCCACATAGTCCGCGATGGTCACATCCGTCTCATGCCCCACCGCGGAGATCACCGGCGTCTCACACTCAAAAATGGCTCTTGCCACCATCTCTTCATTAAATGCCCACAGATCTTCTATGGAGCCGCCGCCTCTTCCCACGATGATCACGTCCAGTCCCATCAGATCCAGGGTCCTGATCCCCTCCACGATACTGTACTTTGCCTGCTCCCCCTGGACCAGGGCCGGATACAGCACCAGCTGCACATAGGGGTTTCTCCTGGCCGAAATATTCATGATATCCCGGATAGCCGCCCCCGTGCTGGCCGTCACCACCCCCACGGTCCTGGCGTATCTGGGAATGGGCTGCTTGTACTCCGGGGCAAACATCCCCATCTCTTCCAGCTCATCCCGCAGCTTCTGAAACCGCTCAAACAGGTCGCCAACGCCTTCACGCTTAATCTCCCTGGCATAAAGCTGGTATCTCCCGTCCCGCTCATACACGTCCACAGAGCCTGTGACAATGATCTGCTGCCCTTCCTGCAACTGAAAATTGAGACCTTTCCTCTGCCCCGCAAACATTACCGCAGATAAGGTCCCTGATTTGTCCTTCAATGTAAAATAAATATGTCCGGAAGTGTGATACTTGCAGTTGGAAATCTCCCCCCGCACGCTGATGCGGTTTAGAAGATAATCCTGAACGAACATATTTTTAATATAAGAGTTAACCTGTGTTACCGAATAGATGCTTGCCATAGATTTTACTTCCGTCTCCACGCCTGACACCGCCGACGCCCTTTGCTGACCAGCTTTTCGTCCTGTCGGCCCGGTCCCTGCCGCCGCTGGTCCCTTCACTTCCTCCGCCGGCCCGGTTCCTGCCGCCGCTAGTCCCTTCACTTTCTCCGCCGACAGCCGTTACTGCCCTGCGGCCCCTGTCTTGTCTCCTGAATCGCTTCTTTCCTTCACCAGCTTTGCCAGAACCCCGTTGATAAAGGAGGGAGCGTCCTCCCCGCCGAACTTCTTGGCCAGCTCCACCGCCTCATTGATGGCCACCTTCTCCGGGATCTCATCGTCATACACCATCTCATAGAGGGCCAGCCTCAAAATGGTCAGTTCCGCCTTTCCCATGCGGCTGGTCTTCCAGCCCTGGGCCACCTCATTGATCCTGGCGTCCAGCCCTGTCACATGCTCGGCCATTGCCTTTGTCTTTTTCAGCAGATAGGCCTGGTCCTTTTCATCCATATCCACCTGATGAAGAATCTGGGATACCCCCTCCGGCGTAGTCTCATCTTCCTCAGGCGTCTCAAAATATCGCTCCAGCTGCTCGCCAGCCTCCTCTGCCGGATAAAAGTTTGTGCAGAACAGCATCTTAAAACAGTGCTCCCGCAGCTCCCGTCTGGTCATCTCCAAATCCTCCTGTAAGGTACGCCTCTTTTGAACAGGAAAATGCGACGACGACGCATTTTCCCACAATTTCTAATGTCCTTCTTCCATGTTGACGCCGGCTATCTTGATGTTCACGTCCAGGACATTGAGTCCGGTCATGTTCTCAATCGCGCTCTTCACCTTATCCTGCACCTTCTCCGAAACCGCCGGGATGTTGTACCCGTACTTCATATTCAGAGACAGATCCACGGACACGTGCTCCTCTGTCACATCCACCTTCACGCCCTTAGAAAGGTTCCTCATGCCAAGCTTGCCCACCAGCTCATTGGTGATATTGCCTGCCATGGAGTCCACGCCCTCCACCTCTGTGGCCGCCAGCCCCGCGATAATGGCCACCACTTCATCTGCAATCTGTACTTCCCCGATTTTATCCTTCTCATATACCTTGTGAGTATTTCTGTTCTCCGCTTCTGCCACAATCATTACCTCCTGTGTTCCTATAATAGCCCTATTATAGCAAAAATACTCCTGTTTGCAAAGGAAAATAGATTTTTTTGCATTGGGATTTTTGCGACGGCGGTGGCAGGTATTGTGGGCAGGGAAGAGTCCGGCTCTTTTATGAGGTAGGTTCGGCTATTATTGAATCATACACATTCTGTAAATTCAGCCAATACGCAACGCTTGTTCCCAACATTCTGGAAAGCCTCACAGCTATATCAATGGAAAGTCTTTGTTCTCCTCTGACCAGCAGACTCAGATTCTCAGGAGTCGTGTCAAGGCGCTTTGCAAAGTCTTCCTGGGTAAAGCCGCTAGAGCGTGTTTGAAAATTGCTTTCTGACAGATGTGCGTCACAATTTGTGGGAGATTTGAGCCAAATGAAGGGCGCATAGCGGGCTATGTAACCTGAATTTGGCTCAAATAGCATCTGGCGGGAATGAATTTTCAAACACGCTCTAGTACAGCATTGCCTATCAAGCAATTTATTCACTGAAATTTAAGCAATACTGTACTAGTACATCATTGCATTAATTCCTAAGCAATAGTACTCGCTCTCTACGCC